>CAYFUW010000001.1:0-111382 GCA_964346495.1 uncultured Dysgonomonadaceae bacterium
CGGCATTCCCCTATGATGATGTGGATGGTAATGAAACAGTAAACCAATGGGTGGAACCATTCAATGGCAACAAATGGCAGCGGGCACCCCATACTCCTAATGACAAGTTCGAAGCTTTCAGGGGTTATCAAATTACCAACGATGTGAATGAACAGCCGAAAGGTATCTACAGTTTTAAGGGTGACCTATATGTAGGAGATGCATCTGTCGCTGTTACCAGAACAGATGATGCAAACTATCCGGGTGTCAACCTTGTGGGTAACTCTTACACGGCGGCGATACCCATCAGCAGGGGTGCGCTGACATTCCCTGCAGGTGTTGAGGAAACAGTGTACCTGTTCAATACCGGTACGCGCGACCAGTGGCGCAAACTCAACGGAACGGCGATCAATGTCAATGGCTACCGGAGCGGACAATACCTGGCCGTGCCTGTAGACCTTGGTGGACAGGATTATTTTCCGGACAGAATTCCTTCGATGCACGCATTTTTGGTGCGCATGGAAAACGGTAGTGATACAAACCTGAATATAGCATACAACCAGTTAGTACAAAACACATCGGTAAACGATGGTAACGGAACTCAAATAAACTGGCGTTCCGGCGGAGATGATACAGAATACGATTCTTCTGAATCGTTGCCAAGTCTGTTAATTGACGTGCTGGGAGCGGAATCTGCCGACCGTGTCTGGATTTTCACAAAACCCGATGCTACATTTGGTTACGATGAGGGTTGGGACGGAAGAAAAATGAGAGAAACCGGAATTTCTCAAATATATGCTGTTGGCGAAAACCAGGATGAGAAGTATCAGGTAACTACTGTTCCCGAACTGGATAACTTACTGCTCGGTTTCGATGCCAATAGTGATGGTATGTATACTTTGGAATTTGCTATGTCGGATAATCCAGATGAGTCATCGCTTTATATTTTAGACTTGGAAACAGGTGTAAGACAACTTGTAGAAAACAACGCCTCCTACTCTTTCGATGCGAGAAGTGGAGATACAGGCGCACGTTTCAAACTAACTTATCAGTCAGGTAACGACAGTGACGAATCGCAAGTATCGGTAACGACAATCGGCAGACAGATTGTAATTATAAACCATAGCAATAAAAACTTTATAGCATCGGTTTACTCGGTTGATGGAAAGCTTATGCGTCAACTGGAAGTTGTGGCAGGAAGCAGAGAGACTACCGATGTTATGGAGGGAGTTTATATCGTAAGATTGCAAAACGAACAAACTAATATGATTAAAAAAGTTGTGACGAAATAGATTATTGAGAATTACAAGTCTCTGGAAAGAAGAAGCAGCTAAATATATTTAGCTGCTTCTTCTTTAAATATGGGCTGTCTAACTATAGAAACCCACATAACAAACACTTATTTTTTAAAATTTAGTTCTTTATCCTTTTAGTTATCTGTTTTAAAATTTGAAAGTAAATCCTCCCAACACACTAAATCCTTGTGCCGGATGACCGTATAGAATATCATATTTTTGTGCTAAAACATTGTTTGCTTTTACATTAAGTGAAAACCAATTGTTTATTTCGTATGTTGTCTCTAAACCTAAATCATGGATATTATCCATCTTTACATTTTCGCCTTTAAAGAGAGTCCATCTGTCTCCCAAGAAATAGTAGTTTAGCATAAAGCTGAAATTATCCAACAGTTTTAAAGTTGCCCTGACATCCGCTTCTATGCCCGGTTTATTGTATGCTTTCGGATTTTCCAAATTTATTACGCCAAACATCGGTTCTTTAATATTATAGAAATTCTTTTTAAATCTGACAGAAATATCTAACGGTGCCCAAATATTGGATTGAATCATTCCACCAATATGTGAGTGAGTAAGATTGGCATAAATTGGCACCAAATTTTCTTGAACAGACCTATCATTTACATTACCTGTCTCTTCTTCCCATACAAAATAATCTAATACCAAGAAGTGCTCATTATTAGTATGCTTATATCCTCCGAAAATATCGAAACGGAAACCGCTAACCTCTCCTATTTTAACTCCTCCCTCTACATCAATAGGTGAATAAGCAGGTATCGTTGCGGCAGCAAATGCGGGATGAATATATCTCGATTCATCAAGCATTTGTAGATAGGTGTTGTGATAGAACCCTCCCTTTATATTGGCATATAATGAAGCGTGATCCGATACTCGCAAAAACATATTTGCATTTGGGGCAAGACGAATCTTTGTTTTTTTAGCAAACTGGAACAGCACATCCACACCTAATTGAACCTTCCAGCTCAAACCTTCGAAGCTAACGTAGGGTGTACCTCTTAGCAGATGATAGTTTTTAATGTTTTGCTTGTAAAACGTTCCGAAAAATTGTCCGTCAATCCCTGCTTTACTATCTCCACCTAGAAATGGTTTTGCCAAACCAAACATTGCATCAAGTTGATTTCCTGCAATTCCTTTTTCTTCAATCACTCCTCCGAATTTTGTAGTAAAGTTTTTAAAATCCAAATAACCATTATAGTTTATGTTGTCTGTATCTTTCGACCTTAATGAAGCGTGAGCATTAAACAGACCTAATCGCTGCTTTTCATTACCAAAAGACCTTGGTTCGCCAAACGTATTGCCATAATAGTTGAATTGAGAATGAAGATAAGACGCATGCAATTTCATCTCAAAAGCTTCGGGTTGATACTCGTAATTCAATTTGGCAAAATTGTCCATAAAGTACAACTTATTCGTCTTTGGCTCAACTGGTTGTACATAATTAACATCGCCATTGGTCGAAATATGACGGAAAGAGAATCCCAATCTGTTTTTTTCGGTATCTACAAGCCTGTAACCGAGTGCTCCATAAATATTGGCATAATTACCCGCATTTAGTTTTACGTAACCTCTTTTGGTGCTGTAAGGAATTTCGGTCATTATATCGCTTGGCTTTGGCAATGCAATTTCAAGCGAAGGGGTTGTACGTCCTGCCCAAGTAGAGTAGTTTGTGTTTGGTTTTTGCTCACTCGGCTTTGGCAGCTCCGGCAAAGAAGTTATTTTGTTGGCATCCAACAAAGTCGGGTTAAAATCACGGTGCAAGTCCAATTGACGACGCAAAAGTGAATCTTGTGTTTGAGCAATAATATTGCCGGTTAATACCGATAGTAAAGCTATAAAAATATATTTTTTCATTTTATGATGTTTTTTATACGTTATTTTTTCTACCCTTTCTTTGTTGCTCCCGCGCGAATCCTTTCGCGTGGCATTTGTCGGGTTTAAGTAGCAGCTAATTGAAATTAGCAGCTACTCGGAACTAAGAACTCATAACTATCAAAAAAGTCGTTCATTTATCATTTGTTGAATATCCGCCTCATTACCTTTATAGTTTGCTTTAAGACTTTCGAGATACTGTTTTGCCGAAAAGTTATCTCCTTTTGCTTTGTAGGTATCCGAAAGTACAATCAGAGCTCTCGCCATCCAATATTGATGCGGCGTTCCCTTTTGCATAAAGTTTTTAACTTGCTGTTCGGCACGATCGTAAGATTTCCAGCGATAATAAGTATCTGCAAGAATAAATTGCGATTCCGCTCCGTAAATGTTGCGGGTATCATTTGCAAGGAATTGAAAATCGCTCATAGCTTTTTCCACTTCGTTTGTCTGTTTATAAGCTTTTCCACGTAGATATCTAGCTTCGGTTATGATTTCTGATGGCAGATTTGTATTATCAAGCAAAGATGTCGCAGCTCGAGCGGCTTCAAAATAGTTTCCTAATTGTGAGTTAGTCCTTGCCACTCCCAACTGACCAACCTGTTGATTGGTTGAGCTCCGAGCCGATGAAGCCAATCTTGAATAATCGGCTAATGCTTGTTGATAATTGCCTTTCTCGTACTCAAATTGCGATACATACAATAGTGCATTTTCCGAGAATCTTGAACTTCCTGTATTCACAACATGGCGGAAATATTTGTTCGCCTGCTGTTTTTCTCCTTTTTCATCAGAAAGAACTCCTAAATAGTAATTGGCATCGCTGTAGAAAGCTCCATTAGGATAACTTTGTATATAACGCAACATCGATTGTTGAGCCTCCTGCTTTCTGTTCTGCATATAGACTCCTTCGGCAGCAAGGAAGGTGAGCGAATCTTGTCGTGAAGGCGATATTCGCATTCCACCCGGCAAAGAGTTCGCGTATGAAACATACGATTGAATATCGTTTATATCTCTATATACCGTTTCAAGCGACAGTAGAGCATTGCGGGCATCTTCCGTTCCCGGGAAGTTTGAAATTACATTTTTGTATGCAACAATACTTTGTTGATAGTTACCGCCATTGTAATAAAGCTGTCCTAACTGCACTCCTCCAAGACTTGCCAACGGACTGCGTGGATAATCAGAAACCAACTTTTTCAACAATGCAATCGCTTCACTCTCTCTTCCAAGCATTGTAAGAGCACGGCTTTTTTCATATAGAGCATCGTCAAAATATGTTGAGTTGGGATATTGGCGCATCAGAGCATCTAAAGCGTTTATTTTTCCCTGATAATTGCGTTGCAATCCTAAAACAAATGCTCGTTGATACATTGCATAATCGGCTACGGATGAATTTGCATCGGCTGCTTGAGCATAAAATCTTTCAGCTTCGGCAAATTTTCTGTTATAATAGTAGCTATCTCCCACTCTATTAAGCGCATCGGCATATTCGGTGCGATTTTTATTTCTCTCAATTTGCAGATAGCGTTGAAATGCATTTACCGCCTGTGCATATTGTTCTTGTTTGAAACGAGAATAACCTAAATTGTAGTATCCAAGCGAATAGTTATCGTCTGATGCGGTGGCGTTTTCAACAAATTGTGTGAAATCGTTTGCCGCACCTGTAAAATTGTTTAATCGATAAAATGCTTCGCCACGCCAGTAATATGCTGCATTTCTTGCCTTTGTATCATAATTTCCCATTGCGACAGAACTATTAAAGTGCTGTATCGCGGAATTCAAGTTCCCGTTAATAAACTCTTGCACACCGAGTTGCAACAGAACCATCTGTTTGGCTTCCAAAATTCTTCTGCCGGGACGTGCAATGCGATTGATTGCATTAAGAGCAGCATTGTAATCTTTTGTATTGACAAATGTTGCCGCTAAAATATCATTAACTTGTTCTGTATATTCCGAGTTTGGATATTCACGTAAAAAGTTCTCGAACAAAGTTATCGATTCGCTGAAAACCGAGAAGTTGGTTTCATGAACCAATAGAGCATAATTAAACATGGCAATTTCTCTTACTTTCGTGTCGAAATTGAGACGTGAAGCCGCCTCAAAAGCCATTTGTGCATTCTGTTTTTGGTTTAGTTTAAGGTATGTTTGTCCAAGTTGTAGCTGAGCGTTTTGAGTTAATGCATCTGCATCACCTACAGCTTGTTGAAACATTTTTACTGCATCGGAATATTTTCTTGCTTCGAAATAAGATAATCCCATAAAATAGGCATCTCCTCGAAGTGGATTATCGGTTCTGTTCAAATATTTTTCATAGTGCAGAATTGCGCTGTTTATCTCACCCAAACGATAGTGGCTATTTCCAAGTATTCTGTAAATTTCAGTCTGATGCTCACTATGAGGATATCTGTTGGCAAATGCATCCGAAAGAGTTATCGCCTCTCGCAATTTCCCGTCGAAAAAGGTAGCTTGTGCTGTATAGAAAGCTACATCTTCGCCATACTCCGGATGGTTGCGCAATAGATCAAATCGTTGCAATGCAGAATCCATATTGCCGTTTGTGTAATCGATGTAAGCGTAGTAAAAATTACCAGCATCTCTATATTTTTTACTATTTTGAGACAACAACCCAAACAGACGAGCCGCATTATCTTTTTTGCCTAACTGCAAATCGGTGTATGCCGAACGAAAAGCAAAATCATCCTGTTCTTCCGGCGACAAATAATCGATATTTGCCTGCTTGAACCAAAAATCGGCAAGTTTCCAGTCTTTTTTATCGAAGTGTGTTGTCCCGATAAACATATTAAGTTGATGACGATGAATTGTTTCGGGATGCTCATTCAGGTAAGCTTTCATCTTATCGCCACTACTCTCCAACCCGCGTTTGAAATCGGAAACTACAATCATATACTCCGCTTCCTCTTGCAAAACAAGGTCTTTGTTTTCGGCAACAAACAGAGACAGCATATCCTGCGCTCCTACATAGTTGCCCTCTACAAACATCTCCTTACCTTGATTGAAATACTCTTCGAGAGTGAAACTATTATGCGCTCGTTGTCCGAAAACAGAGTGAGCGATTATTAAAACAAACAAAAACGACAATATTTTTTTCATATAAATTTTATTTAGCTATTGGCTTTTGGCTATTTGCTTTTAGCTTTTTACACCAACAATTAATTATTTGTAAAATAATACTATTTACGAATTTTGAAAATCGGGATTACAAATCCATCCGACGAGATTACTAATACCACGCGAAAGGATTCGCGCGGAAGCGAGGTAAAATAAATCCGAAATCCAAGATCGCAAATCGTAAATAAATAAAAACGTCTTTACTCCTTGTTCTTTATTCTTTGCTCTAAAACAATTAGCATATAAAACTAGTTTACTCGTTTAGTAAAAACTTGTCAACTAATTATCAATTTCTCTACTCCCTTCCTTATCGAAACCAATCCAAAGTCTGCCGGATCTATTTTATCACGAGCGATAAATTGCAGTTCAGACACATCGTCCTGCGCCACAATGTTACTGAAATCCTTTACTTTGCATTGAAAGAACATATCAACCGTATGAACATCGAAGTTGGAAAATTCATAAATATTGGGTATCGAAAACAGATATTTAGTAGAGTCAACAACTAATCCTGTCTCTTCGAGCACTTCACGACAAACAGCCTCTTCAGCAGTTTCGTGCATATCGATAAATCCTCCCGGCAGATCGAAAGTATCTTTTGCTGGGTCTTTTGCACGTGTAGCAACCAAAATTTCGCCTTTATCGTTTTCGATAACCGCTACAATAGCAGCTGCCGAATTAAAATAGTAGGTGAATTTACAATCGGTACAATGTTTCGATTTTTCGTTATTTATAATAAAGTTTCTTGAACCACATTTTGGACAGAAAACAAATTTTTTCAAAGGATGAGACATGATTATTTATTTTAAGTTATTATTCTAAGATTGAAAAAGCATAACAAGGTTTAAAATAGCTCTTTAATATTCAACACATTATTTGTTTACTACTGTTTTCCCGAAAGGCGAAAGAGCCAATCTCATCAACTTGAAATGTTGATTGCCAAATGGAATACCAATAATAGTGATGTAAAGCAACAAACCGTATAGAAAGTGAGTTAACACGATAGGTATTGCACCCACAAAAAACCAAATAATATTCATTATCAGAGATAAACACCCTGACGATGATTCTCTTTTAACCACTTTCTTATCGAAAGGAAGTAGTGCTAACTCTGCAAATTTAAGTGTTTGCAAACCAAACGGAATACCGATAATGGTAACAAAAAGTAGTAGGCTTGATATGACGTATTCGATGGCAATAGTAATGCCACCGAATACAAGCCATACAATATTACCTAGAATTCTCATCTAACAGCAATTGATTCTATTTCAACCATGCAGTTTTTTGGCAATCCTTTTACTGCTACGGCAGAACGAGCCGGAAATGCTCCCGAAAAATTAGATGCGTAAACCTCGTTCATTTCAGCGAAATATGACATATCGCCTAAGAATACAGTTGTTTTCACAATGTTTTCGGTTGTCAAACCTGCCTCTTCTAAAATGGCTTTAATGTTTTTGAAACATTGTTCTGACTGTTCTTTAACTCCACCCGGAACTAATTCTCCTGTTGCAGGATCGATAGGGGTTTGTCCGGAAATAAAAATCATTCCGTTTACTTCGATTGCTTGACTGTAAGGCCCGATAGCCGCAGGGGCTTTTGTTGTTGAAATTACTTTTTTCATTGTTTTTGTTGATTTAAAAATTTGTTTTTTTTATGTAATTGTTTTTTATGTAAATTAATTTCACGCGAAAGGATTCGCGCAATAGCGAGGTTATGAAAATATTACCCTTCGGGTAAAATAAATCCCAAATCCGAAATCGTAAATCGTAAATTAAACTGTCCTTGTTCTTTATTCTTTGCTCTAATAAAATTAGCACATTATTCAAAATTCATTCGTTGTTTTACAACTTCATAAATCATCACTCCCGCAGCAACAGATACGTTAAGCGACTCAATTTTTCCAAATTGCGGAATACGAACCAATTCATCGCAAGCACGCAAATGTTCAATATCCACACCAACATCTTCTGCTCCCATAACTATTGCTACAGGAACAGTTAAATCGGATTTGGTGTAATAATCTGCTGCTTTTTCAGTGGCGGCTACAACTTTTATTCCACTCTCTTTTACGTAACGAATAGCCTCTTTCAGACTGTTTTCTCTACAAACGGGAATTGAAAGTAACGCTCCAGCCGATGTTTTAACGGCATCTGCATTCACGCTTACACTTCCTCGTTTGGGAATTACAATTGCATCTACTCCCGCCACTTCACATGTACGAGCAATTGCTCCAAAATTACGAACATCAGTTATTCCATCGAGAATAACGATAAACGGATTTCGTCCTTGCTCATATAACATGGGAATTATTTGCTCCAACTTCTGATAAGTTATTGGTGTTGTAAAAGCGATTACTCCTTGATGATTTTTCCGGGTAATCCGGTCAATTCGCTCTACAGGAACTCTTTGCATCGGAATATCATGTATTCGCAAAACTGTTTGTAGTTCCTTAAACAGTTCTCCCGATAGCTCTCTCTTAACCAAAACCTTGTCTATATCTTTTCCGGCTTCTACTGCCTCTATCACGGCGCGTATACCGAAAATCATATCTTTCTCTTTCATCTATTGCATTTATACTGTTTTCGCGAATCTGTCTTAATTTTTCAACATAACTTTCGCGTTTTCTATTGCCTCTACTGTAGTTTCGGCACCGCTCAACATGCGAGCAATTTCCAAAACACGCTCTTCAGGCGATAGTTTTTTAATATTTATAGTTGTTGTTTCGCTCTGTTCATCTTTATACACCAAATATTGCGAGTTGCCTTTTGCAGCAATTTGCGACAGATGCGAAATAACAATCACCTGCATACGGGTGCTCATTTTTTGCATGATTGTTCCCATTTTAGCTGCAATTTCTCCCGATGTTCCGGTGTCTATCTCATCGAAAATAATGGTCGGCAATGCGACAGCATCGGCAATCATACTTTTCAAACACAGCATAACTCTCGAAATTTCTCCTCCCGATGCGATAAGTTCTATCGGTTGTAAATCAACATTTTTGTTTGCCGAAAATAGAAAACGCACATCCTCTTTACCGTTAATATCGGGGTGCTCTTTATCAATTAATTGGCATTGAAATTTAGCATTTGGCATTCCCAACAGACTTATCTGTTTTACCATCTGCTGCTCTATCGATTTTATCGGTTCTCTTCTTTTTTTACTCAATTCGAGAGCCTTTGCAAGCATCTCCTCCTCTTTTTCGGCAACCAACTTTTGCTGATTTTCAACCTGCTCGTCAATTGAATGAATATTCTGTAATTTTTGTTCAATATCCGATTGCAATTCAATAAGTTCGCTTGTGCTTTGAACTCCATATTTTTGTTGCAACTCGAACAACAGGCTCAATCTGTTTTCTACCTCTTGCTGACGTTGCGGGTCCGACTCTACCCTATCAAAATATCGTGACGCATCTTCACGAACATCTTTCAACTCCAGATACATAGATTGAACACGCTTCGACAACTCTTCTGCTTCCGAAAAATGTGTGCTGATAGCCGACAAACTATCCGAAGCGGATTTCAATTTATGTTCAATATTCTCCTCTTCGCCTGAAAAAGTATGCACAATTCCGTACAGAGCCGATTTTATCTCTTCGGCATGAGTCAGTGTTGAAAGCTCATTTTCAAGCAAATCTTGCTCTCCCTCCTGCAGTTTTGCATCAGAAAGTGTATCGAATTGAAATTGCAGGTAATCTTGTTCCTGCTTTATCTGTTTCGACTGCTTTATCAACTCTTTCAAACGGCTTGTTTCGGTTTGAAAAGAGATAAAACTCTGCTCGAATGCGGTTTTCTCTGCCTTAGTATGAGCCAATACATCAAGAGCGTTCAGCTGAAATTGATTATCGTTTAGCGAAAGATTTTGATGTTGAGAGTGAATGTCGATTAACCTATCACCCAACTCTTTCAAGTCGTTCAGATAAACAGGCGAATCGTTTACAAAAGCGCGCGATTTGCCGTTTTGCCAAATTTCACGACGTATAATACATTCACTTCCTTCAAATTGCCAATCGTATTTCTCGAACAGGCTCTCCATGTTGTATTGCGAAATGTCAAAAACTCCCTCTACGATACACTTATTCTCATTTTGCTTGATATATCTGCTCTCTGCACGATTACCCAAAATCAGCGAGAGTGCTCCTAAAATAATAGATTTTCCCGCACCGGTTTCTCCCGTAATAACAGAGAATCCGTTGTCAAAATCTATCGTTAAAGAGTCAATAAGCGCGTAGTTTTCTATAAAAAGTGTTTTTAACATATTATTTCGGCGATTTCGCGTCTCTTATTTTATCAAGTTCCTTTGTTTTTGTCGGATAAACATTTCGTAAAGTTTCGTATGCTTTCTTTTTCTCCTGATCAGTTGCTTCTAAATATACATTAGCCAGTTCATCCATTTTGGCATCGCCAAAAAGGGTTACCAACACCAAACCCGGACGTTGTGAGTGCAGTGCCGATACAGTTGAAACCGATGAAAAGATTTTTGGTTTTCCTTTATCTACATTTGTAGCCATTTCGTCCAATCCGAGTCGATGATAATCGTACCACATCTGGCGGTATGACTCATAAGCGGGCGTGTTAAACGCATCGGCAATTGCGTATCGGCTTCTGTCGCTGCCGAATGTTTCCCAACCGGGCCAATTGTTTGTCTGCACATTGTTAGCAATGGCTTGCATATTTCTGAAATATGGCGTTCCGCCGAATGGCGACATCGAATCGAAATCGATACCGAGTATCATATAGATATAAAAAGCAATTGTTGCCACCAGATTATCTTGTATATTATTGATGTCAAACTCCATAGCCTGATACTCGACATACTCGAAAGTGAAATCAGGATCTCTGAAGTTTATCAACGTTGTCGTATATGTAGAGTTGTAAACCGGTCGGCTACTCTGTATTTGCAGCTCGGCACTATAAGTATTTGACGACATTTCATTAACTATAATTGAAAATGAACAATCAATTCTTTCATTAGGCAAGAAATTTACATTTGTCCATTTTCTCTCGTTAATAAAAGTGCGTAGCTGCTCTTCCAAAGTCTTCATAACTTGTTGACTTCCCTGCAACTTACTGGTATTAATCCTTATATCTGCGTTCAACTCCTGAGCGTGCAAGCCGATGCTGCACACAAATGCGATAATGATATAGAGTAATTTTTTCATCAGATTCACTTTTTTCGAATTATAAGGTTCTATATATCTTTAATTCGCTTTTCAACATTTCAATCTCCGACTGCATCTCCTTAACTCTTGCCAACATATGATGCAGTGCTTCAATTCCTGCAACGTTTATGTCCATTTCGTAATACCAACGAGCAAACTGTTCTAAGTTTTCGAGTTCGGCAACTTCCATAAATCTTTCGTTATCTTGCTCATATATATGTATCAATCCCGACTCGAATAGCGATGTAATAAACGTCTCCTCGATATTGTATATACGCAAGCACTCTGAATATAGAATTCTGTTTTTTTCCATTTTATCTTAGTTTAGCAAGTTGAGTAAATAAATCCTTCTCCTTTTCAGAGAGTTTTTTCGGAATTTTCACCTTAACTGTAACAATTTGATCGCCAAATTGTCCCTCTTTTTTGTAAACCGGAGTTCCTTTTCCTTTCAGTCTTAGCTTTGACTCTGGTTGCGTTCCCGGTTTAATTTTCATTTTCACTGCTCCTTGCAATGTATCAACAGTGGCGTCGCCACCCAATACAGCGGTATATAAATCGATAGTAAGATTTGTATAAATATCGTTGCCCAATCGCTTAAATTTGGCATCGTCGTCAACAACAAATGTTATATACAAATCGCCACTTGGCGCATTGTTTATGCCTGGCTGACCATAACCCGCGAGCTTGATTTTTTGACCGTTCTCCACACCTGCCGGAATGGTAATACGAATATTTTTGCCGTCAACACTAAGCTCACGTTTATGCGTTTGCATAATCTCCTGAAGCGTTAGACGTAACTCGGCATGATAGTCGTTTCCTTTATATTTTCTGCCTGTTCTATGTGTATGATGCTGCGAAAAACCACTGCCAAACATCGAATGAAAGAAATCAGAAAAGTCGGAAAAATCTCCTTCGGCATAAAATGTTTGCCCGCCACTTCCGCCTCCTGTCCATTGTTGTTGATACTGCTGTTGTGCCTTTTCATACTCTTCGCCATGCTTCCAGTTTTCGCCGTACTTATCATACTTCGCACGTTTTTCGGGATCGCTCAACACTTCATTGGCTTCATTAAGTTGCTGAAATTTTCGTTGAGCCTCTTTGTCGTTAGGATTAAGGTCAGGATGCAGTTTACGAGCTAACTTCCGATACGCTTTTTTAATATCGTCGGCAGTTGCATTTTTTTCTACACCCAATATTTTGTAATAATCGATATATGCCATTTAAAAACTGTTCTTTAGGTTACAAATTTACATCAAAATGTTGATTTTTCATTATAGAAACAGGTAAATAATGTTTTTTGTTCGAAGTTGAATAGACGTTGTCCGATTTGCGTGTCATTGCCTGAGGGCGATTCTGCGAATTCTGAACGGAGTGAAGAATCTAATAGATGTCTCACTATGTTCGACATGACAAAAGGGAGTTTGCATTTATAGTATTTAGTTTCGAGTTGTGAGTCGTCGGGATTACAAATCCATCCGACAAGCTATTGGCTGTTGGCTTTTAGCTATTAGCTTTTTACAACAATGCCTTTAATTGTCGTAAAAAGACGCTACAGCTCTCCCATTTTACAAAGGGGAGTACCGCCAAAGGCGGGGAGGGGTTGGTTTAATTACGCCTTGTCGGGATTGCAAATCCCTCCGACGAACGACCATGAAACTCGTAACACGTAACCCGCACCTTTTTCCACCAAATACCAATTGCAAAAAACTTATTTACTCGTTTACTGCCAACTAGCCAACTGAATCAATGCAACCCAAAATTAGTATCTATAACCTTAAACTCAGTTCTTCGATTTATCTGGTCGGCAATCTCCTGTTGCTCAGGTGTTAGTCCTTCAACAAACTCTTCTGTCAGCACCACTCCCTCTTTCAGGAAATCGAATTTTTCACTCATTTTTTTTGTAACGTCTTTAGGTTGCAGTTCTCCATATCCGGCAGCTTGCAATCGCTCTTTGTCTATTCCATTCTCTATCAGATAATCCACAACCGATTGTGCTCTTCGTAACGATAGCTTTTGATTGTACTCTTCGGAACCTTTTCTATCGGTATGCGCAGATAATTCAATTACAATTTCGGGATTATCGTTTAGCAATGTAATCAATCCGTCCAACTCGTCTTTCGATTCGGGACGCAGAGTAGCTTTATCGAAATCGTAAAAAATATGCTCTAAAATAACCGGTCTTGTATATGGCGACATCTCAAAATCGACATAATAGGTTGTGTCTTTCTCTTCGGGAGTAGTGTATAGCGTTTTCTTTACATTCAAAAAACCTTCGGCACTCGCCATAAAAAGATAGTTCATACCACGTTCCGCTGTAAAGCTGTAAGTTCCGTCTTTTTTGGTTGTAAAATTCTGTTGAGAACCATCCGCACCAATTACAGAAATGTTTGCACCCGATATAAACTGGTCCTCTTTATCTACAGCAAAACCTTCAACAAACACATTTACATCGGGACGTTCAAAAGAGTAGATATGGTCACGACCACGTGCATCACCACGATTTGAACTGAAAAAGCCTTTCTCGCCCTCTTTTTTGAAAGTAATGCCAAAGTCATCGGCAGGAGAGTTTATAGGTGCTCGCATATTGGTTACGTTCCAGCCTTCGTTTCTGTTGCGAGATGCTCTAAACAGATCAAGTCCTCCCAACCCGGGATGACCTGTGGATGAGAAATAGAGGGTACTATCGTTACGCACATATGGAAACATCTCATCGCCCGGAGTATTTATATCGGGACCCATATTTTCGATAAAAAGCACCGTGTTTTCACTCAATCCGGCTCGCCAAATATCTTTACCACCATATCCACCGGGCATATCAGAAACAAAATAGAGATAGTCGCCTGACGGTGAAACCGACGGATGCGCGTACAGCGATGTAGTGTCTGCTTCATTTATCACCAATTCCTGTCCTACGCTAAACGTACCGGTACCTCGCAGAGAGTAGTAAATTTTTGTTGTAGTTGGCTTAACATCGCTCATGGGCGAAAATGTATAGTACATATAATTGCCGTCGGGAGTGATGGTTGCCACACCTTCGTCCGATTTAGTATTTATTTCGGATGTAATAACTTCAGGTTTTTGCCATTCGCCCTTATCGTTTTTTGAAGCTACAAAAATATCATTGTTTTTCATTCCCGTTATCGCGCTAATAGTGTCGCCTCGTGCATCCTCTCTTGAAGATGTAATATAAAGCATAGCATCCTCTTGCGCCAAAAGGGGACAAAATTCGCCTCTGTTGGAATTAAAAACATCCATGCGTCGCACGATATATCGGGAAGATTTTCCCTGCTGACCTAATGCAAACTCAATACCTTTCAATCCATTGATAGCAATATAGTCTTTTGGACTCAACTTCAAATAATCCTGATAAGCAGTTTCGGCTTGTTTATATTTCCCGTCTCTGTGAAGCATTTGAGCGTAGTGCAAGTACATCAATGTGTCGGGATATCCGTAACGAATGGCGTTTGCATACGATGTTACGGCTCGTTGCGTGGAGTTTAGGTGGCGATATGTCTCTGCCATTTCAAATGCAACAACTCCACGCATTGGGCGGTCGCTCTGCTTTATTTTTCTATATACTTTGCGATAAGTTTCGGATGCTGCAAAGTACTCACCACGCAGATACTGCTTGCGTGCATCGCTCAATTTCACGGGTTTACAACCTGCCAAAAATACAAGCAACAAGAGCGATATGATATATTTTGATTGAAAGTTTCTCAATTTTTTCTGTTTTATATTATTATGATAAACAGATTTTTCTTAAAAATATTGTGTGTTTTCTTATATTTACACTAAACCTAGCAGTTTTAGAAGCCTGTTAGGTTTTTATGTATCAAATCTTGTATTTATAAATCACACCTTTCAACCTCTCACAAGTCAAAAAAAGTTAAACCTTGAGCGCAATTTGACTTGTATTGGAATAATTACATACCTTTGCATCACAGAAATTTGGTTATACATGTTTCTAATAATATAATCTTCAGAAGCATGTGTTGAAAAGGGAATCAGGTGAAAATCCTGAACAGACCCGCTGCTGTAATAGCTTCTTCTTTTAATTATAAAAGAAGAAAACCGCAAAGATACTCAATAACCACTGTTCAATAAAGAATGGGAAGGTTTTGCGGCGTATAAAGCTTAAGTCAGAAGACCTGCCAAAGTTCATTTTTGTTTAAATAGCTTTCGGGGAAAAAGAGCTTGAAAACGACACGCGAACATCCATTTTTTACGTACGTGCCTAATTTTCAATCTTCTTTACCGACCTTATAAATTCGGTATAGATGAACTTTATTAAGACTTCATTTTTTGTTGTATTACTTTTCGTGAGCAATAGCTTGCTGTTGGCACAAGGTGTTGCCGATAGCCTGAGCTTGCCAACTGTTGTTGTTACAGCCGATTATATTGATGCAGAAATACGCTCTACCGCACCACTGCAAATTCTAAGCAAAGATAAGCTCCTGAAACTTAACGCACTGCAACTATCCGATGCCGTGAAGTTTTTTTCGGGTGTAACAATTAAAGATTATGGCGGAATAGGTGGATTGAAAACCATTTCCGTACGCAGTCTCGGTGCCAACCACACAGCAGTAAGCTACGACGGAATACGTGTAAACGACTGTCAAACAGGACAGATTGATATTGGTCGTTTTTCGTTAGACAATGTTGATGTTGTTTCGCTTAACAGCGGACAGAGCGACGACATATTTCAGCCTGCGCAAATGTTCGCGGCAGGTGCAGCTCTGAATATAAAAACCCTGCGTCCCGTATTTGAGAAAAACAGAAGCACAAATGGTAAATTAACCTTAAAGGGCGGCTCTTTCGGATTGATAAATCCATCTGTTCGCATTTCTCAAAAGATTAGCGACCATTTTGCTTTTTCTGCATCGGGCGAATATCTTACAGCACACGGACAATATCCATATATTCTCGACTACGGATTTAGCGGAATCGACAGCACATCGAACGAAATGAGAAAAAATACCGATGTGAAAAACCTACGTTTGGAAGGTGCTCTGTTCGGCGATATTTCCGAAAACGATAATTTAGAAGCAAGCTTTTACTATTACCAATCGGAAAGGGGATTACCGGGAGCGACCATTTTTTATAACACTGAAAACTTCTCGTCTCAACGTCTGTGGGATAAAACTTTTTTCGTGAGAACTCATTATCGAAAAAAACTATCTAACTTATGGACAGTACAAACAAACCTAAAGTATAATTTGGGAACTCTCAGATATCTCGACCCAACATTTTTGAATGAAGTGGGAAAAGATGAGAGCAATTACCTGCAACAAGAGTGGTACGGCTCTGTTTCGGCTCTGTTCCGTGCATTTGAAAACATCTCTTTCTCTGCATCGAGCGATGTTTCGTTTACAAATCTGGATGCCGACTCATATCAATTTTCATATCCTACACGACTTACCTGGCTATCTGTTTTGGCAGCAAAATATGTTGACAACCACTTCCTGGCAACAGCCAATCTGCTATCAACCGTAGTAAACGAAAGGGTAAAAACCGGTGTGGCAGGAAAAAACTATCGTCAGCTTTCACCTTATGCCAGCATATCTGTAAAGCCATTTTCAGATATTGACCTGCGACTGAGACTTTTCTACAAACATATTTTCCGCATGCCTACTTTCAACGACCTCTATTACTCACGCATAGGAAATCCCAAACTTGTTCCGGAAAAGACAGACCAAATAAATATTGGACTAACCTACTCAACTGCCGTTGCTTCGTGGTTGCCCTCTTTCGCAATTACATTAGATGCTTATCACAACAACGTGATTGACAAAATAATAGCTTATCCCACCAAAAATATTTTCGTGTGGACAATGCTTAACTACGGAAGAGTTTCGATAGATGGTCTGGATATCAATATAGAATCGAATTTTAAATTGCACGAAAAAGCAAATCTATCTCTCGGATGGAATCATACCTATCAAAGAGCTTTGAATGTAACAAGTCCTACCGATAGAAATTATAAACATCAAATTCCTTACACGCCTCGTGTTTCGGGTTCGGGAAGAGCTTCTTTAGATACTCCCTGGTTGCAAATAGCATACACTCTTATCTGGTCGGGACATCGCTACGCCGGAAGTCAGAATTACAAAGTAAATCGATTGGAAGGATATTCAGAACATGGCTTGTCGGCAACCAAAAATTTCAAAATCGCTAAAAATGAGCTGGCTGCAACGTTTGAAGTTTTGAATCTTAGTGGAAAAAATTATGAGATTGTTCACAATTTCCCGATGCCGGGCAGATCGTTTAGAGCAACCGTAAGTTATTCATTCTAAAAGCAAAATGTATATGAAAAAAGAGATTATCAAATATATTTTCCCAATCATTTTCGCGATAGTGGGATTTGGTTTGTGGAGTTGCAACGATATGCATGACTTTGAACCCGAACATGAATATCCCTCCGATGCCACCACACGAAAAATGTATGTTTTGAGCGAAGGTCTTTTCAATCGAAACAACAGCTCTTTAGCTTTATACGATTTCACAGAGCCCGATTCCACAAAGCGACTTATACCCAATTTTTTCCAAATGGTAAATAAAAGGAAATTGGGTGATACAGCCAACGATATGCAGCGTTATGGCGATAAAATATATATCGTTGTTAATGTGTCGAGCCAAATAGAAGTGATTGATGCGGAAACTGCTGTCTCAATCAAACGGATTCCCATGTTTAATGAAAACGATGTCGCACGTCAGCCACGATATGTTGACTTCCACAACGGCAAAGCCTATATCTGCTCTTTTGACGGAACAGTTGCCAGATTAGACACTGCTTCGCTCGAGATAGATGCATTTGTAAAAGTCGGACGAAATCCCGACGGAATATGTATTACCAACAACAAAATATATGTAACCAACTCCGGCGGACTTAGCTTTCCAAATTATGACACCACCGTTTCGGTAGTTGATATTGAAACATTTAAAGAGATAAAAAAGATAGATGTCGGACTAAATCCATATAAAATTCATGCCGACTGTCAAAGCGATGTCTATGTTGTAACTCGCGGAAATTATGAAGATATAGGCTACGCTTTTCACAAAATAGATAGCGAAATAGACGAAGTAGTCCACACTTTTGAAGGACTATCGGTCTATAATTTCGAGATACATAAAGACAAAGCCTATTTATACAATTACGATTTTACGACAGGCGAAAGTTGGATAAAAGTGATGGACTGCATAACCGAAAAGGTTATCGATGAGCAATTTATAAAAGACGAAAGCATAGTTATCAACACTCCTTATGCAATCAGCATCAATCCGATAAATGATGATGTGTATGTGGTGGATGCTCAGTTTTTTATTTTTGAAGGAGACTTACTCTGTTTCGATAAAAACGGAGAGTTTAAATTTAGGATAAATGAGGTTGGGTTAAATCCCAATCATATTGTGTTTTTTGACAAATAACAGAATAATAAAAACAATTATCATGAAGGCTAAAACTTTTTACTTACTATTTCTGCTTACAGCAATTTTTAAATCTCTGCAAGCACAAAATTCACCCTACATATCAAGGGTGATAGAGTATAGACCTGCACCGGGGCAACACATCAACCGATTGTTCCCACCGGCAGCTATGAGCACAACTCCCGAAGATGCACTTCTTTTTGCAAATAATATGCTCACAAGCCAAAACGATTCTCGTCTTTTGGGACTTGGTGCATTTGGAGGATATGTTATAGTAACTTTCGACCGTCCCGTAGTAAATGTACCGGGCGAATATGACCTGCGTACAACCGGAAACAACTTCTTTATCAGCAACACAGAAATCGGTGCTATGGCAGAACCCGGGATAGTGATGGTTTGTCAGGATTTGAACAAAAACGGAATACCTGATCCCGACGAGCCTTGGTATGAGCTTGCCGGAAGTGCATATTGGCACCCGGAGACCATTCACAATTACGAGATTACCTACTACAGACCCGATCCCGACCAAGAGAAAAGCAATATCCCTTGGACAGACAATCAGGGCAACTCCGGCGAAATTGAACACATCCCATTTGCAACCCAAAGTACAATGTACCCGCTATGGATTGAAGAGAACACGATGACATTCAAGGGAACATTGTTACCGAGAAACATTACAGAAATGGACGTGGTGTATGATGGTGAAACAACTACTATTATAGTTCAGGAGAGTTTCGAATGGGGATATGCCGATAACAATGTAAATATATTCGACAGCGATACACAAACCTATACTGAACTAATAGAAACAACAGGTGTAAAGATAGATTGGGCTGTTGATGAAAACGGGAATCCGGTACATCTGGACTATATCGATTTTATAAAAATATATACAGGACAGCTACAACAGATAATGCCGTTGGGCGAAACATCAACCGAACTTAGAGGAACATGTATAATAGACTTGCATCCTGATGCCGTATTGGAAGGAATCGACAACGACGATGCTCACACAGTGAAGTTTATTATCCATAACAACCGTATTATGATTACCGAAACAAACGGTATGACTACTCTCACGAATATTTATAGTCTGACAGGAAATGTGGTTATGTCAAATATAAGAGATAGCAATATCGATATATCTCATTTGCCGACAGGTGTATACATACTGCAAGTAAAAACACCTTACAACACACTTACTCAAAAAATAATTAAAAAATAATCTTTAAATTTTTGTTGAATATGAAAAAGCATCTCAAACTCAGCCTTTTGCTCATAATACTGTTTTCTATGAGCATACAAACAAATGTTTTCTCGCAAAATATAGGTGAATCACAACCGGGTGTTCCCGATGACTGGAAAAACGACATAAGACTTAATAGTAACTATCGCGAAATGGAAGTTAACGACACCTATCAAATAGTAGTGCGTCGTTTACCTGAAATTATTGACGACCCTGTAACCAACAACGTTGTACTACCACCTTTTCACTATACTGTAGTGCGTGGCAATAGCGTAACTGTCAACGAGGATGGTCTGATTACAGCAAATAGTTTGGGGACAAGTATTATAGAGGTAAAATATGATGAAATAGAAGCGTATGGCAATACTTATGCTGCCACTTCACCTGTTAATATCACCTATTTGGTAGTAGATGTAATTAATCCCGAAACAATAGCAGGAACATCTATTACAACAGATATTGAAACACGAGTTTACGACACACACTATTTCTTAGGAGAAACTATCTATTACAATTTTCAGGTAGAAGCAACCGGTGCAGACTCTGTTGCCGTGAAATGCAATGATTATAATGCAAAAATAAAAGGCGAAAACAGTTATAGCGTTCGCCTTCAAAACAGAGCAAATATTATAGAAATTGTTGCTTACAACAATAGTGAAATCGCACGAAAACTTTACTATGTAATTGATGCCAGAAGAATAGAGCTAAATGTTGAAAATATAACCAACCCGGGTAAAAATTTCGAGATGGGCGATAAGGCTCACATTTCTTTTAAAGGAATTACTCTGCCGGTATATAAATTGGCAACTATCTATAACCCACAATTTGAGTCGCCATGGGGTGGAAAATTTGCAACTGTTGTTTTCGATAACGAGCAATTGGGAGAGGTAAAGTCAAATGTTAACCTTACTCAATATGATTTGGCTGACAACAACACAATAGAAATCACTTTCGAAAACGAAGGGAACTATATTTTTGAGAACGGACATATAAATGAGGCATGGTGGGGTTCACCGCTTGGAACAGAACTTGACATGACCGGACCGGGACAACCAAACACCAATGCACCAACCGAAGAGGACGATTTTTCATCATTCCCAAATTTCGGCATTAGCGTAGGTTATCAACCGGCACTCTTCAGCGAAACAAAACTATATCCCGAATCGGAATACTATACCGACGCATCGGCAGCTGCTTCATATGAAAGCACAGAAGAACAATTTACGAGCGGCAGTTTTTCTTTTAAAAACACATCTACCAACTGGGGAACATTGACATCGTGGTACGGCACAGCAGTAAGTAACCGCACCGACGCTCTTTCTTTAGGCGGAGTCAATAATCAATTCAACTCTGCAGCCGGAGGCGATATCGAAGGAGAGGGAAACTATGCCGTTGTATTTGATGCCAGAAGTAGTGGAATGGGCATGCCTGAAGAGGCAACTATCACGTTTACCAACAAAGATTATCCCGATGGAAAACTAATTGAAGGACTCTATATTAACAACAATACATGGGCAACAACTTCTATGGAAAATGGCGATGGCTTTGCCAAAAAATTTGGCGGTCCTACAGGCGATGATCCTGATTTCTTTCTATTGACCATTAAAGGAGTTGACAAAGACAATAATGTTACAGGTACAGTAGAGCACTATCTTGCCGACTATCGTTTCGAGGATAACGCTCGCGATTATATACAAAAAGATTGGATGTGGGTGGATTTAACTTCGCTGGGAGTTGTTACTAAATTACAATTCGAAATGACATCATCCGATATAGGCGATTACGGCATGTGGACACCTGCATATTTCTGTGTGGACAACGTAAATGCACCTCGTTTAAGATTAATAAATCCAATTGAAGATCAGGTTATAACTTCTAAACTTGAAAATCTTGAGATTGATTTAACCGATGTTTTCGAAGACCCATTGAACGATAATTTAGAGTATTCTGTTTCTTACAACTCTAATCCGGACTTGATTGCAGCATCCATAACAGGCAACAACCTAACTCTTGCCTATGCAGGTGATGTGGCAGGCAAAGCCGATATTTCGGTAAAAGCTACCAGCTACAAAATGGCGGCTGAAACTACTTTTACAACTACCATATGCACTGCAATTGATACTGATGCAATAAAAACAGTACCAATGATTACGCCAAATCCTGTGAACGACTTTTTCACTGTTAACGTAGATGGCGACTTGGCACTCTACTCTATGAATGGAGCGAAAGTTATGGATATACCTAACTATGTACAAGGACAAAACATTGATGCATCAAGCTTGCCTTCAGGTGTTTACTTTGTAAGAATCAATAATCAAACTATAAAACTAATAAAAAGATAAAAACAGATGAAATTAATAAGTAGAAAGCTGTTCATTGTTCATTTATTACTTTGGCTGCCATTAATTTTGGCAGCCCAAGTAATAACACCGAAAACAAACGGTGAAAAAATTACTAAAGAGACCTACAATTTCCAAAATGGAATAAACACGGTAAATGTTACTTCTGACCTACTATTTTATGACAATGGAGGACCTGGTGGTGACTACACCACTGAAGCGCAAGGAACTGTACGTTTTGTTCCTAAAGAGGGCGACATCATAAAGTTGGTGTTCAACTCATTTGCCACTCATTATGCTGATTACATGTATGTTTATAGCGGCGATTCAATCGATGCTGCCGACCAATTGGCAAAAATATCGGGAACGAAAAACGCTGGCAATATGCCGGAAGACATACTTTCGTTGGCAGAGGACGGCTCTATTACCATAAAGTTTGAGCCTAAAAAATCAAACCAATTCGCAGGGTGGGAAATTCAGGTAATATCGCACACACCTAATCCTTTAGTAGTAAGTGATGTAACAACAAGTACCTTATCAACAGAAAAGTTGCTACGTGGTGCAGAAAACGAGCAAATGCTCAAAGTCGCAATTACACTTACAGGAGATAGAGGAACTTTCAACTTTAACAAATTTGTTTTTACAACTAATAACGGGGCAGAGTCGGCAATAAAAAACGCAAATCTATACTACTCTCATGTTACCGACATACTAAGCAATACTATATATGCCGAAGAAACCACACAAGCCCCGTTTACTTTTAATGGAACTACCCAAATAAAACAACCCGGAACCTACTACTTCTGGTTGACCTACGACATTGCTACAAATGCTGCATTAGGAGCTGAAGTAAAAGCGACACTGCAAAGCGTACAAGATGCCGTAGTTGGGGAGATTCCAATCAATGAAAATGTAACAGCTTCACGCACTGTTCAGGAAGGTTTTAGCGGAACATACACTATAGGTGAAAGTGCGGAAAGCGATTACAACACATTTCAAAGTGCTATCGCTGCAATGCAGGGCGGAATTGACGGAAAAGTAACCTTTGAAGTGGAAAGTGGCACCTACAGCGAGGTAATATCTATTCCGCATATTACAGGAGCATCTGCCGAAAACACAATCACCATTAAATCTGCAACCAACAATTACAACGATGTAATAATAGAGAGAGGCTATTACTCAAATGCACTGTTTACATTTAACGGAGTTGACCATTGCACGTTGGAAGGCATTACCCTGAAAACAGATAAAGCATCAAACACAGCTGTGATAGGCGTAATGAATGTCAGCAATCATGCTACGGTACGTAACTGCTTTATCCAGGCTCCGCGCTCATCATCTTATTCGGGTGGAAATATAGCTCTTATCAGAGTTGAAGGAGCAAACACACCTTATGCCAATTCCGATTACTTCACATTGGAAAACTCTGTTTTAGATGGAGGATATAGCGGTGTATATATCTATGGAACAGGATATATATCTCTGCCAAAACAGAAAGGTGCACGTATCGCCGGAAATAAATTTACAAATCAGGGTGTAATGTCCGTTTATATTACCAAAGAACATGATGGTATTGTGGAAAACAACACGATTATTGCCAATGGAACTACCGGAAACCCATACAAAGCAATCGATGCTGTATTGATAGGTAACACAATTATCAGAAACAATAAAATCAATATATCCGATATTGGTTCAAGTTCAGATATTAACGCTATCTACCTTCGACGTCGAGACGATAACGAAACATTGGAAGGCAGAAACAGAGTCTATAATAATGAAGTGATTATTGTTGCCAATAACGGCACTCGTGCTGCTTACGGTATTTTCTGTACTTCCGCTGTAACAAATACAGATATAGTGTATAACTCCGTAAATATCACAAACGAAACCGATAAACTAAACAGTGCACCCTTTTATATCTGGAGTAAAGTAGACGAAAAACCTGAAAATGTTAAGCTGGAAAACAATATTTTCCAAAACAATGCAGGAGGAAGAGTTTATTACATGAATAGAGCAGATGCTCTTGAGGGAATGACTTTCAACAACAATGCACTTTTCACAACAGGAGCACAATTTGCTTATGCCGGAGAAGAGGTTGCCGATTTCGAGGCTTGGAAAACTTTGTCTAACGAAACCAACTCAATAATAGAGCAGGTGCAGTTTCTCGCACCAAACTCTCTCGACTTGACAGAGGCAGGAAACCTACGAGCTGCCAAACCATTGAGTTACGCAACAACAGATATCAACGGAACTGCACGTCACGAAGTAACACAAACTATGGGTGCTTACGAGTATGTTCCGGTTATGATGCCTGAAATAGCGGAGGGTTATCCAAAAGTAGAGAATATCACTCACCAATCGGCAGATGTAAAAGCGAAATTGACGGAAAATGGAAAACTATTTGTCCTGGCACGAAAAACTTCCGAAGCTGTTCCAACTCAAGCCGAAGTTTTGGCAGGAATAGAAAAAGATATGCTCAAAAACGTTGAAGAGACAATCGAAATAGGCGATTTAGAAAATCAAACCGAATATAAAGTCTATTTCGTGGCACAAAGTCTGTCGGGAGATAATTCGGGAGTAATCAGCAGCGAAGCATTCACAACAAGCTTCTTACCTACAGAAGCATCAACTTTTGAAAATATTCCGGCAGGAACCGAAGGTGAATTTATTGACGGTACTGCTCGTTTCAACGGCTTTAAGGTTGTATAGATTGAAGATGGACAAAAGTCAACCAATATTCATGCGGCAAAACTTCAAAGCAACGGTACAATAACAATTATCAACAGTACCGAAGGTTTGGTTCTAAACGGATTCCTGTTTAAATCGGAAGCATCGGTTTCACTTACAACAAAATTAGGAGAAACAGAAACCAACTCGGCAACGCTGGATGCAACCAACGATAAATGGGTGTTTATCAATCTGAAAAATATGGGTAAAATCACATCGGTAACTCTTTCCGGAACAGGAAATACACTTATCGATAATTTTAGTGGCACACCACATCCAATGACTTTATCTATAGAAAATCAAACAGTTAATGAAGGAGAATCTGTTACACTTGTTCCTGATATAAATGGCGGTGTTTTACCTTACACTTATGTTTGGACAAATAGCAATCAGGAGACAATTTCCGAAGAAGAAACCGTATCTTTTACGGCAACAAATACAGCGGAATACACTCTTACAGTTACCGACGCATGGAATAGCAGCATCACCAAAAAATGTCTTGTTACCGTAACCGGTTCAGGTAAAGTTGCAACATTCGACGATTTGTATCTCGAACCGGAAAGCCACTGTTGGGGAGATGAAGAGCAGAACACATCTACTTTCTACAGCGGCTCTTACTCGTTCTCGAACACACTTTTTGCAGAATACTACACATGGGCAGGATTTGCCTATTCAAACAGAACGGCAACCACATTCGAAAGTTTGTTCCCTGACCAATTCAACTCGGCTGTGGGACATGGCGTAAACGATTCTGAAAACTACGCTGTTGCTTTCACGATGGGTGACCCGACTCAAGTAACTATAACTCACAACCCTGAAGGAGATGTCGTTAATGGTTTCTATGTAACAAATACCGCTTATCTGGTTTATACATCTGAAAATGGAACAGGTATGGGCGATGAGCCTAATGCACCTTTCCACGAGGGCGATTGGTTTAAAGTTATCGCAACTGCAGACAATGGTAACAGTGCAGAGTTTTACCTGGCTGACTACCGTTCGGAAAATGCAAATCATCACTATACACTCCAATCGTGGCAGTGGTTCGACTTGCGCTCTTTGGGACAGGTGAAATATATCAAATTCACTACCGATGGAACTCGTCACAATGCCTATGGCTCTACAATTCCAAGCTATTTCTGTATGGACGATTTTGGCGGAGAAAGAAGTGTATTACCTAAACCTGCACAAACTGTTGAAGAGCAGGAGACTGCGGTTATCGATCTGGATGCATTATTTGATAATTTTAAAGCGGCAGGCGATGCAATCTACCAAATTACCGATGCACCCGATGAAGAGTTTGCTTCTGCAACAATTGAAGATAACTCCTTGCATCTCACAGGGAATAAGGTTGGTAACACCTCAATGGTTGTAAAACAGACTATAAAAGGAGAATCTGTTTTTATTGAGCTTCCGATAGAAGTAATATTGACCGATTATATAGATAATTGGACACAAAATGCTCAAATAAAGGTAATGCCGAACCCGGCGGATGAGTTTATAAGAATAAATGTATCAGGCAATATTAATATCTATAGTGTTGACGGAAACTTAGTTGAATCAATCGACAACTATCAACCAAATCAATATATTGATATTAGCAGATTTAGTTCAGGATTGTACGTTATAAAGGTAAATAATCAGGAAAAAACATCTATACATAAATTTATCAAGAGGTAGATTTATGGAAAAAACCACACTATTTAATTTGACTTAACCTTTTTATATAACCTTAGCTTTCTGAAAAAACGATTGGCGAGATTTTTCGCTAATCGTTTTTTTGTGGTCATAATTCCACGCCAATATATGTTAGCCTCGTCGGAGGGATTTGCAATCCCGACAATTCACAACTAAAATGCTCATAACTCAAAACTATAAATACTGCATTTCGGATATATCAATTTATAATTACAGTTTTGAAACTCCCCCACACACACAAACACGAAACTCGTAACGTATAAAAACCACCCAACTACACACCCCACATTATCAACCCCTTACATGCCTGTTGATAACTTTCTTTTCTCATTTATAAAAAACAGACATCAGTTTTTAGTATATTTGTCATCACTATTTCTATAACATCAAAACATCCCAATCGAATAAAATTATGCAACCATTTGTACATTTACACGTTCACTCACAATACTCACTTCTCGACGGACAAGCTAGCATCAAACGAATTGTTGACAAGGCAATGAATGATGGTATGGCTGGCGTCGCGCTTACCGACCATGGCGTTATGTACGGAGTAAAAGAGTTTGTGAACTATGTAAATAGTGCAAAATCGAAAATAAAGGGAGATATAAAAAAGCTTGAGCAAGAATTGGAAAAGAAACCAACCGATGAAAAAATTGCTAAAGAGATTGAAAAACTAACTGCAAAACTAAATTTTAAACCAATAATCGGTTGCGAATGTTATTGTGCACAACGAGGCAGATTTGAGAAAAGCGACAGCAAAGTAGATGGTAGCGGCTGGCACCTGGTAGTTCTGGCGAAAAATCTAAAAGGGTACAAAAACCTGATAAAGATTGTATCCAAAAGCTGGACCGAAGGGTACTATTATCGTCCGCGAATCGACAAAGAGTTGTTGCAAGAGTATCGCGAAGGACTTATTGTTTCGAGTGCATGTTTAGGTGGAGAGATTCCACGTAAAATAGAAAACGGCGATATAAGAGGTGCGGAAGAGGCTGTACAATGGTTCAAAGATGTTTTCGGAGACGATTTCTACTTAGAGATGCAACGCCACAAAGCTACCCGTCCCGATGCCGACCACTCAACCTTTCCAAAACAACAACGCGCCAACGAAGAGATTTTAAAACTCAGCAAAAAATTTGATGTGAAAGTTATAGCCACAAACGACTCTCACTTTGTTGACGAAGAGGATGCCGATGCACACGACAGGCTTATTTGCCTTAGCATGGGCAAAGATTTTGACGACCCCGACCGTATGCGCTATACCAAGCAGGAGTGGCTGAAAACAACGGCAGAGATGAATCAAATATTTGCCGATATTCCTGAAGCGTTGAGCAACACTTTAGAGATTGCCAATAAAGTCGAGATATATTCAATAGATAATCCGGCTCTTATGCCATTCTACCCTATCGACCCATCTTTCGGCACCGAAGAGGAGTACAAAACACGCTTTACGCAGGAACAACTAATTGAAAAGTTTGGAGAAAAAGCTTATAACCGGGTGGGTGGATATGACAAAGCCATCAGAATACTGCTAGAATCGGACTACTTGCGCCACCTGACATATTTAGGAGCCAAGAAAAAATATGGCGAAGAGCTATCACAAGAGGTAACAGAACGACTCGATTTCGAGCTGGAGACCATAACTAACATGGGTTTCCCCGGATATTTCCTTATCGTTCAGGACTTTATTAATGCTGCACGAGAAATGGATGTGGCGGTTGGTCCCGGACGAGGTTCTGCTGCAGGCTCTGCTGTGGCATACTGTCTGGGAATTACCGATATCGACCCACTAAAATATCACCTGCTTTTCGAACGTTTCTTAAATCCCGACCGAATTTCGATGCCCGATATCGATATCGATTTCGATGATGAAGGAAGAGATAAAGTTCTGCAATGGGTAACCGATAAGTATGGTCACGAAAAGGTAGCGAGAATTATCACATACGGCACAATGGCTACAAAATCATCTATTAGAGATGTTGCCAGAATACACAAATTGCCACTGCCCGATGCCGACAGATTAGCCAAATTAGTACCCGACCGTATTCCCAACGTGAAAAAAGTAAATCTCGAGGCAGCAATAAATAATGTTCCCGAACTAAAAGAAGCTGCACAAAGCAACGACCCTATACTTGCCGATACAATTAAGTATGCTCAAATGCTCGAGGGAAACGTACGAAATGTGGGTATGCACGCGTGTGGCGTTATTATCGGACAAACAGATATTTCGGATATTGTTCCTATCTCCACAATGGATGATAAGGATGGCGAAAAACTTCTGGTAACACAATACGAAGGCTCTGTAATTGAAGAGACAGGCTTGATAAAAATGGACTTCCTTGGGCTGAAAACTCTAACTATCATTAAAGATGCGATAAATAATATTGAAGCCACAACCGGAAAAAAGATAAATATTGACGATATACCGTTAGATGATGCCAAAACTTACGAATTGTATAGTAACGGGCAAACAACGGGAACATTCCAGTTTGAGTCGGCAGGAATGCAGAAGTATTTGAAAGAGCTGAAACCGACCAAGTTCGAAGACCTTATCGCGATGAATGCCCTTTATCGTCCCGGACCAATGGATTATATTCCATCTTTTATCGCTCGTAAGCATGGCAGAGAAGAGATTAGCTACGATATTCCTGTTATGGAAAAGTATCTGAGCGAAACTTACGGAATTACGGTATATCAGGAGCAGGTGATGTTACTTTCCAGATTACTTGGCAACTTCACACGCGGAGAATCTGACGAGTTGCGTAAAGCGATGGGTAAAAAGCTTGCCGATAAAATGGCTCCGCTGAAGATGAAATTTATGGCTGGAGGAAAAGAGAACGGACACGACCAAAAAAAACTGGAAAAGATATGGGCAGATTGGGAAAAATTTGCTTCATACGCTTTCAATAAATCGCACGCCACATGTTATTCGTGGGTTGCATACCAAACAGCCTGGTTGAAAGCAAATTACCCGTCGGAATATATGGCATCGGTGCTTTCGAACAACTTAAACAACATTTCCGAAATCACCAAGTTTATGGACGAGTGCAAAGCCATGGGAATAAATGTGCTTACGCCGGATATAAACGAATCGGTATTGAAATTTTCGGTAAACAAACAGGGCGACATTCGTTTCGGGTTGGCTGCAATTAAAAGTGTGGGACAAAATGCAGTTGAGAGCATTATCAGCGAGCGGGCGGAAAACGGACCGTTTACCGATATTTTCGACTTCGTAGAGAGAGTAAACCTATCGGCTTGCAACAGAAAAAATATAGAATCTATGGCTTTAGCGGGAGCTTTCGACTCGTTACCAAACATAAAACGAGAACATTTTGCAAGCTCCGACGAAAAGGAAGGAGGAGAGGATTTCTTAGATACTCTTATTCGCTACGGAAACAGATTTCAACAAGATAAACAGCAATCGATGAATTCGCTTTTCGGTGATGAAATGATCTCTATGATTACCAAACCTGAAATTCCCAAGGTTGAAAGATTCTCAGATTTAAAACGATTAGACAAAGAGCGCGAACTTATTGGAATCTATCTATCGGCGCATCCTTTGGACGATTACGAGTTTATCCTGACCTATATCTGCAACGCTAATGCGGCTATGCTAAAAGACCTTGCCTCGCTTAACGGAAGAACATTAACATTTGGCGGCTTGGTAACTAACGCGAGATACGGACAAACAAAAAATAACAAACCGTTTACAATTATAACGATAGAAGATTATACCGGAAGTTACGAATTGGCACTTTTCGGGCAGGATAGCATCGATTTCGGCAACTATGGTCGCGAAGGATTAGCTCTTTATATTAAAGCTACAATAAGAGAGAGAGCATTCAGAAATAACGAGTATGAAATTAAGGTATCATCTATAAATTTACTATCGGAAGTACAAGACAGTTTGGTGAAAAAAATCACCCTTAATATCCCTATTTCGGAACTCGATGATACATTGGTTGCAGAATTATCGGCACTAATGAAAAACAATTCAGGAAATTCGTTGTTATATTTTCATATACAAGGCGAAGAGGCAAGGATGAACGTGCAACTGTTTTCACGTCCATCACGAATTAATGTGAATAAACGTCTGATAGATTATTTAATAAACAACCTCCAAATTGATTTTAAGATAAACTAAATCAGCAAATTACAAAATATAAAAACATTATAAATATAAGATCTTATAACAAATTAATTTAACAAAACTATGGCATTACAAATTACAGACGCAACACTGGACGAAGTGTTGGCAACAGACAAATTAGTAGTTATTGACTTTTGGGCAGAGTGGTGCGGACCTTGCAAAATGATTGGTCCAATCATCGACGAGTTGAGTGAAGAATACAAAGATAAAGCTGTTATTGGAAAAGTAAACGTTGACGATAACGACGATGTTACTTCAAAATACGGAATCCGCAATATCCCGACAGTTGTTTTCGTGAAAAATGGCGAAATGGTTGACAAAGTTGTTGGCGCTGCTTCAAAAGCTCTTTTCGCTGAAAAAATAGAGAAATATATCTAATTTATTTTTTTATAGATAAAATAAGGACTGATTCCAAAAAAAGGAGTCAGTCCTTATTGTTTTCTAAGTAGCAACTAATTTCAAATTAGCAGCTACTTTATTCTGATAAAGTCGGGATTGCAAATCCCTCAGACAAGTCTTTGTGTTTTGATTCTTTCGTCTGTTCTTTTTTTTGACGAAGGCACAGCCATCGTCTCCTCGAAGCGCAGCGGAGATCCCGATGAGCAAAGCGATTTCGGGATACATTCCCGCTTTCACGGGAATGACGTCTGGCGAATATAAATCTCACTTTGTTCGAAATAACAAGGAACACCTAAACCCGAAACGGGCAACTCGAAACACGTAACTCATAACCCGTTTAACAAAAAAACAGTCGGCAACCATGTTACCGACTGTTTTTTTACGCTCTGTTTTATCTGTAAAGAAATGAATCAATACTCATCTTCGTTGAAGAAAAAATCCTCTTTTGTAGGATAATCTGGCCAGATATCCTCTATTGTTTCAAAGATTTCGGAGTCATCTTCAATTTCTTGTAAATTCTCGATTACCTCTAGCGGCGCTCCCGAGCGTTGGGCATAATCGATTAATTCATCTTTTGTTGCCGGCCACGGAGCATCCTCTAGTTTCGAAGCTAATTCAAGTGTCCAATACATTATATTAAATCAGTTTTTGGGTTAATAATTGTCTTATATACCAATTTTCCCGCAAATGTATAAAAAATTTTTATATATTCTCCTTTTCCCAGTATAATTCTTGTGATGTCTTATTACTTTCGTATCGGGCAAGTATAAAAAAGTAGTCCGAAAGACGATTGATAAAGGCAAGAACAACCTCACTTACAGGATAATTTTCAGCTACTCTGTAAGTTAATCTTTCTACTCTGCGAGTAACTGTCCGGCAAATATGCGACCGCGATGCCGCTTCATTACCACCCGGAAGTACAAACTTCTTAATTTTTGGCAGGAGAGCATCTATTCTGTCTATTTCGTGCTCTATTCGCTCTACATCGGCAGTAGAAACTGTTTCAAAACTATCTGCTCCCTCTTTTTCTGTTTCGTATGCAAGGTATGCACCTATATTGAACAAGCGATGTTGAATAAACAATAAAAAGTTCCTTGTATCTTCATCTTCAATAGCACAGTTTAGCCAACCAACATAACTGTTTAGCTCATCAACCGAGCCGTACGATTCAAGGCGAATATGTGTTTTGCTTACTCTTGTTCCGCCAACCAGCGACGTTGTACCTTTGTCGCCTCCTCTTGTGTAAATAACGCTTTTTTTCATAATATGATTTTTAATTATGTGTGATGTATTATATTAAATAGTGCGATTTTAGAAAATCTTTTTTCAAAACTACTATGCCGATATCTTTCATATCAAACGTAAACTGTACTCTACTATCTTTAACTATCTTTTTCCAAATATGTTTACCTGTTTTCGAATTTATTCCCGATAAGAGCCAAAAACAGTTTTCATTGCTTATCGAAAGTAGAAAATCTATATTGCTCTTTTCGTCTATCAAGTATATGAAAATGGCATCGTATTTCTGCTTCTCATTTGCTTCTTCTAAAGAGTGAAGTATCATCTCTTTTCCCGAATGACAAAGATACAACGAATTAATGTTGTTTTCAGGATTTATTTCAAGAGTTTTATCCGGTTTGAAATATTGTATAAGTCTGTACGACAAATGATGCAATCTTTCGTTATACGGCTCTATTTTTTGCTTTGCCAACAGCTTTTTTATATCGAAATAGGCATAATATGCATAACCGGAATAGATAACTTTGGTTATAAACTCGTAAGCAAAAGGAGAGTGTATCCCGTGACCTTTTGCCTTTATTTTACGACGTATAGAGTTTAATAACATTGTACTGTTTATTTTTTGCTGTTGGTTATTAGCTTTTAGCCTTTGGCTTATGACACCAATAATAAAAGTTTTTGTATGAAAAATGAAATTTGATAGTCGGGATTACAAATCCCTCCGAGCAGGGGCGCAAAGTCTCTTCTCGTTTTATCACATATTCTCCAAATCGCCCTCTCTCCCATTCGCACAGTCTCCCTCTCTTCAAGTCTCGTAACACGCAATCCGAAACCCGCACCAACTACATACTACAAACTACACACTACCTACTTCATGTTACTATTAGACGCGGCATGCCACGTCTCTACTTTTTGAACACGATACCTTTGATTTCGTGATAATTTAACGTAAGCACAGCCATCGTCTCCCGCAACTCGTAACACGCAACACGCAACTACTACATACTACCCACTCCAAACTACACACTAACCTCAATGTATTTGATAAACAAGCACCACCGCGTAAGCCGAAATACCTTCTTCGCGACCAACAAATCCCATTTTTTCAGAAGTTGTTGCTTTTATCGAAATATCGTCTGTTTTTATTTCCATTATCTCCGAAAGTACTTTCTGCATTTCGGGAATATGTGGATTCATCTTTGGAGCTTCGGCGCAAATTGTAGCGTCTATATTGCCAATATCATAATATTTTTCACGAAGTAGCTCTACCGTTTTTTTCAACAATATTTTACTGTCGATATTTTTATATTCCGGACTGCTATTCGGAAAGTGATAACCAATATCTCGCAAATTGGCAGCGCCAAGCAGAGCGTCGCAGATAGCGTGAATAAGCACATCGGCGTCGGAGTGACCTTGAAGCCCTTTTTCGTGTTCAATCCTAACTCCGCCCATGCAAAGCTCTCTGTCTGCCTCTAAACGATGCATATCGTATCCAAATCCGACTCTTATTCTCATGTCTTGTTAGTTTTATAATCTTTTTTGTTGTTGATTTGAAACACCGAATGAGATTGGGATATACAAAACTATATCCTCAACCTCATTCATAAAAAGTATTACTTTCGTAATTAAAATATCTTTAGTTGAAAAGCTGTTTAATTCCATCCATATCAAATCCGAGCGATAGACGCAATGTTTGGTCTAACGGGTTTGTTTGAGCTGTTGAAATCAGATAAGCAGCATCCAGCTGGAATGCACTCATTCTAAAGCCTGCACCAATAGAGAAATATTTTCTGTTACCTTTATATTCGCTCTCGTGGAAATATCCTGCACGTACCGAGAATTGGTTGTTATAGGTGTACTCAACTCCTAACGACCACATTATCTCCTGCATCTCTTCTTTAAAACCACCCGGGGCATCGCCAAACGATTTGAATACTCCGGCAACTGATGAGATGTTTTTATAAGCATCCAGTCTGGCAGTCCACTCTTCATCTGTTTCTTCTTCGCCTTTAATAGGAGGAGTTGGTACCAATAACTTATTGATATCAAAACTAACCGAAATTGTATTTTTTTCATCTATTGGGTAACCCAATGCAGCTCCTAATCTCATATTTGCCGGTAAAAACATATTGGTATTTCCGCCATCGTAAGAAATTTTTGTACCAATATTTGAAAAATTAAAACCTAATCCCAAAAGGGCTTCATTTCCTCCCAGATTAATATAGCTCTCATTATATCCTGCTACGTCGGCAGCAAAGGCACTTCCGGGCATAACTCCATCATCCTGACCATATGAGTAGTCTGCATGAATATAACGAAGAGTAACAGCTCCTGAAAAAGTTTCTGATAATTTTCTGGAATAGGCAATGTCTAAAGCCATCTCGTTGGGCGATACACTTTGCCAGAAGTCTCCGTTAAGGTCGGTTAAATCGATATTACCAAGCGAGAAGTAACGCAGTGAAGCACTCAGTGCATTGAGGTTTTCGCTTCCGAATTTCCAGAATCCGGTGACATATACCAAGTCAATATCGTTTACCAATTTGCTTAACCATGGTGTATATGAAAGAGCAAAACCGGCATTACTATTTACAAAAGGATATTTTGCAGCGTTCCAGTGTTGTGAATAGACGTCGGGCATAGTTGATACACCAATATCTCCCATACCTCCACCGCGGGCATCAGGCGAAATTTGCAATGATGGTACTGCAACATGAATCGGATTATAATCTGGACTCGGAGCAGTCTCCTCTTGCGATTTTACTAGCTGACTTACTGACAAAAGTATGATAACTACAGCTAATTTAATGATTGATTTTAAATTCATTGTGATATTAATTTTTGTGTTATATTCAAAATAGTTTATACCTTACTTTTGAAGGTTATTTATTGTTTTGTGATAATTAGTTTTCTGCCTTTGGCATTTTCGAAAATTCCGTTTGCACTTGTAACGGATGCACGTACTAAATAAATTCCCGGATTCAATCTTGAACCGTCTCTGCTTGTCAAATTCCACTCGTACTCTATCTCTCTGACATTGTTACCCGATGCACTCTTCTCCTGATGCGACCATATTAAATTACCTGCCATATTATAAACGCTGAAAGTAACCATTAGTTCAGAACCTGGAAGGTTAGTTGTAAGTACAAATCGGGTTATATCTTTCGCAGGATTTCCGTATATAAAAAATTCATTTATTATTGGTTCAAATTCATCGGTCACCACAAATTCCAACTCCTTAGTTGCCGAGTTGTTGCTAACATCCCACACGCGGAATGTTAGTTTATATCTTCCGTTTTCTAACTCAGGTATAAGAAAGCTAACCAATCCCGAGTTTGCAGAATTTGCTATGTTTTGGAAATTACCTGTTACATCATAGGTTTTCAGATAATTTTTTGAAATACCCTCTATTGTTACAGTAATTTCATGTCCATGCCATCCCGAAAGGTTTATACCTGTATCGTCATAAACTTCTGCAATAAGCATTGGAGTTGTGTTAGTTTTATCTCCCGAAACAAAACTTTCGCTGTTCAAATATAGTTTGGTAATTTCGGGCGGTGTTACATCGTTCGGAGCATTGGGGTCGGTTCCATAAATTTTGTAATTAGAGAAATAGCCATGTGCTTTTTTATCTCCTCCGGGCTGATAAGCGTAGAAACTCATCTTACCATAGTCTTCCATCGAATATAAAATATCTTTAGGAACAACAAAAGTATATTCAAATTCACCGTTTACAACCTCTGCCATACCGTTGTATATGGTATTTGTATAGTCGTAATAGGTGAAAGCCAGGTCGTAATTTGCATTATCACGTGTAGTTAACTGTTGTCTGGAGTCGAATATTTTTGAATCGATATAACCGTTAAAATCAGCATCGATACTTCCGTCTTCGTAAGCGATTTTTCCTTTTATGCGAACAGTAGATAGTGCATTAAACACGATTGGTTCACCACCTAATTCATCTCCTTCTACACTATTTATCTCAGTTACTACCACTTTGGGATATTCATCGGGATAAGAGAGTCTGAGTGCCGGGTCGCCCAATAACGCAAAGTTAAGTTTGTTAGAGTCGAAAGCCAAATTTGATTCTCTTTTTGCCAACTTCATAATATCGCCCAAACGAAGTGGTTTGCCATTATCTTTGGTGAAAATATTTTTAAACAGCCCGGTAGCTAAAAGCATATTACTGCTGGCATATACCAATCGAACGGTTGAAAATAGAGCAATTGCTCCTCCTCTCGGATTTAAAAGAGCCATTTCTCCTCCCGACATATCCTCTCCGTCGAATCGGCTAAAATCGCAGGTAGCAGTAATCCAAACCGGCAATCTTGTATTGGTCATGTTCTCTATATCGGGATATTTTAATATATATTCGTGAGTCCAGTCTCGTGTAGAGCCGTGCCCCATGAAATTCAGAACAAGTTGACCATTTTCTATCGACTCGAAAAGTTTTTTCTGTGCATCGGGATAACGTCCACCCTCTCCGGTTTCTACTCTTTCGAACGCATCCATATAAAGTTTGTTGACAATAAACTGCGGTTTATCTTTGTTTACTTTTTCTGCCAACTCATCGGAGTCTGTTATATGAACCATCTCGCTTACAGGCGAATTTGACCCTGCTATTGCATCGTCTGCCAGGAAAAGCAGATTGTTTTTCCAAATTCCCTGGTCTTTATCTTTTATATATTTCTCAATTTTATTGATAACACCTATAGCTTCATCTGCTTTTCGTACCGGAAAACGTCCAATACCGATATCAAGTTTGTCTCTTGCAATTTCAACTCCTTCGTCGTCATCCAAAAACCCAAAGTAGTCATCTGTTACGTACGACCCTACCTGCGACAACGATTGATATGACTGAAATGTAAGCAAAAATGCCGATGTATTTACACTACTCCATTTGCCACTCTCTATTAACCTATTATCGTAAACACCATCGCCAAATAGTAATAAATATTTCGGTTTTTCTTCTTCAGTTTCTGCTCTGTCGTAAAACATTTTCATAAAACGTCTGTAAGCAGTAGCATCGGGTTTACCGGAAGAGAATTCATTATATATTTTTTCGGGATTTACAACTAAAGATGTTAGCCCTGAGTCATCGAAGTGAATTTGTGCAAGCTGATTTGCAAAGTGTTCTAATGTAGGTTGCACAATAATAACCATATCTGCTCTTTCTAATGCATGAAGGTCTTGATTATCGACCTTTCCAATTACCTCCGGTGTGGGTATTTGCTTTGTTAAATCGACAATGGCAAACTCCTCCAAAGCATTTGAGTTGTATATAAATTGTCCGGTGCTTCCTGATAGCGATACCTGAATTTTTTGTGGATTTAATTCGTTGGTAACATTAAAAACAAGAAGTCCCGAATTTGCATTAGATATTTTATATTGAGTTGATGTGTTGACAGATTCTAAGTTTCTAAAGAAAGTAACAGCATCGTAGGGCTGAAGACGTCTTGTAAACTGTAGAGTTATGTAGTTCAGATATGTATTATCCAGATTTACTCCGCTATAATTCACACTCACTGTGTTCTGTCCACTTACAGTTCCGCTCCAAGGACCCGACAAAGTTAGATCCGAAGCGGCGGCATAACGGTTAACTGTTACCGGCACGTTACCCGATAGAGTCAGCACACCGTTTATTGAAACATTTAAAGGTGTTGCCACTTTTGTTTTCGAAACAAAGTTGATAGTAGCAACCTTTCCTGCCAAAATACCTGGTGTGTTGAATACAAAGTTTTGACTGTTATTTATTCTGAAAGACTCGCCATAAAACTCTCGTCCGGACTCAATCAGGTTTTTCTCGTCTTTTTCGTGTATGGCATAATCATCAAACCAATCTACTGTTTTAGTATATTCGGTAGCGCTTGATGTTGCATTCTCTATTCTTTTTCCACCGTCTCCCTCTGTTACAAAAAAGAATGCATCGGTAGAGTATGGGTTATTTTCGTGGATGAATCCTCTGCCCGATTTTTCAAATACCCACTTTACCATCCCTTGAGCGTAAAAAATAATATAATCACCACTACCAAAAACGTTGTCATCTCCTTTTTCCATCCAGATTGGCAATTCGGGCAGGTCATCGATATATGGTTTTGAAAAATCGGGATCTAACAAATTACCTCCGTACCCATAAACTTTCACCTTTGAAGGATCGGAAAGCCCCATCTTACTCAAATCTTCATAAGTAAGCTTGTAAAAACTTTTTTGATTAGTTTTTATTTTGTACCAATTTCCGGTTGACAATACGGAATTGGCTGCATATCGGGATCCGTCATTCTTCTTTTGCTGAGAAAAAACATTCCCTGCAAGAAAGGCAAAAATGATGATTATAAATATTTTTATATATGAAATTCTCATTATCAATAAAGTTTACTTTATTTTGAAATCGAGCAATTTTTGTTGGTTCAAAAATCCTTGCAAATGGTCGTTTATTTTTACACTCCCAACACCTGCGGGAGTTCCGGTAAAAATTAAATCACCTATTTTTAAAGTAAAGAAACGGCTAATATAAGATATTATTTTAGAAAAAGAGTAAATCATATTTCGACTGTTGTCGCTCTGTACCACTTTTTCGTTCACCAAAAGATGAAAATCAATGTTATCTAAATCACCTACTTCGTTTATACTAATAAATTCACCTATAGCAGCCGAGTTATCAAAACTTTTAGCTATTTCCCAGGGCAAGCCCAACTCTTTCTGTTGTCGTTGTAAATCTCTTGCCGTAAAATCAATACCTACCGTAATTTCGTCAAAATAGCGATGAGCAAATTTTTCCGAAATATTTTTACCTAACCTGTTTATTTTTATTACCAATTCTGTTTCGTAATGCATCTCTTGCGAAAAATCGGGCAAAAAAAACGGTTTGCCATCTTTCAACAAAGCGGTATCGGGTTTCATAAAAACAACAGGTTCACTACTTTCAAACGTTCTTTTCATTTCTTTATTGTGTGAATCGTAGTTTAGCCCGATAGCAAATATTTTCATTTTATTGTCACTTTTGTAGGTTAATAAAATTTCTATTGATTGCTTTTTTTATACTGCAACCTGTTATACATTACTGCAAGATGTGCATAAAGTGAGGTGTTTTGTAAAACTACATTCTCCGGCACCCTGATGCGAAAAGGTGTAAAATTCCAAATAGCCTTTACTCCTCCTGCAATCATCTTTTCCGCCACTTGCTGAGCATGTTCTGGTGGAACTGTCAGGATACCTATCTCTGCCTTCAAGGTCTTGTTTATTTCACAAAAAGCGTCGGAATGGTAAACGGGAATACCAAATACTTCAGTATTTATCAGTGATGGATTGACATCGAACCCGGCGTAGATTTTCAGACCGAATTGCTCCAATCCAGAATCGGAAAGTAGAGCAGCACCCAAACTTCCTACACCGAATAATACAGAAGTACGCTTGGTGTTGAAACCCAAAAAATCTTCCAAAACATCTACCAATTCATTTACATCATATCCCACACGGGTTTTACCGCTTATATTCAAATGAGATAAATCTTTAGCTATCTGTGTAGATGTAACGTTAATTACTTTTGCTATAGTTGTAGATGAAACGTGGCTCTCACCCTGATTTTTCAACGATTTCAGGTAAGCCAAATACCATGGTAATCGGCGAATTGTAGGTTCCGGAATTAATGTATTGCCACTCATGATTTTTGTTTTTACAAAGATAGTTTTTAGTTGGCGGTAAAATATTTAACTACTTTGTTTCCTTTTTATTGTTTACACGAGCATATTACTCATCCATCTCAACTTCGCTATTGATAGGAAACACTTTAGTTTTGGTCTCTTTCTTGATATAAGGCTTCAAATCTTTGTTCACTATTCGTTTGTAATAAGCGCTATTGGTATGAGCAGTAAATGCCGACAAACTTTCGTAACTTTCGTAAATATATATTTTGGTAAAATTGTCTTCCACCAATAATACATCAAACACAACACACCCCTCTTCATTATCGAGAGTATTTTGTTGCAGTTCTGAAAGCAAATCAACAACTGTGTCGAAGTTGCTTTCGTCAATATTTATTTCACTCAAAACAACATAAGGGTCTTCTGCCTCTTGTGCTACAACTGATGATGTATTTAAGAAAAATGACATCAAAAAAAGCGAGCAAAAAATAAAAAATAATTTCTCATAAATTATAATATAAAAGTATCATTATTGATATTGATTTCTGTTTTTTAGTTTTTTAGTCCGGACGCAGATTTTAAAACGGCTTTTACCGAACCAATTTTTAAGTGAGTTTCTATAATTATCGGAACCCGATTGAAGTCGTCTGTTAACGTTGCCCTTATAGCCTCTTTTTGATTGTTAAATGCTTTATCCAGAATTGTCAACGAAATATCTATCGTATTGTATGTTTTTCCGTCATTTGCCTTAGTTCTGGATTTTCCCATGTAATTCACGTACATTCGAACAATATCTTTCCCCGACAAAAATTGTATCTCTCTCCTATCGCCTGCTTCCATACCCGAATAATCTAAATTTCGTATCAGTGGCAACACCGACAGATAGTCATACGTACACTTATTGGTAGAGACATAATCGTCAAATTGCTGCGTACCGTTAAACACTCTTTTTGCCCTAATTCTTATATTATTTCCGCTATAATTGTATGTTTGAACTTCTTGCGAATAATCTTTCCCCTCGAAAGCATTTTTTATAAAAAGTTGTGGTCTGAGCTTCATATCAACATATGAGGTCAATGTGTCGTTAACTCTGTAAACCCTGGCTAATCCGCTGGTATTTAACTGCATATTAATGCTATACACATTTTCTCCTCTATAGTTTACAGTAGTCGTCCTCAACATACCGCTACCTGCTTTTGCATTAATAATACCGTAATGATAATACAGATCGTAGTTGATGTTTTCACCACTTCTGAAAGCATTATTTCTTATTTCGCACTGCGAATACAGGCTATTTGCTATCACTAAAAGAGATAACAAAAACCAAAGTTTTATTTTTGTTTTTTTCATATTTCTATCTGTTTTAGTTAATCAATTAGCGTCTGCCACCAACATCTTGTACAGTACTGCCTGATCTTCCGGTTTGTATCGGCATAGATACTCCTTGTCTTTGACGCTGTTCTTTTTCTCTCTCCATTTCTTCTCTCAAATTACGTTTCTTACGTACTTGCGGTTTGTTTTTCGTAATTTCGAGCGGCTTTTGTTCAGATACAGGTGTAGCCAATAAATCCCATTCTTCCTCGTGATCGGTGTATGCTCTTATCTCGTAACCACGCGGATAATAGTAAACCTCTTCCGGCTGTCTGCCACTGTGATAATCACCTGTTGTCCAAAGTCCATCCTCGTTATCATCTATAAATAGCCGCGCATAAATTATACCCGGATTTATATCGAAAAACAGAGCCTCTCCATTATTGACCATTTTTTTTCGAAAAGGTTTATCCGATTTGTCAAGAAGCTCTACATAAGCAGTTTTATTTGGAGGAATTCCGGAAACAAGAAACATAATGTTTCCATACTGGTCGAGCGATTTTACGGAGAAATCTTGTTGCAACTTATCGTTCCACAAATTATTATAGCTCATAACTGCGGACGAATCTATGGCAAGCCTATATCTGCCGCCCGGATCCCACTTGTGCTTTAAGAGAAATTTTCGTGGATTTAGTGTGTCTGCCTGCAATTGATAATTTATGGGCTGATAAACAGAGTCGACTAATTGAAATAAAGATGCCTGACTTTTCTCAAACTTATCAACAGGATATTCAAACTCTACATTTATCGGGTCATAAACTTCAAAATTTTGACGCATATTATGTTTGATAGATAGAAACTTATCGGTATTTTCTTTTTCTTTTCGCCCTTTACGCGAGTCTCTGTATGTCAAATCTATTGTATCACTTTTCCATGAATTGATATTTGTTTCTACATCAGTATTTAGATAGTCTAATTTTATTTTTATACTATCGTGCAAAATAACGAGCGAATCCATCAACCATAAGGAAATTGTATCATTATGAGCACTTTTTTCCATTAAGTACCAATCCGGATTCGATATTTTTGGTTCGAGCAACGTAAAGTGAGCCAATTCGGTTGGTGATGCAAAATAGAATGTTAGCTGAGAGCGAGTTTTTCGTTCACTTTTCTGAAAGTAATGTCGCTTAAAGTCAGATTTGAACGTTCTTAATAGCACATCGTCAGGCAAAAAATGCGTAGAAGTTTTACTTTTAATGGTATCTATGGTTAAACTGTCTGTAAATATGGTATCCGGAACTGTTGTTATAATGGTTGTTGGAACAATTATCGAATCGAGAAACGCAATATCCTCCAACGGATTATCATATTTATAATCTCTGTTTAAATCGTTCAAAGCAAATATTTTATATTTCCCGGGAGCCAGACTTTTTACGGTAAATGCACCTCGCGAATTGGTCCTTGAAATTCTTTCGAAGGGAATAGTTGTAAAAGCAGTGTCACTTAAGTTGCTATGCATACCAATATATATACCGCTAACTGGCTCCAGATTCTCTGCTGCAAGCACTTTCCCCGATACAGACAATGTGTCTAAAATCTCTCCGGTTGAAAATGAGATTGAAAAATTTTCCAGAGGATTGCCTTCATTGTAATCGACAATTGCATCGGTAAAATCTATTGTGTAGGTTGTATTTCTCTGTAAACTATCGTTTAACTCAACAACAACTCTTTTCCCCAAAGATTTTATTGCTGGTTGATTTAACTGCGGTGGCGTGATAATAACTTTTTCGTTAGCTTTCTCTACTTTAATGTTTTCATCAAAGAGTATTTCTATCTTGTTGCTCCCGACATTTAGCGAATTAAAATCGGGAGTGGCTTTGAGAACTTTCGGTGGTGTTTCGTCATAATCACCACCTGTGGGCAAGGCTATATTGGCACAAGCATATAGAATAACTAAACTTGTGAGTATTATGAAAAGATATTGTAATTGTTTCGGGAGTTTTTTCATTGAAAATCTGACACATTATTTTTCAACATAATGCCCGTAAGCATCCTGCCCGAATGAATTGATTGGCGACGAGCAGAAAAGAACAATTTATCGTTGCTAAAAGTGCAATACCTTGTTTTTTCGATACTTTTTTGTGGTACTCCTAATCGCAACAACTCTTGTCGGTTTATCTCTTTCAGGTCTATATGCAATTTCTTTGTCGATGGATTACGGAAAGAGTTGCGCGCATTTAGCAAAAAGCCTCTGCTTATAAACTCTTTTTCAACATCTTTGCCAATTTCATAATGCTTTAGACTGATTGAAGGTCCTATAGCTGCTACAATATTTTCAGGATTCGTATTGTACAAAGAGTGCATCTTCAGAATAGTTTTCTCGACTATTCTTTCTGATGTGCCTCTCCATCCGGCATGAATAGCAGCAATAGCTTGTTCTTGTTTATCATATAATAATATCGGAACACAATCAGCAGTTGTAACACAGAGAAAAACTCCACGTTCATTAGTTATTGAAGCATCATAACCATAAATCTTGTCAATTTTTTCGCCTTTGTCTAATTGAAGGAAATCTGTGTCAACAACAAATACTTCTGAACCGTGTACTTGATGCGGTGTGATAAGGTCCTCATGCTTAAGGAAAAAATAACGTGCTAAAGTTGCCCTGTTTTCATATATTTTAGTAGGATCGTCATCGGAGTAATTTCCCAAATTAAACGAGCTGTATTCACCTTTACATACTCCACCTTTCCTTGTTGTAGAAAAGTGGGCAATCTCCGGATATTGTTCCAGATTTTTAAACAGAAGCAAATTATTGAATTTTGGATGAGTTATCATATTTTAAAAATCTTCTTCGAAATAATTATCCTCTTCTTCGTCTGACATGTCATCTTCTTCATCAGTATCAAGCGGCAGAGCCTTTATATCTAAGTTTCTGTGAACAAGCTGTTTGTCAACAGTTGTACTGGGTATAAAATCAAATGAATTTAGTTCCCGCCACAAAATATCTTTTAGTTTTGAAATACCAAATCCGGTTACCGATGATATAAAAACATACGGGATAGACGGTAAATCAACAGACAGAGCTTCCATCAACTCTTCATCAAGCAAATCTGATTTTGAGATAGCCAATACTCTCTGTTTATCAAGTAACTCCGGATTGTATTGAGTTAGTTCATTCAACAAGATATTATACTCCTCCTTTATATCGTCACTATCTGCCGGAACCATGAAAAGCAATAATGAGTTACGCTCAATATGACGAAGGAATCTCAAACCTAAACCTTTACCCTCACTTGCTCCTTCAATAATTCCGGGAATATCTGCCATCACGAAAGATTTTCCTTCCATATAGCTTACAATTCCCAAATTTGGCTTTAAAGTAGTAAAAGGATAGTCGGCTATTTTGGGTTTTGCTGCCGATACAACAGATAGCAACGTAGATTTTCCTGCGTTTGGGTGACCTACCAAGCCCACATCGGCTAGCAACTTCAACTCAAGAATAATCCATTTCTCTTCAAAAGGTTCTCCCGGTTGTGCATAACGTGGAGCCTGATTTGTAGATGTTTTAAATCGGGTATTACCCAATCCGCCTCTTCCTCCTTTCAAAAGTACAACTTCCTGACCATCATCTGTAACATCACACAAAAATTCTCCTGTTTCGGCATCATAGGCAATAGTTCCACATGGTACTTCAATAACAACGTTCTCGCCATTTTTCCCTGTTCTGTTTGCTCCCGAACCGCTTTCGCCATGTCCTGCAAAAATGTGGCGTTGATAACGCAAATGAAGCAAAGTCCAGTGGTGTCTGCTCCCTTTCAGAATAATATCACCACCGTCGCCGCCATCGCCGCCATCGGGACCACCTTTTGGTATATATTTTTCTCTTCTAAAGTGAGTTGAACCTCTACCACCTTTACCCGAACGGCAAAATATTTTTATGTAATCTACAAAGTTCACTTCTGCCACTTATTTTTGTGTGATGATATCTCTTTTTCGATAGAATTAAAAATTTCTTCTATTGTGCCAATACCCTTTATCTCAATTAATTTCCCTTGTTTGCCATAAAATGTTTTTAAAGGAGCTGTCTGTTTATGAAAAACCTCCAGACGCGATTCAATAACTTTCAGATTATCATCTGAACGTCCTGACTCTTTACCTCTGTTTAGCAAACGAGTCATCAATTCATCATCGTCAACCTCTAAACTAAAAACAAGAGTTATTTCTTTATCCAGCTTACTTAAAATAACGTCCAGAGCTTCGCCTTGAGCCAAAGTTCTGGGAAAACCGTCAAAAATAAAGCCGTTAGTGCTCACATTTTCGGTTATTAAATCTTCAAGCATAGGAATAACTATGTCATCCGGAACTAATTGACCCTTAGAAATATAACTATCAGCTAATTTCCCGAGCTGAGTCCCTTTTTTAATTTTTTCTCTCAGTATCTCTCCTGTTGAAACATATTTTAATCCATGCTCTTTTATTATCAGCTCGCTCTGTGTGCCCTTGCCTGAGCCTGGCGCTCCAAATATTACAATATTTAACATATAAACAATTATTATAATTTGAATATCTTGCAAAGATACAAGTTTTTTTATTCTAGCATGAATCAGATTGAACTAAAATGGCAATAAATCCGTTTTATTATTGAATTTTAATGCAATACAAGATATGAATAAACAAGAATTTAAAGAGAGAACACATAAATTATTAGATCAGCTCGAAGAAAGAATTGCCGAAATGAAGGTAGATATAGCAAATATAGCCGAAGATGCTAAGATAGAATATGCAGAGCAGATTGAGAAATTAAGCAGTCTGAGAGACGATTTGGCAGAGAAACTAAACCAGTTTGAAGCTGTTGCGGATAGTAAATGGGATATTATAAAAGAGGGTGCATCTAACTTTTTTGAAGCTGTTGCCGAAGCATGGAAAGAGAACTATGCAAAGGTTGTTAATTCTTTTAGAAAAGAGAAAGAAGAATAAGATAAAGAAGACGAATAAAAAACCACACATCTTTACAGATTAATACATAAAAAAATCTGCCTGAATTTATTCAAGCAGATTTTATTTTGACATAATGAAACTACAGTCTTAATAATACATTAATTTGTGGTTTTTTTAATTTTTCAACAATGCGTTGTCAATTGTCTCTTTCGATAATTTTTTTGTACAGAAGAACCAATCGTAGCAATGCATTTCATCTTCTGAAGTTTCCATACGCTCTTGTGCAACTCCGCAAGATCCTGCTGTAGGAACTATTACGTCATCGCCCGGTCTCCAGTCTGCCGGTAAAGCTACTCCAAACTCTTCAGCTGTTTGCAATCCGATAAGAATGCGCTTTATCTCGTCAAAGTTGCGTCCTAAAGCAATCGGATAATATAGAATCGTACGAATTATTCCTTTCGGGTCAACGAAGAATACTGCGCGAACCGCTTGTGTGGAATTTTCATTTGGCTGAATCATACCATATTTCTTTGCTACATTCATAGAAATATCTTCAATCAATGGGAAAGTAACTTCCACATTTTTCATGCCTTTATATTCGATTTTTTCTTTTATTGTTCTTAACCATGCAATATGGCTGTACAATCCGTCAACCGAAAGACCTACAAGCTGAGTATTGAGTGCTTCAAACTCTTTTTGCATAGTTGCAAAAGTCATAAATTCTGAAGTACAAACCGGTGTAAAGTCTGCAGGGTGACTGAAAAGTATCGACCATTTTCCGGCGTAATCTTCCGGGAAGTTAATAGTACCTTGTGTTGTTACTGCTGTAAATGAAGGTGCTTTTTCGCCAATTCTTGGCATTGGTGTTAAGTTGTTTTCTAAATTTGTTTCCATATTCATATTTTAGTGTTAATTAGTTGTTTATTAATTCTTACAGTACAAAGATAATGGACATTCTTAATATATAAAAATGATATAAATATTTACAATATAGAATAGATTTATACTATTAGCTCAGATGTAAGTATTTGTCCGATTACTGAAGTCAGATGTTGAAAGCTGTCTTTGTTACTTGCTCATTGTTCTATGTTCTAAAAAAACCGTTAATAATTAGCTGAAAAAATCTCAGATTAATATTATTTATGCAACATCTATGCTATTTTTCAAACTTGTTTCACTACATTTGCAGACAATTATTAATAAAATCGCAAAAATGAAAAGGAAATACTATCTGTTCTTATTGGTACTGGTTTCATCAGTTGCACTAATTTCGTGCAAAAAAGGAAAAACGTATGCCGACAGACTTAGAGACGAGATAAAAATAATAGACAAGTTTATTATTAATAATGGAATTAAAGTATTGGATGAATTTCCAAAAGATACTGTATTTAAACCTAATGAGTTTTATCGGGATCCTGTAACAGGTGTGTATATCAACATTATCGAAAAAGGTGGCGATAGGAAAGCTAAAAACGGAGAAGAGATATATATCAGATACGACGGATATAGAATTATTTCTGCTGAAAACGATACTGCTACCTACTCTACAATGCAATCTGAAAAACCGAACACCCTGGTATATCGCGGTGTAGTTACTCTAGAAAATAGAGACAGACTATATGGAAGCACAACACCGGCATGGGTAGTCCCGCTCAGTTTTATCGGACACCTGGGCAGAGTAAAAATAATTGTACCTTTTAATATGGGTTCACAAGGTGAAAGACAAAACTATCACACAACATATTACGACTTGGTAACTTACAATTTTGAAGATCACAAAAAATAACATATGACACTTATCAAATCTATTTCCGGAATTAGAGGAACTATAGGTGGTGAAGTTGGAAATAATCTCACCCCGATAGATATTGTTAAATTTGCTGCTGCATACGCTGCTTTTATTAAGAGAAATCCTTCTAAAAACGAAAAAACGAAGATAATATTGGGACGCGATGCCCGCATTTCGGGCCCAATGGTTCACAGTATTATTTCAGGCACGTTGATTGGAATGGGATGCGATGTAGTTGATATTGACTTAGCAACTACTCCAACAACAGAAATAGCTGTTGTAAAAGAGAAAGCCGACGGTGGAATCATTATTACAGCAAGCCACAATCCAAAACAGTGGAATGCTCTAAAACTCCTAAACAATAAAGGTGAGTTTTTAAGTGCTAACGAAGGACGTGAAATATTGAAGATAGCGGAAAAAGAAGATTTCACTTTTGTACAAGTGGATGAATTGGGCGAAGTTATCACCAAACAGTTCTTACATGAGCATATCCACAGCATCCTTACTCTGGAGCTGGTTGATGCAGAGGCAATCAAAGCAGCAAACTTTAGAGTTGCAGTTGATGCAGTAAACTCTGTAGGTGGTATGGCTGTGCCCGAACTACTATATGCCCTTGGCGTGAAGGAAGTTTTTAAACTTCATTGTGCTATGCATGGAAATTTTTCGCACAATCCCGAACCTCTTCCTCAAAACTTGACAGAGCTTTCTTCTTTGATGAAAAGCTCAAATGCTGACGTTGGCTTTGCGGTTGATCCTGATGTTGACCGATTAGTTATTTATGCCGAGAATGGTGAACCGTTTGGCGAGGAGTATACTTTAGTTGCTGTTTCGGATTATGTTTTACAACACACACCCGGAAACACTGTTTCAAATTTGAGCTCTACTCGTGCGCTTCGCGATGTTACCGAAAAGCATGGCGGTAAATATTTTGCTGCTGCGGTTGGTGAAGTGAATGTAGTTGAGATGATGAAAGCTAAAAATGCAGTTATCGGCGGTGAAGGAAATGGCGGTGTTATTTACCCTGCATCACACTACGGACGCGATGCTTTGGTTGGTATAGCGTTGTTCTTAACCCAACTTGCCAAATCGGGTAAAAAAGTTAGCGAGTTGAGAGCGGAATACCCGTCATATTTTATGTCGAAACAGAAAATCGACCTTACTCCCGATATTGATATTGACAAACTATTACAACAGATAAAAGAGAAGTTTGCTAATGAGCAGGTTACTGATATTGACGGTGTGAAAATCGATTTCCCCGATAAATGGGTACATCTGCGAAAATCGAATACAGAACCAATTATTCGCATCTACTCCGAAGCAAAATCACAAGAAGAGGCCGATGCAATTGGTGCACAAATAATCGAAATTATAAAAGAGATGTTTTAAACGTCGGGATTGCAAATCCCTCCAACAAGACTATAAAAGATATGTTATAATAGGACTTTATAAAAATATAAACCGCATAAAAACATTAGTTTATATGCGGTTTTTTATATTTCCATCTAGTCGGAGGGATTTGTAATCCCGACAACTCACTGCTAACTAAAACAAATCCTCCCTAGGATACTTCTCTTCTACTTTGCTGAATAAGTATGAACAAATTGTTCCAATTATCAGCAATATCAAGCAAAAAATAAATGCTCCACCAAATGATAGTCCACTTGCAATTAGTCCTTCTTGTGAAAAAGCAGGAAATACAATTGCCGGGAAAATAGCTGTCGATGAACCCAGTACCATTCCTAAAATAAAATGATACATCCCGGCGTAATATTTTTTAAACAAGTAGGCTGCAAGTTTGGCAAAAAGAATTACACAGATAATCGCACCAAGAATAAGCGGAATAATTACCGCTAAATCGCCGTTTTTAATTCCCGTAGCCATTTTATCATACAAGCCAAAATAAATAAGAAAATTCGACGGACTCATTCCCGGTACTATCAAACCAAGTCCTATTAGCGCTCCCGAACCAAACCAAGCCGGTATAGTTGGGGCAACTTCGGTAAGTTGTTGCTCGCCTATCATCATCAGTCCGAAAATAGCTAAAGCTGAAACAAACATAATTACTATGTCTTTGGCTTTTCGGCCTTGCTTGCCGGCTGTTTTGTAGAGCGAAGGGAAAGTTCCTAATACGAACCCTACAAAAAGGCAAACAAATTGTGCGGCATATTTTCCAAAAGCTTTTTCAACCACTATTGAAAACAAGAACACACCTATCATTAGTCCAATTCCAACAGGAATAAAGAAAATTACGTTTTTGATAAAATCCTTTTTCAGGTTGGCAAGGAAAGCCAAAATTCGGTCATATATTCCAAGAATAACAGCCAATACACCGCCCGAAAGCCCGGGAAGAATAAATCCAATTCCGATAATAATCCCTTTTACCAAGCGAATAATCCAATCCGAAACCGGATTAAGTGTTTTAACAGTTTTTTCTTCTTTTAAATTCTGCATTTTTTTGATATTTTATTTTACCGCAAATAGGCTAAAAGTTCACTATTTTTAATATTCCGACTTCAAACCTGTAACCCGAAACACGCAAACCTCAACAAACAACACACAGTTCATCATTCAATGCTATAACTGCATCTTCGTATCTGTCGCGAGAAATAACAAATTGCATATTAACCTGCATAAGCGATTGAGCAAAACTTTCAACATTTATTCCTTTCTCATATAGAGCTTTCGATGCCCTATATAAAAAGCCGGGCATTGCTATATTTGTTCCCATTGCAGAAACAATTGCTGCCGGCATAACAGTAACATGAGAATAGGCTTCTTTCAAAACTTTAATGAGTTCCAAACTTTTTTCATCTTCCCAAACTACGATGGTAATAGAGTTTGCATTGGTAGATTTTAGGATATAACTTACACCTTGTTGTTGAAAATAGGTCATAATGCGTAAATCGTAGCCAACTTCGCCAACCATCATCGGGTCGTGAATTTCGATAGCGATAACTTTTCTTGTACCTGAAACGATTTCCACTCTCGGTTCGGGCGAAACGTAATCGCGAGAAATAAGCGTTCCCGGATGTTCAGGCTGGAAAGTGTTCTTTATGCGAATATTTATACCTGCCAATTCCAGAGGTTTTGACGCTTTCGGATGAATCGCTTCCATACCTATATCGGCTAACTGGTCGGCGATAATATAGTTTGTTTGTCCAACTGGAATGCTCTTTTCGACACCCACAATTTTCGGGTCGGCACTCGATAGATGATACTCTTTGTGGATAACTGCTTCATCAGCTTTAACTTCCACAGCTATTTTACTGAACGTAACTTCGGAGTATCCTCTGTCGAACGCACGCATAATTCCCTCTGTACCTTTGGTATATCCGGTTGCGATACACAAAACATTGTCAAAATCGATTCCGTTAAATTCTCTGTGGATGCGCTCGTCGATAGTTAATGGTTCGTTATCGTTAAATCCGCATAAATCTATAAATCGGGCATTTATTCCGTTATTATTCAATATGTTTACCGAATTCCAACCAGAATGTGCTTCACCGATTGAAGCCAAAATCTCTCGAGCCGCCAAATGAATATCTTCCATATTTACATATCCCGATGCGAGAACTTTCCTCAAACTGTAAAGCAAGGTTTTGGATTGGTCAACACGAAAACGAATAAAATCACGTGCCTCTTTCAAATCCAAACCAATATCGGCAAATCCGTCGTTTATAAGCAACAGTCGCTGGCAAAACGAATCTAATGCGCTACTGTAATCTTCGCCGTTCAGGAACTTGTTGTATATACCCGGTTCACCCGTTTTTTTGTGTTCCAACAACCAATTTGTAACATTGTTATATGCCGAAACCACAAAAATACGATTATACAACTCATCGCCTTTGCGATTTCCTTTTATAATGTTTTGCAGCACATCTTGAAACTGCGACATTGATGTTCCGCCTATTTTTTCAACTGTTAGCATAGTTCGATATATAATATTTTACGAATTACGATTTTTAAAGTACAAAGATAGAAAAAGTTTCGGGTAATGTATATTTAGTCAGAAGTTTTGAGTGTGTAGTTTTTGTATCGTCGGGATTGCAATTCCCTCCAACGAAATTGTTTCTTGGTTTGACTTGTAGAGACGCGGCATGCCACGTCTCTACTTTTTTCAAAAGAAAGTAACTAAAAGCTCTTAACTAACTCTTGATAAACCATATAAATCGGCAATCCCATAACGTTGAAATATGAACCTTCGATGTGCTTAACCGCCACGTATCCAATCCACTCTTGCACGCCGTAAGCTCCGGCTTTGTCCATTGGCTGATACTTTTCAACATAATACTCTATCTCTTCATCAGATAATTTTCCAAATGTAACAAAAGCTGTAGCGGAAAAACAGACCTCTTTTTTTCGTGTAGTCATACACACCCCGGTAATAACTCTGTGGGTTTCTCCCGATAGCATCTTCAACATCCGTTTCGCATCTGCTTTATCTTTTGGTTTTCCCAAAATGGTATCATCCAAAAGCACCACAGTATCGGCAGTGATAAGCAATTCATCTTCTTTTAAATCGGACAGATAGGCAGATGCTTTCTTTCGCGCAATAAATTCGGCTATCTCTTCTTTCGGGAGAGAATCGGGATAAGACTCATCTATATTTTGGAGCGTTTTTATTGTGTAATCAACATCAATCCCCGAAAGCAACTCTTTTCGGCGTGGAGAATTTGATGCAAGGATAATTTTGTAGTCGGTAATTTTCATATCGTTTAAATTTCGTCCGAAAGATACGAAAAAAAGAGTGTATTTTGCTATATTTGCAACCAAACTCAGTAAAAATATGAAAGTTGATATCTGTTTTTCTCCTGCACTCTACCCTTTTTATCGGAAAGATAATGAAACGGTAATTATTGTTGATATTTTCCGTGCGTCAACGACCATTTGCGCCATGTTGACCAATGGAGCATCGGCGGTTATTCCTGTGGCTGATATAGAAGATGCAAAGCTATATAAATCGCAAGGATATTTGGTTGGTGCTGAACGAAACGCGAAAAGATGCGAATTTGCCGATTTTGGAAACTCTCCTTTCGATTATACAAGAGAAATAGTGACAGATAAAGAGATTGTTTTTACCACAACAAATGGCACTCAAGCTATCGATGCTGCCAAAAATTGCAATAACATGTTTATTGGTGCCTTTTCCAATATAAGTGCATTGGCGGAAAAGTGCTTGCAATTGGGCGAAGATATTTTAGTATTGTGTGCAGGATGGAACAACACGGTAAATATCGAGGATATGCTGTTTGGCAGTGCATTAATAGAAGAGTTGGGAAAAAATATCGATATTGAAATTAACTCGGATGCTGTGAAAATTGCCAATCATTTATGGAGCGATGCAAAAGAAAATCCTATCGATTTTCTCAGAACTTCAGAACATTACAAGCGATTAGTAATGAGAGGTGCGGAAAAAGATATTGAGTTCTGTTTTTTGAGAAATACAACTTCCATTGTGCCATACTATAATAAGGAGACAAAGAAAATAATTATTTAATTTGCTAATTTTTTAGACAAAAGACGCAAGAATCAAGACACAAGACACTTTGTTTCTCGCAAATAAAGCAAAGATTAGTCGCAAAGTTTTTTTACAACGCTCCCGCGCGAATCCTTCGCGTGGAACATTTAATAAACCGGGATTACAAATCCCTACAACAAGAGGGCATTGCGGTTGCAATCCGCATTGCCTTTTTTTTGTTTTAGGCATCTCGCAGGAAACGATTGCTGTGCCTTCGCCAAAATTATCACGAAGCCAAAGGCATCGTGTCCCGATAATAGAAGAGACGTCATATTATGGCGTCTCAAAATCTAAACCACATAGACACATAGGGTAAAGATTTGCTCTGTGTTGTCGGGATTGCAAATCCCTTCGAAGTGAAAGAGTTATTTTTGGGATTTCCGCTTTCGCGGAAATGACGTTCGTTTAACCATAAAAAAAAGGCAATGCTGTTTTAAACAACATTGCCTTCAAATTAGATAACAACCAATAGCCAACTTCTAAAGGCTAAATATTATTTTGCAATAATAACTTTCTCTACAGTCTGTTTATCATCTGTGGTAGTTATTACCATATGATAAATACCGTTTGTTAAAGAAGATACATCTATTTGATTATTAATCAATCTTGCATTAACCACTTGTCCTAAAGAGTTATATAGTGCTACATGTTTAATATCTCCTTTTACGAATAATATATCTGTTGCAGGATTTGGATATACTTTTACACCGCTAACTTCCTCATCATCAATACCTGTAATTGTTGTACAATTGAAGTCTGATACACAATGTGCCGCTACTCTTCTTACACAATATTCGTATGTACCTCCAGTAACATTCATATCTGTATAATGATTCAGATGTATGTTACTTGCAATTTCAACACCATTTCTAAAAACATCGTATGTAAAACCTCCAGCCAAACCGGCATATAATGCAACATCATCAATATTGATTCTAAATTCATCGGTAGAATTAAAATGACGGAAGGCTACATATTTTGTTCCCGGAGGCAGGTAAATATACCTTTCATACCATGCCCCTTGTTCATTTGTTCCACGTTCTCCTACGTGATTATCACCCTTGACAGGTACCATCTCTTCAAATATAGTTGTAAAGTGAGAAGCATCTGTTGCGCTTGATGAAACCATAACTGCATAATAGTCTGCTGCCCAATTAGCATCTTGCGCTGAAACCCAATAATGAACAACTTCAATAGGATAATCTAAATCCAACGATGGAGTAATTAGATAGTTATCAGGAGTTAATGGAGCTCCATTCCAAGAAGCAGAAGTTGCTAAGCCCGTTCCACTATGACCTGTATAATCAGGAGAGTTAATAGCATACCAGTTGAATCCGTCACCGTCTGCATCAATTGTTGTCCATCCTTCAGGTAATGATCCTAAATGTTCTACACCTTCGAAATCTTCTTCTAATAAAACATATTTCATATTTTTCATTGGGTCATCGTACCATGTTACTTTTATATTCTCTCCTTCTGCAACCGCTTCTATATTCTTAGGTGGGAAACAATCAGGAGTCGCATCTACGCATACTTGTTCTGAAACACAATCATCATAAAGAGCTTCGATGCAGTAATGTTGAGTTCCTTCCTGTATACCTAAATCTTGATAAACAAGTACATCCGGGTCCTCAATTAAGGTCATAAATTCTGAATTTTTATATAATTTATAGCCTTGCAACGTACTTGTCATATTTTCAGTATCAGGTTTCTCCCAAGTAAGTGTAATAGTCCAAATTTGTACATCACATGCAAAATTAGTCGGAGAATTACAATCTCCAACTGCAAGAACATTCTTATTAACACAAACAGGTACCGAGATACAATCAGGATTGGTGTAAACCACAACAACACAGTATTCGTGCTCGCCAACAGTCGCTTTCCAATCGGTATATTGAGTTGCTGTTAGTCCCGATGCCAATTCTATGTTATCTCTGCTAACTGTGTAGGTAAAGTTTCTTTGCTTAGAAACATCAATCTGTTCGCCTTGCGGCGACTCACATATCAGATTTTTGCTGTTAACAGGCGGATCCCATGTTATAGTTACAGGAGCACCTATTTCTCTTGTAGTAGCTGCTTTTAGCATAAATACTGATAAAGCTAACGTAAAAAATAGTAGAGTAGATTTTTTCATGTTTTTCCTTTTTTATAGATGAATTAAAAATAAGCAGTACATTAAATAAAGAAACTGACATTCATGACAAAAATACTAAAAATTTAAATACAGTTGTTAGAAAGGTGCACTTATTTAAGCGGTCATAGCTAACCACATAAAAAAGGCAATGCAGCTAAAAACCACATTGCCCTCAAATTAGCTAACAGCCAATAGCCAAACTTCGACAAACTCAGTAGCCGAATGGCAAAAGGCTAAATATTATTTTGCAATAATAACTTTCTCTACAGTCTGTTTATCATCTGTGGTAGTTATTACCATATGATAAATACCGTTTGTTAAAGAAGATACATCTATTTGATTATCAAACAATCTTGCATTAACAACTTGTCCTAAAGAGTTATACAAGGTTACATGTTTAATATCTCCTTTTACGAATAATATATCTGTAGCCGGATTTGGATATACTTTTACACCGTTAATTTCCGCATCCCCAATATCCGTAACAATAGTTGTACAGATAAAGTCGGATGTACAATGTGCCGCTACTCTTCTGACACAATATTCATATTCACCTTCGGGAACATTCAAATCCGTATAATGATTTACTTCCAGGTTGTTTGCTATTTCAACACCATTTCTAAATAAATCATAAGTAAAACCTCCCGGCATAGATGCATAAACAGATACATCATCAAGATTAATTCTAAATTCGTCGGAAGTGTTAAAGTGACGGAAAGCTATATATTTTGTATCCATTGGTAGATCAATAATTCTTTCGTACCATACTCCTTGTGCGTTTGTGCCACGTTCTCCTCCGTTTTTATCTCCTTTTGCCGTTAATGTCTCTTCAAACACAATAGTAAAATCAGAAGCATTTGTTCCGGTAGATGATGCCATAACCGCGTAATGCTCTGCAGGCCAATCAGCATCTTGCGCTGAAACCCAAAATTGAACACTTTTTGGGAAAGCGTCAAACTCGTCAAATACTTGGGGAGTGATTAAATAGTTGTCCGGATTTAGAGGCATTCCGCCAACCCATGATGCAGACGTTACTAAACCTATTCCGCTATGACCTGTATAGTCAGAAGAATTAACAGCCCACCAGTTGTATCCGTCACCATCGGCATCAATTGTTATCCATCCATCAGGCATAGTACCACCACCGTGTTCCAGACCTTCAAAATCTTCTTCAAATACTACTTGTTTCGTAAATTTGGTTGGATCATCGTACCACGTTACTTCAATATTATCTCCTACAGCAACTGCTTCAATGTTATCAGGCGGGAGACAATCAGGTGCCGCATCTACACATACCTGTTCTGAAACACAATCGTTGTAAAGTGCTTCTATACAATAATGTATAGTTCCTTCCTGACCTCCTTCATCTACATATACAAGCACATTCGGATCTTCTATAAAAGCAAGAAATTCTGAATTTTTATACAACTTATATCCGGTAAGGGTGCTGGTTGTATTGTCTGTATTCGGTTTTTCCCAAGTTAGTGTTCTGGTCCAAATTTCTACTTCGCAAGCAAAATTAGTTGGTGCATTACAATCTCCAACAGGCATAGCATTAGTAGTTACACAAGCAGGTACCGAAATACAATCAGGATCTGTATATACTACAACAACACAGTATTCATGCTCACCCACAGTTGCTTCCCAATCTGTATATTGAGTTGCTGTAAGGCCTGTTATCAATTCTATGTTATCTCGCATTACAGTATAGGTATAGTTCCATTGTTTAGATGCATTGACTGCATCACTTTGCGCTGAATCAGATATTACAGATTTACTGCTAACAGGCGGATCCCATGTAATAGTTACGGGCGCACCTATTTCTCTGGTTCCTGTTGCTTTTAGCATAAATACTGATAAAAGCAAGGTAAAAAATAGTAGAGTAGATTTTTTCATGTTTTTCCTTATTTAAAGATGAATTAAAAAACGAATAGTATCTCAATCTATTTTGAGTAATACATTTGAGACAAAAATACAAAAAAATATGAATTATTACTATTTAGAGGGTAGAATATTTGTTTTTTTCAACAATTATGATATTTTTCGGGTAAAAAGGCGCAATTTTAAAGTCGATTATTCATCCCAATCAAAATCATCAAACATAATATCTTGTGTAAATTGCTCCAAATCGCGACGCTCTTTTTTTGTAGGACGACCGGTACCACGCTGTCTATCAATAAATCCTGAAATTTTATTGAGTTCTAAAATTTCGTACTGCTCGGGTGGTGTAATGTTTTCCATAAATTGCGGGACTAGCTTAGCATTCATCCTTTTATCAGATAAATCCAATACTTTAAAAGAGAATGTAATCGGCGGTTTGCGTACCTGGATGATGTCACCTACTTTTATCATTCGTGATGGTTTTACCGAAACATCATTTATTATCACACGTCCTTTCTTGCATGCATCCGATGCAATGGTACGAGTCTTAAAGATACGTACAGCCCAAAGCCATTTATCAATTCTTACTTCTTCCATTATTTTCATTAATTTAGCTGTTAGCTGTTGGCTATTAGCTTTTGGCAAGTTATGTCTGTTTTAGTAGATAAACCAAATACACAAATACTAATTACCAAAACAACTCCATATACTACGAAACATCTTTTATCAGACATTCTCGAATTCGGGCAAAAAAAGCATTCTCGCTTTCTCTAAACTTACCACAGTCGCTCCCGCGCGAATCCTTTCGCGTGGTATCATTCAGTAAACGAGTTGACGGTAAACAAGTAAACTTTTTAGAAGTTCATGCAACCAACACCAAACAAAACGTAATTCAAAAGATCTTGCCTCTTGGTTCTATCGTCTTTCGTCTATTTATTATTATACTGATTCATAGTTATATCCACACCTGCCAGACAAAAGCTACGGATAATTTCCACAGCAGTTTCGATACGTGGAGGAAGCAACAACTTTTCTTCATCGGTAAATTCTTCCAACACATAATCCACCTGTCTGCCACGCGTGAAATCATTACCTATTCCAAATCTGAGTCGCGGATAATTTTGCCCTATAAGTCCCTGAATATGCTTCAAACCATTATGACCTGCATCGCTTCCCTTTGTTTTCAAACGAAGTGTACCAAATGGTAAAGATAGATCATCAACCACAATCAGAAGATTTTCGTTTTCGATTTTCTCTTTTTGCAACCAATATCGGACAGCGTTTCCGCTTAGGTTCATAAAGGTTGAAGGCTTAAGCAAGACTAACGACTTGTTGCGCAAGCGTGTTTCTGCAACAAATCCGTATCGCTTATCCTGAAAAACAATATTGGACGCCTTTGCAAAAGCGTCCAATATCATAAATCCTATGTTGTGGCGAGTATTGTCGTACTCGGGCCCAATATTGCCTAAACCTACAATAAGTTTTTTCATTCTTATTCTGTAGCTTCCTCTTCTGCTTCTCCAGCTTCTGTAGCAACCTCTTCTTCGGTTACTCTTGAAGCAGCTCCTCTTGCAGCACGTGTCAATTGAACACGACAAACAACAGCATTGCTCGGAGTTAACAGTTCTAGGTCATCAAATTTAAGTTCGCCAACTTGAATTGATTTTCCAAGTTGAATTTTTTCAACATTAATTGAAAGATATTCCGGTAGTTTATCAGCATATCCTCTAACTTTCAGCTTACGCAAATCGAGAGAAAGTTTACCTCCGGATTTAACACCCGCTGCCAATCCATGCAATTTAACAGGAATTTCAATAACAACAGGTACATCATCAAATACATGTAGAAAATCTATATGCAGAATATTATCAGTTACCGGGTGAAATTGTAAATCTTTTAGAATTGCTTTAAATTTTTTAGTACCTAAATCAAGATTTACCAGATACACATCGGGTGTGTAAACCAATTTTAGTACATCGTTGTTTTTTACAACAAAGTTAATATTTTCTTCACCATGACCACCATACACTACGCACGGTATAAGTCCTTCTTTACGAAAAGAGCGAGCCGCTTTTTTCCCGAAATCACTTCTGATTTCGCCTTTTAATTCATAAGTTTTCATTTTTAAAAATTTTTGTGTTACTCAAAATAAAGGTGCTCCCTAAATTTCCCATCACACGATACGGACTTTCAAAAAGCGGCGCAAAGGTAATGATTATCTTTTAATTGTACAAACAAAATGAAGTTCAATTTTTTAATTGATAATCTTGCAAAACTATTAAAAATAAAGTACTTTTGAGCATTCAACAAGTACAAATATCATTTTTGGAACAACGAAATTATGAAAAAATTATATACCACTCTATTTTTCCTTTTTACAACAATAATATTATTATCGGCTCAAAATGAAGCCAATTTGTTCAGACAGGCAAATAAAACTGAGATGAATCGTTGGGTTGATTCGGTTTACAACAGTATGAGTCTGGATGAAAAAGTAGGACAACTTTTTATGCCGATTGCCGAGCCAAACAGTAGCTGGAAAGGGCGAATCGGCAACTATATCAACAACCAATATGTAGGTGGATTACTTTTTTCCGGTGGAACCATTACGGAGCAAGCCGAAATTACAAATTATGCTCAAAGCATATCCAAAACACCACTTTTCATAGCAGTTGATGGTGAATGGGGGCTGTCGATGCGATTGAAAGATGCACCCAAATTTCCCAGAAACTTCGTTATTGGTGCTATTCAGGATGAAAATATTATTAAAGAGTATGGTAAAGAAGTTGCGAGACAGTGCCGCGCAATGGGAATCCATATCAATTTTGCTCCGGTTATGGATGTGAACAGCAATCCGCAAAATCCGATTATCAGAACACGCTCATTTGGCGAAAATCAGGAAAACGTTGCCAAAAAAGGTATAGCCTACTCTGCCGGATTGGAAGAGGGTGGTGTAATGTCAGTTGCCAAACACTTCCCGGGACATGGCGACACATCAGATGATTCACATAAAACTCTTCCAACCATTAGTCACAATTTAAATAGATTGGAAAGCATTGAGCTATATCCATTTAAAAAGTATATCGAAAAAGGTTTTTCGGGTATGATGGTCGGTCATTTGAATGTTCCTGCACTCAATACGAAAGGTTTGCCTTCATCGCTGTCGGAAAATGTTGTGCAAAAATTATTGAAAGAGAAAATGGGTTTTCAAGGATTGGTATTTACCGATGGAATGGCAATGAAAGGTGTTTCAAATCAACCCGATATGAGTGTTAAAGCCATACTTGCCGGAAACGATATTATTTTGGGTGTGGTGAATCAAGAGAAAGAGTTTAATGCTGTTAAAACTGCTGTAAATAAAGGTGTTATTTCTATGCAACTTTTAGAAGAGAAGGTGAAAAAGATTTTGGCATATAAATTCATCTTGAATGTACACCAACAAAAACCTATTGAAACAAAAAATCTTTCCCAACAACTGAACACGACGAAAACAGAATGGGTACAAAGAAAAATATATGAAGGCGCACTTACTCTTATCAAAAACAACCAAAACAGAGTTCCAATAACCGGATTGGATAACACAAAAATTGCCGCAGTTTGTATAGGCGGTGGAAACTCTGCATATAAAAATCAACTGAAAAAATATGCAGATATTACCTTTTTTGATGTTGCTTCGATGGAGAATTTATCCGGAATAATATCTAAACTTTCAAGTTTTGATTTAATTATTTTTTCAGTTCATTCGGATAAGTTAGTTGATAACACATCACTTCAAAATTTAACCAAAAACGAAAAATCAATTCTTGTACTATTTGCGTCGCCCTACCGATTGAATAACTTTAAAACTTCTGTTTCAAATGCAAATAGTGTTTTAGTAGCTTTCGATAATAGCGAATGGGCACAAATATCTGCCGCGCAAGCACTATTCGGCGGAATCGCCATAAACGGCAAACTGCCTGTAACTGTGGGAAATTACAAAGAGAGCAGAGGTATTGACACCAAAAAAACCAGACTATCCTACTCTCTGCCCGAAGAACTAAATATTCCAAGCAACGCTTTCAGTTTTATAGATAATATTGCGCAAGAAGGAATTAAGAGCAGAGCATATCCGGGATGTTATGTTTTGGTAGCGAAAGATGGAGCAATAATCTACAGCAAAGGGTTTGGTAATTTTGATTATAGAAGTGCTTCGAAGAAAGTCGATGATGAAACGGTTTACGACCTTGCATCAATTACAAAAGCAGCCGCTACTCTACCTGCAATAATGAAACTGTACGACGAAAAAAAACTTCGTTTGCAAGATAATTTATCGAAATTTGTCCCGGAAACACGTGGCAGCAACAAAGCAAATATTACTATCAGAGATGCGCTTCTGCATGAAACAGGAGTTATCTCTTTTATACCCTATTACACTGTGGCAATTGACACCGGGAGTTATCAGGGAAAGCTTATTAGTAACAGATCATCGTCAATTTATAATGCCAGATATGCAGGAGCTTACGGCAGAACCGATTACAAATTTATTCCCGAATTTATTTCAACACAACCTTCGGAAAAATTTCCTTTTCATGTGGCAAAAGATATGTATGCCAGCGATAAAATGGAAAAAGCATTGCTGAAGGAGATAATTTCTACCAATCTGAAATCGAAAACATACAGATATAGCTGCCTGAATTTTATGTTTTTGAAAGAGGTTGTTGAAAATATTGCCGACACTGACCTAAACAGTTATGTAAGAAGCAATTTCTTTGAAAAGTTGGGTGCATCTTCTACAACATTTTTACCGCTAAAATATATGTCGGTAAACGATATTGCGCCTACCGAAAACGACCCGTTTTTTCGCAAACAGCAACTTCGCGGATATGTTCACGATGAAGGAGCTGCACTTTTTGGAGGAATTTCGGGAAATTCGGGACTTTTTTCTAATGCCAACGATTTGGCTAAATTGTGCCAAATGTGGCTAAACGGTGGAGAATATGGTGGCGAACGATATTTGAGTATCGAAACTGTCAAACTTTTTACGCAAACAAAAAGCAGCAGAAGTCGTCGTGGCTTAGGATTCGATAAACCTGAAATAAGTGCAAGCAAATCAAGTCCTACAAGTCCGCTTACACCAATTTCTGTTTACGGACACACAGGATTTACGGGAACATCTTTTTGGGTTGATCCTGATAATCAGATGATATATATATTTTTATCAAACAGAGTTTTTCCCGAACGTTCACCCAACAGATTGTCATCTATGAAAATCAGGGAACGGATTCAGGAAGAGCTGTATAAAGTTTTTACAAGACAATAGACTTTTTATTTACGATTTGGGATTTCGGATTTACGATTTATAAAAAAGGGAGACGATGGCTTTGCCTTCGTTACAAAATCCCGACACACTAAGTTTACCAATTTACTAATAACAAATTATGCAACATATAATAAAAAGCAAAAACTTAACGCAAGATATAGAATCGGTTTTATCAAGAATTGATTTCGATTTGCTATTTATCCTTATGGATGAGAATACCCAAAAATGGTGTTTTCCTAAAATAGAGAATATAAATCTTATAAAAAATTCAGTTTCTATTGTTGTTCCGGCAAACGATGATAACAAAAACCTGAATAATCTATCATCAATTTGGCAACAATTGACGGAAAATTTGGCAACACGCAAATCATTGTTAATCAATTTGGGAGGAGGAATGATTTCCGATTTGGGAGGATTTGCCGTAGCAACTTTTAAGCGAGGAATTAGATATATTAATATACCGACCACACTTTTGGCTGCAGTTGATGCTTCGGTAGGTGGTAAAACAGGAATAAATTTTGCCGGATATAAAAACGAAATCGGCGCATTTTATCCTGCCGAATATGTTATTATAAATACTGAATTTTACGATACTTTACCGCAAGATGCTATTCTCTCAGGTTTTGCCGAAATATTGAAACACGCACTTATCTACTCTGAATATGAGTGGAATAAAATTCTCGATTTGAATCTATCCGAAATCAATCTCGATATAACCGATATGGTTTTCGAATCGGTAATGATAAAAGAGAGTATCGTGCAAAAAGATCCTTATGAAAAAGATATACGAAAAGCACTAAATTTAGGTCACACAATCGGGCACGCTTTCGAAAGCATGGCACTTGCAAAAAAAGAGCAACTTTCGCACGGTCATGCTGTAGCTTTGGGATTGATTGCAGAGTTGTATCTGTCGCATATTATTTGCGGATTTCCAAAAGATAAGTTGTTGCGAACCATCAGATTTATACAAAAATATTACCCGCCTTTCTATTTCGATTGTAGTGACTACGACAATCTGTTTGAAATTATCAGACACGACAAAAAAAACAGCGATAACGCTATCTTATTCACACTATTACAAGATATTGGCAATATAAAAATAAATCAGAATATATCTAAAGATTTGATTTTTCAGGCACTCGATTTTTATAGAGATGTTTTTAAATTTTAGATTTACAATTTCCTTCAACGATATATTGTAGATACGCGGCATGCCACGTCTCTACGATTTTTCAAAACTTGTAACCCGAAACACGCAACACGTAACTCGTACCACAAAAAAACTAATAAATCATTATCGCCCTAAGTTTTTTCCTTTTGTCTTGAGTTAGGTTAAGTTCTTTTTCAAGGTATTTATCTACCGAACCATATTTTTTATTTATATGTTCAATAGCGTAAACCAAATATGCAGTGTTTACGGAAAGCAAAGCGGTAATAGCTTCCTGAAGATGTTCCGGCATATCATGTGCACTTTCAACTATAGTAGAGATATCTATCAATTTGCCCGAAAGCATATAATCTTCAATAATAACTGCATCGGAAGCATCCAGAGCATACAAAACAAGAAAAGATGCTATCCCTACCCTATCTTTACCCAAAGAACCGACCAATACAATAGGATAATTATCATCATCGACCATTATATTAAACATCTCTCTGAACTCTTTTTTGTTGTTTTCGATAATAGCAACATAGGAGTTTTGCACATAACTAATAGCGGCACTTCTCGTCATATTCTCTTCATCTTCGTCAATCTCATCAATTATTGCTTCTAAATCCATTAACGAAACCGGAAGAGATATTTTTTTTATAGAAGGGTGCATCAAAATTGGATATTTTGCTTTGCTTTTTTCTGAACGAAAATCAATAATAGTTTTTACACCTAATCTTCTGATTCGTTCCTGGTCGTAAAGCGTGGCACTACTCAAATCGCCAGATCTGAATATTTTACCCCATTTCAATTGACTGTTGTTTTTATTAAAATAACCACCCAAATCTCTGAAATTTTTCACTTTTCCCATTTCAATAACTCTATTCGAAACAATTCCTGAATAAACACTATTTGCTTTCAGAATGAAAAACTTTCTTGTATCGGGATTGGAAATGGTGATTTCGGTTACCTGGTCGGAGATTGACATGGTTTTAACCGGAGTAAAATTTTCAAGTGAAACATCTTCACTCGACGAATAGATATCAATATCCCCTTCTTGGTCGGGACTAACTTCCCATTTGAGCAAAATATTACCTTCTTCGTTTTTTTCGGCTACCGATGTTATTTGCACTGTTGAAGCACAACCATAAAAAACGAACGAAATCAGTATTAAAAAAGATATATTTTTCAATTTTGCCACAATTAGTCAGTTTTATCAAGCAAATGTATATAAAAACATTTACATTTAATTTTAAAAATCAGCACTCTTAACAATAAATAATCAGTTTACGCCACTTTTTTTAATAGTTTAAAAGTTAGATGATTGTATAAATAAGTTTTAAATATTACTTTTACCAATAAATTAAAATTTGTTCTTTTATTATTGTTGATAAGTTGTTAATTGAATGTGTGAAAGATTTGATAAATTAATTTTTTAAATCGAAATAAAATTTGTAAGCAAAAAATTTATCTAAAAAACCAAATTAGTTATTCTTTTTTATAAAGTTTTTCTTCACTTTTTCTTAACAATAAAATCGTAACAAAAACGAAATAATTTATCAACAAAATAATTATTAACAGTTTTAATTGACTTTATTTTATTTAATTGATATTCATAAAAATAATATGATTAACTTTGTTGATAACATTTTAATAAGTGAGAGTAATATTTTTAATATTCAAATTTAAAAATTAATAGCGTAAAATCTTTCAACACTATCAACAGACAATTATTATCATCATATATTTTTTAAATTAATAAACTATATATTTATTATGGAAAAGAAAAAACTCATTGAGGAGATTAACAAACTAAAGAATGAAAAAAATGCCGTTATCATGGCGCATTTTTATCAAAATTCTGATATTCAAGATATAGCCGATTATGTTGGTGACAGTTTGGCTTTGGCACAATGGGCTGCAAAAACAGAAGCCGATATTATCGTTCTTTGCGGAGTGCATTTTATGGCAGAAACCGCAAAAATTCTTTCACCCGAAAAACGTGTTTTTATCCCCGATGCAGAAGCCGGATGTTCACTTGCCGATAGCTGTCCTGCCGATGAATTTGAGAAATTTATTAAAGAACATCCCGGTCATACTGTAATTTCTTATGTTAATACTACAGCTGCAGTAAAAGCATTGACAGATATTGTTGTTACTTCTACCAATGCAAAACAGATAGTTGATTCGCTTCCGAAAGATGAGAAAATTATTTTCGGACCCGATAGAAATTTAGGCGATTATATAAATAAGATGACAGGAAGAGAGATGTTATTATGGGACGGAGCTTGTCATGTTCACGAGCAATTTTCATTGGATAAAATAGTGGAATTAAAGAAACAATATCCCGAAGCTTTAGTTTTAGCTCATCCCGAATGTCCAAATTATCTTTTGAAAATTGCTGACCATGTTGGTTCTACTTCATCAATTTTGAAATTTTCTACACAATCTGATAAAAAACAATTTATTGTAGCTACCGAAGTGGGAATTATACATCAAATGCAAAAAGATAATCCCGATAAAGAGTTTATTCCTGCACCTGCCGAAAATTCTACTTGTGGCGGTTGTAACGAGTGTTCTTATATGAAAATGAATACGTTAGAGAAACTATATCTCTGTTTAAGAGATGAAAAACCTGAAATTTTTATCGATGAAGAGCTTCGGGTTAAAGCTGTGAAGCCGATTGAACGGATGTTGGAATTGTCGTTCTCTTAACATCATTTCCTTGAAAAAGGAAATAGAGCGTGGAAAGAAGAATGAATAAATGAAATTAATCCTAAATGGACAGATTTGAGTGATGGGTGGTATGAATAAGAATAAAGGGATTCCCGCGGAAGCGGGAATGACGGCTTCGATGATTCGTCTAAATAAATTTATTTCCGATAGCGGACTTTGTTCTCGAAGAGAAGCAGATAGATATATTGAATCGGGTCAAGTTTTTGTAAATGGAAAACGTGCCGAAATAGGTATGTCTGTTTCAAACAAAGACAAAGTTTTGGTTAATGGATTGCTTATCGAGCCAAAACATGAAGAAGAATTTGTTTTAATTGCTCTTAATAAACCGCGCGGAATTGTTAGTACAACAGAAAAGAGCGAAAAAGATAATATTGTAGATTTCGTTGGTTTTCACGAACGCATTTTTCCTATAGGCAGATTGGATAAAGATTCGCAAGGATTGATTTTACTGACCAATAACGGCGATATTGTAAATAAAATTCTTCGTGCCGGAAATAATCACGAAAAAGAGTACATAGTAACTGTAGATAAACCTGTTACGGAAGAATTTGTAAAAAGAATGTCATCCGGAATTCCTATTTTGGGAACAAGAACAAAAAAATGTAAAGTTGAAAGAATTTCGGAATTTGTTTTCAAAATAATTCTTGTTCAGGGATTGAATCGCCAAATCAGAAGAATGTGCGAATATTTAGGTTACGAAGTTGTAAAATTGGAGCGTATCAGAATAATGAACATCACTTTAAAAGGTATCGGAATAGGAGATTGGCGTTTTATTGAAGAAAAAGAGTTGAAAGTAATAAAAGCTGCCATTGCCGATTCATCAGATACGAGTGATGCTTCACAAAAAACAAAATCAACAAAGTCAAGAACAAACTATTCTAAACTGACTAATTCTAATTCAAGTTCAAAAAAAGAGACTTCAAATTTTAATCCTAAATCTAAACAGTTGCGATCAAAAGGTAAGAGTAGAAATGAAAGAACAAATAAACCAAAACGTTGAATATTATCTTACACTCTTTTTTTGTACCTTTGCACCCGCAAATAAATATACATTCTAAAAACAATTAAAAAATAAAATATAATGGCTTTACAATGCGGAATAGTAGGACTTCCAAACGTTGGTAAATCAACTCTTTTCAACTGTTTATCAAATGCTCGTGCACAAGCGGCAAACTTTCCGTTTTGCACTATTGAACCCAACGTGGGAGTTATTACCGTTCCCGATGAACGATTAAATAAATTGGCTGAATTGGTTAATCCACAACGAATTGTGCCAACAACAATAGAAATTGTAGATATTGCAGGATTGGTAAAAGGTGCGAGTAAAGGCGAAGGATTAGGAAATAAATTTCTGTCAAATATTCGTCAAACCGATGCTATAATTCACGTGTTGCGTTGTTTCGATGATGAAAACGTAACTCATGTTGATGGTTCTGTTGACCCTGTTCGTGATAAAGAGATTATCGATTCCGAATTGCAACTGAAAGACCTTGAAACTATCGAATCACGTATCCAAAGAGTAGAAAAACAGGCAAAAACAGGAGGCGATAAAGATGCTAAATTGGCTTTTGAAGTGTATAGCAAAATTCGTGAAGTTTTACTTCGTGGAGAATCGGCTCGTGTTGTTACTTTCGATACAAAAGATGAAAACAGAATAGCCAAAGAGTTGTTTTTGCTAACATCGAAACCCGTTTTGTATGTTTGTAATGTGGATGAAAAAAGTGCAGTATCAGGAAATAAACATGTTGAAGCCGTTCGCGAATCGGTTAAAAATGAAGATGCCGAAATTTTAGTTGTAGCAGCAAAAATAGAATCTGAAATAGCTGAGTTTGAGACTTATGAAGAGCGAGAAATGTTTCTTTCAGAAATTGGATTGGAAGAATCGGGAGTAAGTCGTTTAATAAAATCGGCTTATAAATTATTGAATCTGCTTACATATTTTACTTGTGGAGTGCAGGAAGTTCGTGCATGGACTTTTGAAAAAGGTTGGAAAGCACCGCAATGTGCCGGAGTTATTCATACCGATTTTGAAAAAGGTTTTATTCGTGCTGAAGTTATTAAATACGAAGACTTTATCAGTTTTGGTTCGGAAGCAGCTGTAAAAGAAGCGGGAAAAATGAGTGTTGAAGGCAAAGAATATGTTGTTCAGGACGGCGATGTGATGCATTTCAGATTTAATGTTTAGTTTTTTGTAGAACAAAGAGCAAAGAATCAAGACACAAGACTTTTTTATTTGCAATTATTTTGTTCGCTTCTGCGCGAATCCTTTCGCGTGATATTTACCCAACTATAAAGCAAATAGCCAATGGCTAATAGCTAACAGCCAATAACAACACTGTTTAAAATAGAAATATTATGAAAAAGTTGTTTTATTTCTGTCTATGTTTTTTGCCATTTCTTTTTTCATGTAATAATAAGGAAAAGTCATCTTATGATTTCCCACAAATCATTGAGAAAGATACACTTCGTATTATTACTTTAAACACATCAACATCTTATTTTATCTATCGTGATCAGGAAATGGGTTATCATTACGATATGATAAACAATTTCTGTAAAAAACATGACCTTGAGCTACAAGTTATTGTAGCTCAAAACCCTAATATGCTTATTCCGATGCTTCAAAGCGGTGTAGGCGACGTAATAGCATATAATGTTCCGGTAGATAATCAGCTAAAAGATTCACTTATTTATTGCGGATTAAATGAAGTTTCTCATCAAGTTCTTATACAACGCAACTTAAAGACAGATACCTTAATTATCGACGTAACTCAACTGATAGGCAAAGATATACATGTTGTTAAAAACACCAAGTTTGAGCAGCGTATGCAAAATTTAAACGCTGAATTAGGCGGTGGTATTGAAATAATTTCTAATTCGGAAGATACCATTGTTACTGAAGATTTGATTCGTATGGTTTCGTCGGGAGAGATAAAATATACTGTTGCAGAACATAAACTTGCACAATTAAATCAGACCTATTTCAAAAATATCGATATACATCTGCCTGTAAGTTTCGACCAACGCACTTCGTGGGCAGTACGAAAAGATATGCCTATACTTGCCGATTCACTCAATAGTTGGTTTCAGCAGTGGAATTCTGAGCCAAGTCATTTCAGAATTACAAAACGCTATTTTGAAGAAGCAAAAGGTTTTTCATCTAAATCGATATTATCTGACTACGATATTATTTCGCATGGAGTTATTTCGCCATTCGATGTCTATTTTAAAAAATATGGAAAAGAATATGGTATCGATTGGCGATTGTTGGCATCAGTTTCATATCATGAATCTACATTTAAAACCGATGGCGAATCGTGGGCAGGAGCTATCGGATTGATGGGTTTAATGCCACCTACAGCAGCAGCTCTTGGTGTATCGAAAGAAGAGTTGTTTGATCCCGAAATAAATATCAAAACCGGAGCAAAATATTTGAAAAGTCTTATAAATATCTTTTCATCGATAGAATCACACGACGAGCGTATAAAAATGGCATTAGCTTCTTATAACGGTGGTATCGGTCACATAGCAGATGCACGTGCACTTGCCGAAAAATATGGTGCCGATAGAAATGTTTGGGATGGAAGTGTAGAAAAATACGTGCAACTGAAACGTTTAGAACAATATTATAAAGACCCTGTTTGTAAAGCCGGATATTTCAGAGGTGATGAAACAGTGTTTTACGTAAAAACAGTTATGGAACGCTGGGCGATGTATAAAGCGAAAGTAAAATAGTTTCGAGTTCCGAGTAGCTGCGAATTCCAATTAGCTGCTACTTAAAACCCTAAAAGTTTTCTTGTTGTATGGATTTGTTATACCGACAAATACCACGCGGAAGCAGTCTAAAAAAACTTAGCGAGCTTAGCGATTAATCTTTGCGTTCTTTGCGAGAAACATAGATTAGCATTCCAATAAGTCTTATGTCTTGATTCTTGTGTATTGTATCTGAAAAAATATTTTCAATATTATAATAATAATCTATAAGATAATGCGTTTCTAATTATATAAAACGAAGCGCGTATGATAAATTTTACTCAAAAAAGTCATTTAAATTCAACCTTTACAGATAAAAAAAGTCCAATGCCATCTACGCTGAGCATCAATATTATAAGGCAGTTTGCACTTGCTCTATATGTAGAGAGAAAACTATCTATTGCAGAAAATAGTTTTATTCTAAATTGATAATTTATTATCTTTGAAAAATAAAACTAAAAAGATATGTTTCCATTAATTGCCCCTTCACTTTTATCTGCAAATTTTCTGAATCTTGAAAAGGATATCGAAATGTTAAACAACAGCGATGCTGATTGGATACATCTAGATATTATGGATGGTGTTTTTGTTCCAAACATTTCATTTGGATTCCCTGTTATCGATTTGTTGAAAAACAAAACCGATAAACCGCTCGATGTGCATTTAATGATAGTTTCGCCTGAAAAATTTATACCACAAATTGCGGCTACAGGTGCTACTTATATGAATGTTCACTACGAAGCGTGTACACACTTGCATAGAGTTGTACAAGAGATTAAAAAACATGGAATGAAAGCCGTTGTAACGCTCAATCCGCATACACCTGTTGATTTACTGCAAGATATTATATGTGAATTGGATATGGTATTGTTGATGTCGGTAAATCCCGGATTTGGCGGACAAAAATTTATCGAGCAAACCGTGGAAAAAGTTTCCAGATTGAAAGAGATTATACTTCGTAAAAACCTGAATACTCTTATAGAAGTTGATGGAGGAGTAAATCTCGAAACAGGTAAAAAATTGGTCGATGCAGGTGCCGATGTTTTAGTTGCAGGCAGCTTTGTTTTTTCATCGCCCAATCCCATTGAAACCATAAGTAAACTGAAAGCACTTTAATTATTATTCTCTCATAAACAGTAGGTTATGAGTGATTTAATTTCGAGAATTCCTTTTCTAAAATTGCTTATTCCGGTAATAGTTGCCATTTTGGTAAACTATTATCTGACAGTTATTCCTTTTGCTGTTTACATCGCTGTTACAGGAGCAATCTTAATGATTCTCTCTTTTTTGATAAAGAAGGAGAAACAGTTTTCATTGCGATGGGTTTTCGGATTGGGACTCAATGTTTTTATTTTCGGATTGATTTCGGTAATTTTTTCTTATCACGACGAAAAAACTACTTTCTCTTTTCCGGAAAATGAAGATTATTACGTTGGCTACGTTATGGATATTCCTTTGGAAAAACCGCGTTCCGTAGCTTGTAATATTCAATTGAAATACCCGAACAATAAAAAAGTAGTTGTTTATCTGCAAAAAGATAGTCTTGCCAATTTGCTTTCACCCGGAGATGAGATTATTTTTCATTCGAGATTGCAATCATTCAAAAATTTTGGCAATCCTGATGATTTCGATTACGAAAGATTTATGAAGATAAAAGGTTATAGCGGAACCAATTATCTACCTTCATACAATTGGCAAAAAACAGGGAAAAGCGTAAATAATATTTCTACAATTTCTCAAAGAGTAAGAGCAAAAATAATTTCACATTACGAATCTTTCGGTTTAGATTCCGATACTTTCGCATTTATCACGGCACTTACAATCGGTTATAAAAACTTTTTAACCGATGATTTACAAGAGTCGTTTCGCAAATCGGGAACATCGCATGTTTTGGCTGTTAGCGGATTACACGTAGGAATCGTGTTTATTGTATTTTCAACTATATTATCTTTTCTTGGAAAACATGGAAAACTGTTTCAACTAAGGCAGATACTTATTATTTTGGCATTGTGGTTTTACGCGTTTGTTACAGGTTTTTCGCCTTCGGTTTTGCGCGCTGTGATTATGCTAACCGTTTATTGCATAAGCACTTTAATTTATCGTAAAGGTTTCACATATAATACATTAGCAATTGCCGCATTTATTATTTTGATAATAAATCCCTACTCTCTATTTGATATTAGTTTTCAGATGAGTTTTGTTGCGGTATTCTCGATTTTGTTTTTTATGCCGATTCTCGAAAAGCTTTATAAGCCCAAAAACAAGATTACAAAATATATTTGGGATTTGTTTAGCGTTTCGATGGCTGCACAATTAGGCGTTTTTCCAATAGTTTTATACTATTTCGGAACATTTCCAACCTATTTTTTCATCGCAAATATGCTGATTGTTCCATTGATAGGAATAATTATTTATTCTGTTATACCGGTTGTTGTTTTTAAATTGTTGACACTTACCGGATTGAATATTTTTTCCACAATTTTCCTGTTTTTCAGATGGATACTTTACGCACTTGTAACTGTGGTGCTAAAAGTTGCATCTTTTGTAGAGCATCTGCCTTTTTCGCAAATATCAAATCTATATATTACAACAACGCAACTGTTTTTCATTTCAATCCTTATTTTATCCTTCGCTCAATTTGTTCTTAATAAGAGACCTAAATACATAATATTAACTTTGTTATCATCAATATTTTTGTTATGTACAAACACCTTTTCAATGTTAAATGAACAACCTGTTAAATTGGTGGTTTATAACAAAACGGGAGAGAGCGAGATTGGTCTGTTTCACAAAGGGAAACGATACCCGCTCGAAATTTCGGAAAATGGAATCGTGCCACACAAAGAGGCTATAATTGTGCATCTATCTGATAATAATTATAAAAATATTATAGAAAACGAATATTTTCCTGCCGATATTTTGATTCTCAATAACGATAAAACTTTCTCTATTTCGAATTTAAACACTATCTTTCAGCCGTCAATTGTCGTTATTGAAAACTCAATTTCGCCATATTACAGAAATAGATTGATAGAAGAGTGTAACAATTTTAATATTAAATATTATGATGTTTCCCAAATGGGAGCATTTACAATAAATTATGAACTATGAAATATAAAGTACAGCTAACCGACGTAATTTCGTCAAACAATATAGAATCGGTTTTTCGACTGATTGAAGAGAGTGAGCAAATCCTTATTACAACTCACTTATCACCCGATGGAGATGCACTTGGTTCATCTCTCGCATTGTACAACTATCTACTCAGAATTGGAAAAAATGTACAGATAATTGTGCCAAACTCTTTTCCATATTTTTTGCGATGGATGCATGGAAGCGACCAAATAAAAATATATGAGTACAATCCCGAAGCAGCTCAAAAAATAATTGAGACATCAGATCTGATTTTCAGTTTGGATTATAATATTCCAAAACGAGTTGGCGATATGGGAGAATTTTTAGAGAAAGTAAAAGGACATAAAGTTCTGATTGACCACCATTTATATCCGGGAGAAATATTCGATATAGTAATTTCGCATCCGCCAATATCGTCAACAAGCGAGTTGGTTTTCAGACTAATTTTTCAAGGAGGGAAATATGATGAGATGACTTCGGTAGAAGCCGAGTGCATATATACCGGAATGATGACCGATACAGGTGGTTTCACGTTTAATTCGAACGATGCTGAAATCTTTCAGATAATTAGTCTTTTGCTCAGAAAAGGTATTGATAAAGACGCTATTTATGCGAAAGTGTATAATAACATGTCGGAGAGTCGATTCCGATTGCTCGGTTTTACACTTATGCACCGAATGAAAATTTATCCCGAACTGCACAGTGCGCTTATCTATCTTTCGAAAGAAGACCAAAAACAATTCGATATTTCAAAAGGCGATACTGAAGGTTTCGTGAATTATCCTTTGGGAATTAAAGATATTATTTTTTCAACATTTACCAGAGAAGATGACAATTTGGTAAAAATGTCGTTTCGCTCGCAAAACAGATTCCCTTGTAACGAGTTTGCTGCTAATCACTTTGGTGGCGGCGGACATCTGAATGCATCGGGAGGAGAATTTTATGGCGAGCTGTCGGATGCTATAGAGCATTTTGAAAAAAACTTAGTTAACTATGCCGAAAAATTAAAAGAAGAGGCAAATAAATAGTATAAAAAGCGACTCAAATAATCTCTTGATTCGCAACAGTTATGTGTAATCTCATCTTTTTTTGTATTTTTGCACATCAAACAGAATTAATATGGAAATTTCAAGCAAATACAATCCTTCAGAAGTAGAAAATAAGTGGTACAAATATTGGATGGACAACAAATTGTTTCATTCAGAACCCGATGAGCGTGAACCTTATACAATAGTTATTCCACCACCCAACGTAACCGGAGTGTTGCATATGGGTCACATGCTCAACAATACAATTCAGGATGTTTTGGTGCGTCGTGCCCGCATGTTGGGAAAAAATGCCTGTTGGGTACCGGGAACCGACCACGCTTCCATTGCTACGGAAGCGAAAGTGGTAGCTCGTTTGGCAGAACAGGGAATTAAAAAATCTGACCTTACCCGCGAGGAGTTTTTGAAACATGCCTGGGATTGGACACACGAACATGGCGGAATTATTCTTGAACAGTTGAAAAAGCTCGGAGCTTCGTGCGATTGGGACAGAACCGCGTTTACAATGGACGAAATTCGTTCAAAGAGCGTTATCAAAGTTTTCTGCGATTTGTATGAAAAAGGCTTGATTTATCGCGGTGTTCGTATGGTAAACTGGGACCCGAAAGCGCTTACCGCTATTTCCGACGAGGAAGTTAATCACAAAGAGATACAGGGAAAATTGTTCTACCTGAGATACAAAATCACCCCCCAACCCCCTAAAGGGGGAGCAAGTGCCGATAATCAGAATAACCCTGACTATTTGGTAGTAGCTACAACAAGACCCGAGACAATAATGGGAGATACGGCTGTTTGCATCAATCCGAATAACCCAAAAACGGCTTGGTTAAAAGGCAAGAAGTGTTTAGTTCCATTGATAAATAGAGAAATTCCAATTATTGAAGACGATTATGTCGATATGGAATTTGGAACCGGTTGCCTGAAAGTTACGCCTGCACACGATGTAAACGACTATGTGCTTGGTGAGAAACATAATCTGCCTTCAATTGATATTTTCAACGATAACGGTACGCTTAACGAGCATGGTGAAATGTATGAAGGAATGGATCGTTTTGATGTGCGGAAGAAGATTGTGAAAGATTTGGTAGAAGCCGGTTTGATGGAAAAAATGGAAGACTACACCAACAAAGTTGGCTATTCCGAACGTACCGATGTGCCTATTGAGCCGAAACTTTCTATGCAGTGGTTTCTGAAAATGGATGATTTGGCGAAACCAGCACTTGAAAACGTAGAAAATGACACCGTTAAATTCCATCCCGAAAAATATAAAAACACCTATCGCCACTGGATGGAAAACATCAAGGATTGGAATATCAGTCGTCAGCTCTGGTGGGGACATCGCATTCCGGCTTACTATTTGCCCGAAGGCGGTTTTGTAGTGGGCGAAACCAAAGAAATTGCTTACGAAAAAGCACTTAAAATGGTTGATTATCCGTTGACGATGGATGATTTGCGTCAGGATGAAGATGCACTTGATACCTGGTTTTCATCGTGGTTGTGGCCCATCTCTGTTTTCGATGGAATAAATAATCCCGATAACGAGGATATCAAATATTACTATCCGACAAGTGACTTGATAACCGGACCCGATATTATTTTCTTTTGGGTGGCTCGCATGATTATGGCAGGCTATGAATACCGAAATGAGGAGTGTTTCAAAAATGTCTATTTTACCGGAATTGTACGCGATAAAATTGGTCGTAAAATGTCGAAATCCTTTGGTAATTCGCCTGACCCGATTGAACTGATGGAACAATACGGTGCAGACGGTGTTCGAATGGGTATGCTCTTGACTGCACCTGCAGGAAATGACCTACTTTTCGATGAAACACTTTGTGAGCAAGGACGAAACTTTAACAACAAGATATGGAACGCTTTCCGATTGGTAAAAGGTTGGGAAGTAAGCGATAGCATCGCTCAACCCGATTCGTCGAAAATTGCAATCGATTGGTTCCGCAACAAACTTTCGGAAACAATTGTTGAAATGGATGATTTGTTCTCGAAATATCGCTTGTCGGAAGCGTTGATGTTGCTATATAAACTTTTCTGGGACGAGTTCTCATCGTGGTATCTCGAACTTGTAAAACCCGCTTATCAACAACCGATTGATAAAGCCACTTTCGATTCAACATTGGAATTTTTCGATAGTCTGTTGCGACTTTTGCACCCATTTATGCCGTTTATCACGGAAGAGTTGTGGCAAGCAGTTTACGAGCGTAAATCGGGAGAGAGCATTATGTATGCCGCTCAACCCGAAGCAAGTGCGGTTGACAAGCAACTACTTGCCGATTTTGAAGATGTAAAACAAATCGTGGCTGGTATTCGCACAATCCGATTGGAGAAAAATATCGCTCAAAGAGAGGAGTTGGAGTTGCAAATTGTGGGAGAACACGATGGAAAATTGGATGATGCGATTATCAAAATGGCAAATCTAAGCTCAATCACTTCGGTAAACGAAAAGCAAATTGGTGCGGCAGGATTTTTGGTTGGAACAACGGAATACACCGTTCCGCTTGCCGATAAATTGGATAAAGAAGCCGAAATTAAGAAATTGCAAGCCGAACTTGAATATCTTGAAGGATTCTTGCAATCGGTAATGAAAAAGCTTAGCAATGAGCGTTTTGTGCAAAATGCAAAACCCGAAATTGTTGAAAACGAACGTAAAAAACAAGCTGATGCCGAAAGTAAAATCGCGGTGTTGAAGGAGAATATTAAGGCGTTGTCACTATAAATATGCAAGAATTTATTTCGCATATTTCCGAAAAAATAGCCGAAAAGATTATCTCTTATCACTCTGTTGCGGGTGGAGATATCTCTTCGGCATTTTTATTAAAATCGGGAAAGCGGAACTATTTTCTGAAAGTCAATTCCAAGCCGTTTGCCTATACTATGTTTCACGCGGAACAAGCCGGTTTGGAGGCTATTGCGAAAACCGAAACTATCGCTGTTCCGCATATCTATTTGGTTGACTCTTTTCAAGATAAATCGTTTTTATTGGTAGATTTTGTGGAGAGCAAAAGTCCCGATTCATCCGATTTTTCACTATTCGGAACTCAATTGGCAAAAATGCATCAACACTCTCAATCGAAATTCGGATTTTATAAAGATAATTTTATCGGAAGTTTGCCGCAATCCAACACTTTTCACGATAATTGGGCTGAGTTTTATTGGTTTGAGCGTATTCTTCCGCAACTTCAATTAGCGAAAGAGAACAGATTGCTTTCCGCATCTGAAATACCGAATGAAAACAGGGCAATTACTCTATTTCAAGACTCTTTTGGAGATGTAAAACCTTTGCTTCTGCATGGCGATTTATGGGGCGTCAACTACCTTATAGCATCAAACGGAACACCCTTTCTTATTGACCCTGCAACCTATTTCGGGCACTCGATGGTGGATATCGCGATGAGTAAACTTTTCGGCGGATTTTCTCAATCGTTTTACGATGCTTATCATGAAATAATTCCCAAACCGGCTAACTACTCACAGCAAATTGAACTCTATCAACTCTATTATCTGCTTGTTCATTTGAATCTGTTCGGAAGCGGATACTATTCGAGTGTTTCTCGTATTTTGAAGAGATATTTTTAATCTTTCTGATCACTATTGTCCGATTAAAAATTGTCCGTAGGAAAAAACCGTAAATAACCACCAGATTTATCTGGGGGATAGGAAGTGTCAACTTAACCAAACTCTGTAAGAGTTTGCCATAAAATAAGCAAGGAAACACTTACAGTGTTTATTATTGTTCTATCATTGTCCCCAATTAAAATTGTGGGTTATGTACAGGAAACTTCTACGAAGTTCAAAAAGAACACTATAAGCTGTTAAATCACTTTAAACAGCTTGTTTTGAATGCTCTGAATAGTAGCAAAATATTTTGTCGGACAACAATGCTTTCTGATTAATCAAAACTCTAAATAGGGTCTTAACCGCTCAATATCTTCGGCTGTAAACTCTTCAAGCATTGCCAATTCGTCTAAGGAAGCGACTTTCCCTTTTCGTTTACGAAGATTTGTTATTGATTGTACTTGTTTGTAGTTCAGATAAGGATGATTCAACAACTCTTTAAATTCCAACTTATTGACTTGGACTTTTTGGAAATTGCCATCGGGTTTTATATACGGAGAAATTCGAGCAAACATTTCGTTATCAACACCATACACTTCCCTAAGCTGTTCCGTTGATGCGAAGCCACCTAATTTATTTCTATATTTTAAAATTCTTGCCGCATACGAACTACCTATTCCGGGTATCTTTTTCCATTCGGCTGTATCGGTGCTGTTTAGAGAGATAGTTTCGCCTACGGCAAGCTTTTCTTGTCGTGGAAAAGAAGTTTTAGAATCAGATTCGAAGTGTTTTCTATCTTCATATTTGAAATCAGACTTTTTTCGACTATCGTAATATGGTCCGGTTTTCTTGTTTGCGTATTGACTATTATACTCTCTCTCTTTTTTCGATTCGCTCTCATATTTTTGTCGAAAATCTTCAAATTTATAGACAAGTGAATCGTTTTGAATTTGAGTTATTACGGTTGACGTGCGTTGACGTAACACAATATTGAGCAGCATTATCAAGACAATCAGTACCAGCAGAACAATTATTGCTATTTGCTCGCCTCTCTGGTAGTATAGAAAATCTTTCCACTTCATCTTACTGCCGCTATTATGTGTTAATCATGCTCGAGGTTATTTAAACTTTTTTCTTATCCCGCTACATTAGTTTTTATTCCCAATGCCTCTACCCTATCAGCTATTTTTCGCAACTCTTCTATTGGCGCTTTTTCGAGCTTTTTGGCGGGTGTTTCCCGGTCGATGGTGTAAATCATTACTTCCCGCGGATTAAGCTCTCTAACGAGCTCTAACCATGCTGAAACTTCTTTTTCGGTTGTGTTATCTACCGGCTCTCCTTCAAATTCACCTCGCAAAAACATTGTTTGCAAAATAAAGTTGCCTTCAAACTGCTTGTAAAGCTCTACTTGTTTGGCGATTGAATAGTCCTTTGAGTTTGGGCGGTCAATTAATTTTGCAGTTTCGTCAAAAGCAGAGTCGAGTTTCAATATTGGATTTTCAACTTTTTTCAAAGCTTCAAAAATTTCGGGTTTCCCTACATTTATACCGTTTGTGAGTACGCTGATTTTTGCATCGGGTGTAAACTGATTTCTCAAAACGATTGTGTCGTCTATAATATTCGTAAACTCTGGGTGTAATGTTGGTTCGCCATTTCCGGCAAAAGTTATAACATCTATTTTTGTTCCCTCTTTTTGAAGTGTTTGCAACTTATCTTTCAGAGCCGCTTTTACATTTTCTCTATCGGGAAGTTTTGTACGTGTGCGAAAATCTTTGTTAAAACCGCATTCGCAATATATGCAATCGAATGAACATAACTTACCGTCGTATGGCAATAGATTCATCCCTAATGATGAGCCCAATCTTCTGCTGTGAATGGGACCAAAAACTATTTCATGAAAAAGAATTGTTGACATCTATTTTATTTTTTGAAAATATGTTACAGGTAATATTTTATCAACAGTTTTTACCTTGATTTGTTTATTATTTTTTATCCTAATCGAAAAAACACGCCTAAAATTCCGCTTATAATCGAAAAATTACGCCTAAATTTTCGATTAGAGCCTTTTCTCATTAAAAAACACTCAAAATTCCCTCCACTCCGAAACCAATTAACAGGTAACGTGAAAATTTTCCTGTTGTCATAGAAATCATTGTTATCGGAGCATTTGCACGAAGGAAGCCCAATGCGACTAAAATAACATCGCCAATGGCGGGCAGGAATCCGAAAAATCCCATTATTGCGCCTTTTCCTTTTAGCCAATGAATTGTTTTGTCGATTTTTTCGGGTTTTATCTTAAACCACTTTTCTAGCCACTCTGTTTTTCCCAAAAGTCCTATATAATAGCAAGTTGCACCACCTGCCGCATTACCTATTGTGGCAAATATGATGCTTGTCCAAACGTCCATTCCCGCGGCAATTAGTGCAGCGAAAACAACTTCTGAACTAAACGGGAGTATTGTTGCTGCTAAAAACGATGCAAGCAATAATCCCCAATATCCATATTCTGCTAATCCGTCGAGCATATACCCCTAAATCCCCTAAAGGGGACGTTTATTTTTGTTTAATTAATTCATATTTTTGTTCTTCCTTGTTCTCCCCCTTCAGGGGGAGTTAGAGGAGGCTCAATGCGCTTCAAGCCAATTCTCCCCCACTCCAACGTCAGTTTTAAGTGGCACTCGCAATTTATAAGCATTTTCCATCTCTTCGGTGACGATTTTTGTCAATTTGTCGAGTTCGTTTACCGGAACATTGAAGTTGAGTTCGTCGTGAACTTGAAGTATCATTTTCGATTTTAATTTTTCAGAATTGATTCTGTCAAAAATACGAACCATTGCAATTTTAATTATATCTGCCGCACTTCCCTGAATTGGTGCGTTTATGGCGTTTCGTTCGGCATAACCGCGAACGATTGCATTTCTTGAATTGATGTCCGGCAAAAAGCGTTTGCGACCTGAAACCGTCTCTACATAGCCCTTTTCACGTGCAATTGCTATGCTTTCATCCATATAATTTTTTACTTGCGGGAAAGTTTCAAAGTATCCGTCGATTAGATCTTTCGCTTCGCCACGTGGAACATTTAATCTTTCAGATAATCCGAAAACCGAAATACCGTAAATAATCCCGAAGTTGGCGGTTTTTGCTTTATTTCTCATATCGGACTTAACCTCTTCGATAGGAATTTTATAGATTTTGGCTGCCGTGGCGGCGTGAATATCTTGTCCTTGTGCAAATGCTTCGAGCATGTTTTTATCCTGGCTCAGATGCGCCATAATTCGAAGTTCAATTTGAGAATAGTCGGCAGAAACAAATGTGCAACCATCATCAGGAATAAAAACTTTTCGCATCTCTTTTCCTCGCTCATCGCGAATTGGAATATTCTGTAAATTTGGGTTTGTACTGCTCAATCTTCCCGTTGCTGCAACAGTTTGATTGAACGATGTGTGAATTTTACCCGATTTAGGATTTATAAGCAACGGAAACGCATCGATATATGTGCTTAATAACTTTTTCAATCCTCGTTGCTCAAGAATTTTATCGATAATCGGGTGATTTTTGCGCAGTTTCTGCAACTCCTCCTCGCTTGTGCTGTATTGTCCGGTTTTGGTTTTCTTAGGCTTATCTACAATACGCATTCTATCGAAAAGAATTTCTCCGACCTGTTTTGGCGAGTTTACATTAAAATCTATTCCCGCCATATCGATAATCTCTTTTTCGACCAGATTGAGTTCGTTTGTAAACTCTTTTGAAAGTTCGGCAAGTGCATCTAAATCAAGTCTTACGCCTGTCCACTCCATATCAGCCAAAACGTAAATAAGCGGAAGCTCGATATTGTAAAACAGGTCTGAAAGATTGTTCGTCTCGATCTCTTTCTCAAGGATATGTTTTAGCTTGAGTGTAATATCGGCATCTTCTGCGGCGTAGTCGCTAATGATTTCCAAAGGAACATCGCGCATCGATTTCTGATTTTTTCCGCGTTTACCAATCAACTCTTCAATATGAATGGTTTTGTATTTCAGATAAGTCTCTGCCATATAATCCATTCCGTGACGAAGTTCGGGATTGAGCAAATAGTGCGCGATCATTGTATCGAAAAGCTTTCCCTTGACTTCGATATTATAATTTCTGAGTGAAAGTATGTCGTATTTCAGGTTTTGACCAACCTTTTCGATATTCTCATTTTCGAAAAACGAACGGAAAATATCAACCTGCTTTTGAGCCTCTTCCCTGTTCGCAGAAATGGGAACATAAAATGCCTCACCCTCTTTGTAAGCAAAAGATAGACCGACCAATTCACTTAAAATTGGGTCAACATCGGTAGTCTCAGTATCGAAACATATTGATTCTTGAGAGCATAACTTTTTATTTAGTTCCCGCATTTTTTCTTCGGTTTCAACGGTTATGTAGGTATGTGGTGTGGAATTAATATCGGTAAAATCTGTAGGTAAATCATTTGAAACCTCTTCCACATTGGTACTTTCGTCCATCATTGCGAACAGATCACCTTGTACAGGAACACTTGGTTTTGGTGTTTCAATCTTCAGTACTCTGTTGATAAGAGTTCGAAACTCCAACTCTTCAAAAATTGCTCTTAAAGCGGCTTCATCCATTGGCTTACGTTCGAAATCCTCTTCTTTTGCCGTAACAGGGACATCGGTTTTTATCGTTGCCAGGAATTTCGACATCTTTATCTGTTCTACATTTTCTTCAACTCTCTTTTTTAGTGCACCTTTTAGTTGATGTGTATTTTGCAACAGATTTTCAATGCTTCCAAATTCGTCTAATAGTTTTGCGGCGGTCTTCTCTCCCACTCCCGGACATCCCGGAATATTATCTGATGAATCTCCCATCAAACCTAGCAAATCAATCATTTGTAACGGATTTGTCAGACCATATTTTTCCATAACTTTTTTATCGTCCAAAATATCGAAATCGTTACTGCCATATTTTGGTTTATAGATAAAAATATGTGGTTCTACAAGCTGCCCGTAATCTTTATCGGGAGTCATCATATATACATCGAAACGTTCTTTATCCGCACGTTTTGCAATAGTTCCGATTACGTCATCAGCTTCATATCCCATTACCTCCAAAACCGGAATATTGTATGCCTTTATAATATCTTTAATTATTGGAACAGAGAACTTTATATCTTCTGGTGTAGCTTCTCTTTGTGCTTTATACTCCTCGAATTCTGTATGGCGAAAAGTCGGTCCGGGTGGATCGAATGCAACAGCTATATGAGATGGGTCTTCTTTGCGAAGTACCTCTTCTAAAGTATTTACAAAACCGAAAATAGCAGATGTGTTTTGTCCCTTCGAATTTACACGTGGATTTCTGATAAAAGCATAATAAGACCTGTAAATCAGCGCATAAGCATCTAATAAGAACAATTTATTTTTTTCCATTTAAGTAAAATTTTCATTTAAAAATGTAAAGTTACAAATATTTGATGGGTTTAATACGAATTATTTTTAAATTTGTACCTTTAATCGTTAAGTAAGTAATGAGCGAAAGATATATTCTAGATATTAAGAAATCGCTTCAGAAAGAGTTTGAGCAGTTTGATGTTTATATCAATCAAGCCTTGAAGAATGACAATAGACGTATTGCCGATATTATTGAACATTCTTTCAAAAAAGATGGTAAACGAATCAGACCTATGTTGGTTTTTTTGGTAGCAAAAGCATGTGGCAATGTTACTAAAAGTACTTATCATGGGGCTGTTACGGTAGAGTTGCTACATACGGCAACACTTATTCATGATGATGTTGTTGATGAGTCGTTTACTCGTCGCGGACAACCATCTGCAAATGCTGTTTTCGATAATAAACGTTCTGTTTTGGCTGGTGATTATATTCTTTCGTCTGCATTACGTCAAAGTGTTGAAACCTCTAATCTCGAGGTAATAGCCATTATTTCACAGTTAGGGCAAAAATTAGCAGAAGGTGAATTAAATCAATACTCTCTTGTAAATGAGATAATTATTGATGAAGATGAGTATTTCAAAGTTATTGAATTGAAAACTGCTTCATTATTGGAAGCGTGCGCCAGAATTGGAGCAATAACTTCCGGTGCCGACACCAAAACTGTTGATAATTTCGGAAAAATTGGCAATATTTTAGGTGTTGCTTTCCAAATTCGTGATGATATATTTGATTACTTTAATAACGATGTAGGTAAACCTACCGGCAACGATATTCGTGAAGGTAAAATTACGCTTCCGCTTATCTATGCACTTAATAATGCTCCTGCAAGAGACTCCGAAAAGATGAAGAAGATTATTAATGCAGGAGATTTTACTACCGAAAATATCAATAAACTAATTGATTTTGCTAAACAACATGGTGGTATAGAGTATGCTCAAAAAACTAATGAGAGATTACTCAACGAAGCAGAGCAATTGCTCAACCAGATAGTAGTAGGCAAAGAGTATAAAGAGATTTTTAGTTTGTTGATAATTTATCTGAAAAACAGGTCTTTTTAGAGACTTTTGTTTTTGCTTCTATATTTCCCCAAATAGTAATTATGTAGAATAATTCCCCAAAAGTTAATTTTGAGGAATTAATATATGGGAACTTAACTAGTTTCTCCATATTTTTGAAGTGCATTCTTTATTTTTAATAAATAGAGATTACGCGCATTGATTTTTTATTTTAATCCAACCAAAATTAAACTATGTTTTTGTCTTTTTCGTAGTGATTACGCGAATTCAAAAGCATAGTTTTTCTTATATATAGTTCTTGTTGAATAAATCCAACAAGAACTATATAAGTAAATTAGCAAAATTAGATTAACATCATAGGTTAATTCCAGCCTGGATTTTGAGTTAAGTTTCCGTTTAGGACGATGTCTGCATTTGAGATAGGATAGAAATATTTCTTATCATCAAATACACGATTTTCATCATCTCGCCAGGTAACATGTCCTTTATCTCCTTCTGTTAATCTGGAAGAAACTCCGTTTATGATGTAATAGATAACTCCCGGTACCATTTCGGTAGGTGCTTTTTTAACGAAAGCCACATCAGGAGTTCCGTTTCCATCCAAGTCCATAGGAAGATCCATTGCAGGTACATAAATTCCTTTCCATGACATTTCGAGCAGATGTCCTTTTCTCCATCTTTTCAAGTCGTCAAATCTTAATCCTTCATAACATAGTTCTATACCTCTTTCTCTTCTGATTTCCATAAGATATTTATCTGAGATTTCGGGGAAATATACTTCTTGCAGATACGGGTCAACATCTGTTGGAATAGCTGGATTAACACCTGCACGTGTGCGAAGTACACCAATAGTTTTATCCCATACACTTTCATCAAATTTTCCCAATTCAGCCATAGCTTCTGCGTAGTTTAGTAAAACTTCGGCATATCGTAATAGTGTTATTGAATTGTACGACTCTCCTACTCCATCCAATCTTTTATCATCTAAGCTGAATTTTAGGATATGATATCCTGTGAATGTATACCCGAAGTTGGGTGGTGCTGCACTTCCGTCACTTCTTTTGTAACCCAATGACCTGATAGTTTGTGCTAAACGCGGGTCTCTATCTTGCATCTCATTTACAAATAGTATTTCGTCATAATTAGGTTTGTCTGTAAAGCGTGAACCATCGGTCATTAAGTAGGTGTTAACGAACTGCTTGTTCAATCCCCAGCGAATACCATAAGTAGCACTATTAAATTTCCATGTAATATTATGCCATCTTCTGAGCGCATTGTTATATACCACAGCCAACATTATCTCTTCTGATACAGGATTTTCGCTAATGAATAATGTTCTATAGTCTGACTCAGGTTGTCCTGTTGAATAGATTGTATATTTATTCGATTGCATTACTTTTTCAGCCGCGTCAGCAGCAGCTTCCAGGAATTTGTTGGCAGTATCTTGAAGTCCCAGATTGGTATGATATTTTCTGAATGTTCCTTCGAATAAGCAGATTCTGGATTTCAAAGCAAGTGCAACTTGTCTTGTCATTGTAGAAGATGTTTTGTCTTTCGTGTCTCTAATATGTTCTGCTGCAAAATTTAAATCAGCCAAAACAGAGTCCATTACTAATGTACGTGGATCACGTGGCTTATACAAATCTTCATCGTCAGGGTTTAGTGCTTTTGAATACCAGGGAACATCTCCATATCTAACCACTTTTTCGTAATAAAATTGAGCACGAAATGCTCTTGCAATGCCAATATAGTGATTCTTAATGTCTGAATCTATACCCTCGGCTGCCTGAGCTTTTTCAATAAAATAATTTATATTTCTTAAATTAGTCCAATTCCAAGATGGCTCATTTACAGAGCTATATGAACCTGCTATAAATGCCGGAGAATTACTTTTTGATGTATATTCGCCCATTTCATCACTTGTCACAACATTTAATCCATTCGGAATCATTCTTTGATAGAAAGAGTTTGTGTACAGTTGCAAATCTTTTTCTGTTTTAAAAAATGTGCCGGGTGTAAGTTGATCAAAAGGTTCTTTATCCAGAAAGTCGCTACAAGCTCCTAATCCAAGGATTAAAATAAATATTATTCTATATATATGTTTCATTGTTTCAAGGGTTTAAAAAGTTAAGTTTATTCCTATTGTATATGATTTCAACATTGGATATGCATATCCTTGACCTTGTCCGTTAGTAAGTTCTCCTTTCGGGTTTTCTATGATTTCGGGGTCAAAGTTTTCGGCATGTTTAAACAAGTTGGAGAAAGTAAGTAAATTATTTCCTGTTAAAAATATTCTTGCATTTTCGATATATAAAGGTTTCAGTATATTTTTAGGAACAGAATAGTCCAAGGTAATATTTTTTAATCGTAAGTAACTTGCATCTTGTAGATATCTTGTTTGAGGAGCACCTAGTGAACGTCCTGTACCTAATGCTGTATAACCTCTGTATCTTGGGAAATATGCATCCGGATTGTCTTCAGTCCAATAGTTATTCATCATGTAGGTTGGTTGATATCCGTAAGGTCTGTTGTATGGTCCATAGAACAGACCAGCTTCAGGACTAAAGTACCAATCTCTCTTACCCACACCCTGGAAAAATATAGTCAAGCCAAAATTATTCCAGTTAGAGGTGATGTTAACACCATATTGATAACGTGGAGATCTGTTTCCAATAATGCGTCTGTCTCCCGGATTGATAGCTGTATTGTCGCCTGCGTTAATCACACCGTCGTTATTAAGGTCGGCAAACTTTAAGTCACCTGCCAGCCACACTCTGTTGTTTGAGTTTTGAATAAAACTTTGGTCAGCATGATTTTGTACGTCCTCATCAGATGTGAAGAAGCCTAATGTTTCATATCCCCATATTTCACCAATCTATTGTCCAACATAATATGTGCTTAAAAGTTTTTCTTCGTTGTTGAAACGGGTAATAAATGAACGGCTATCCCACAAAGAACCGGTTATAGAATAACTAAATGGTTTGTTTCCAAGTTGGAAAGAATCTCTCCATGTTAAAGCTAATTCCCATCCTTTGGTTGTCATATCGGCAAAGTTACCGTAAGGAACTGCTGTTCCAAACACACTCGGAAGTGGTTTACCGGGTGTAAACATGTCCTTTGTATTTCGTTTATACCAGTCAAAAATCAATTCAAATTTATTTATGAGATTAATATCCACACCAAAATTTAATGTGTTTGCTGTTTCCCAAGTTAATCCTTCAGGAATTACATCCGGCATTGATGTATATGTTTGTTGTACACCCTCAATGATAACTCCTGTTCTTCCAACACCCATAGTTTCTAAAAATCTATAAGGGTCAACATTTCCATTTCCTAAAGAGCCGTAAGATGCTCTGAGTTTCAAGTTGTCAAGCCATTTTTTTGCTCCCGACATGAAAGGCTCTTCAGAAATTCTCCATCCGGCAGAAACTGATGGGAAAAATCCGAATCGTTGGTTTGCCGGAAACTTCGATGAACCATCATATCGTCCGTTAGTTTCAAGCAGGTATCTACCTTTATAATTGTATGCCAATCTATAGAATAGTCCTAAGAAAGACCACTCTTTTCCACCTCCGTTAATTCTGTAGTTTAATCCATCCAACAGGTTGAAATCAGGTTTATTTTCGTCTAATATTCCATCTCGGGATAAATAAAGTTTCTTTTCGGCATATTTTTCTACGTTATATCCTAAAAGGAAATCGAAATCGTGTTTATCATTAAATATCTTACTGTATTCTCCTGTAATATTAGCTCCCTGATAAATGATTTCTGTGTTGTAATATCTTAAAAGACTTCGCCCAAATCGTCTGATATCGCCAGGTGCAATACTGTAATCAATAAAGTTGTTAGCTCTGCTTTCTTTATCACTTTTTGTAGTGTATGTGTAATCTCCCTTTAATACAAGAGAGTTGTCAAAAAGTCTGGCTGTTAAACCTGTAGTGGTTCTGAAGTCGTTGTATTTTTGCTCAGATCTGTTTTTGTTTTCCATATATGCAGCAACTCCGGTGTAAACAGCAGTATGCGTGTATGTTCCATCAGGGTTATAAAGAACAGCCATTGGGTAGCCCTGGTGTTCGAATTGTCTCCAGATGTTACCATCACCGTCTGAAAACATTGGGTAGCCATAATTGTAATTATTCAGCTCTGCATTTTCATGGAATAATAACCAGTCTGTAATTTTTATATCTCCTTTAAGACGTAGGTTATATTTATGAAACTTATCTGAGTTGTAATTAAAAATACCATCCTGGAAATAGTAGCGACCAGAAGTTAGGAACTTCACTCTGTCTGATCCTCCTGATATACTTGCTGAGTGCTCGTTCGAGAAGATATTGTCTTTATTAATAATTTTATACCAGTCAGTATTTCTAAAATACTCGTATCTGCCTTTTTCTTCGTTGAAAACAACTTCCGGTAAATTTGGATTTTCCGCATGTTCTTTCAATGCTTCCAAATACTCCATTGAAAATGGATATATGTTATTTACCGAAATAGGGAATGAGTTGTAATCATACCAGGCAGAGAAAGCGTCTGCGAAGTTTTTAGCCCATTCATAACCGTTTGTTATTACTTTAGGTGTTACTGTTCTTTGATTTAGCGAGTAGTTGCTGCTAATGTTTACCTGTATCTTATCTTTCTTTGCAGATTTTGTGGTAATTAATACAACTCCAAAAGCTGCTCTGGAGCCATAAATTGCTGAAGAAGCAGCATCTTTTAATACGGATACACTTTCTATGTCGTTAGGGTTAACCATTGATGGGTCACCTTCGATACCGTCGATTAAAACCAAGGCTGAACCACCTGACCCAATTGATGTTTCACCTCTCACATTAAACGTTGCACTACGTGTAGGGCTTCCATCGACCATACGTATATTTAAGTTCGGAATCATTCCTTGCAGACCTCGTGTTAAGCTTGGTAAAGGTCTGTTTTCCAAAACATCGCCTGATACCTGGCTAACTGCTCCGGTCAAGTTTACTTTTTTCTGAGTTCCGTAACCTACAACCACAACTTCGTCAAGTAACTCGGAATCTTCACGTAAGATAACATTCAATTCGCCTTTACCACTCCAAACAATTTCCTGATCGGCGTAACCGATATAAGTAACAGTAATAGTGGCGTTTGGCTTAACATTTATTGAAAAACCTCCGTCAATATCTGTTATTGTTCCATTAGTAGTCCCTTTTTCGACTACGTTTACCCCAATTAGAGGGCTACCACTTGCATCTTTTACAGTTCCCTTAAGAGTAGATGTTTGTCCAAAAGCTTCTATCGGAAGAGAACAAAAGAGTAAAATCACACCAATAAAAAAGTGAGATAAATTAATTCTTGCCATAAAATTTCTTTTTGAGTTTTACATTAATTTTTTTAATAATCCATAAAAATTTTAGTGCAAAGAAATATTATTTTTGCTACGAATCTGTTTCTTTTCAATTAAGTTTTTGTGACTTTATCGATTGACATATTTAATAAAATCTCTGGATAAATGTATCAAAATATCATTATTTCCCTCTTTTTTATTATGATATTCAAGTTTTTGCAACATTGTTTTACTATATTGAAAGTGATAATTGTAACAAAAGATTAACATTGATTTGTGATTTGCAATGTGTTAAAAAACATGTAGTTAAATATTAGTTAACTTGCGAATATATTAGTTTTAAGATTAAGAATAGATTGTTTATATTAAACTGATAGCTTATAAACAAAAAAATCACTCCCATTCGAGAGTGATTTTTTGTCCTATATATTCATTGTTTATTATTGAATATCAATTTGTTTTGCTTTTGGAGCTTCAACTTCCTTCATAGTGGGGATGTTTACTGTTAATACTCCATTTTCAACTTTTGCAGAAATCTCGTCTTTCTCGATATTTTCCGGCAAAATCATTTTGCGAGTGAATTGTGAGTACGAAAATTCGCGTCTTAAATAAGTTCCTCTGCTTTCGTCTTTTTCTTCAGATTCTCTTTTCTTTTCGAAGCATATAACCAAGTTGTTCTCTTCGTCAACCGTTACACTACAATCTTCTTTGGTCATGCCCGGTGCTGCTACTTCAACAATAAATCCGTCATCATTTTGCTGAATATTAACTGCAGGAACCGATTTGTTTTGATTCTCTACCCATTCGTTACCTAAAAAGTCATTAAAAACACTTGGCAACCAGCTATTTGCTCTTCTAATAATTGTCATAATATATTTCCTTTCTCTATTTTTAAATTAATGTTCTTGTTTTACACTAATATATAATCAAACATTGTGCCGATGGTTTTTTTCTTTTTTTTGAATAAAAACAAGCCATATTGACATCAAAACAGGCTGTTTGATCGATTATTAAGAGAGGAAATTATGCCAATATGTCACTTTTATAATATACGATATGTTCTTTTTCCAAAATGAGTTTTACCGTATCTGTCGGTTGCTTTTACCTCTATTGTGTGAGTTCCGGGTTCCAATTCCAATTGAAGAGCACCACTCCATAAATGTGTACAATTTTCGGGATTAGAAGGACGGCGACCGGGTAGTAGCTCTTCGGTAAAGTCCCATTCGGCTAATTTTGTTAGATAATTTGGATCATACATTTCAATATAACTCATTTTACGCCACTCCCCATTATCTATACGGTACTCTACTTGATCGTTCGGACTACCCATAAAGAAGTTTACGTAAATTTGTGCTGTTGTTCTTCCCTTATGTGGAACTACCTTTGGTGCATATATATTCATTTGATACTCAGCTTCTCTACCTGATACACGATAATCTACATCGTATTTGTTTCCATTAATATTCAGGATTGCATATCCTTGTGGTGTACCATCATGCATAGTAGCATCGGGAAGTCCGTTTTCATCCATTTTTCCGGAGTACCAGTCGCCTGAAGTTGTACCTACATTGTATTCGTGTAGAGGCTTCGAGCCTTTCCATCCGTGTACTTCTGTATATTCAAGTTGTTCCTGATAGTGTGTGTGAGCAGATAAAACCAGTACATTTTCATAATCTTTCAGCAAATCAAATATGCTTTCACGATCTGTTAAGTTATAATAGTATCCGCTATTATCTTTCATATTAATATGTTGAGCTAAAATTACCAGTTTATCTTTATCTACAAACTTAAGATTGTTTTCAACAAACTTCAACTAATCCTCACGATATCCGCCCCAGTATCCATTTCCATCGCGAGGGTCAGGATATAGAATATTATCAAGAATAATAAAATGTACTTTTCCGTAATTAAACGAGTAATTTGCACTTCCGAAATTGCGTTCAAAAGTTTCGTCCGATAGTTCATCAGTCGTAGCATCGTAATTCATATCGTGATTGCCCATAACGTTGTACCAAGGTAGTTGCAGATGGCGCATGCTCTCTTTATATGGAGTGTGTAGAGTAAGATTATCTCCAACTATATCGCCTAAACTAATACCGAAAAGAGTGTTATCTTTTGTCTCTACATCTTGTACAACTTTTCGTGTAAAATAGTCGATATCATCCATAGAGTAGGGTTGAGGGTCTCCAAAGAGCATAGCGCTAAAATTTTCCGGTTCGTCATATTTATAAAGAGCGAAATCAATCGATTTTGGCAAATCTCCTGTTGGAGCAACGCCTTTGTATGTAAACGATTCAGGAGAACCTTTTGGTTTGTGGTGATAATAAAATTGTGGTATAAAGTCTTCATCAACAGGTGTTTTATAACCCGATGGTTTTATTACAAAAATTGTATTATCATCTGAAACCGGAATTGAGTAAAAGCCTTTTGAGTCAGTTAAAACAACATCTACGCCATTTGATACGGCTACATTAGGAATGCCAGCCTCACGACGATCTTTACGTCCGTTTCGATTAGCATCATCATACACATAACCTTTAGCAATCTGTTGTGAAAACGCTGTAAAGGTGATAAATAAAGCAACTAAGGTAATTAAATTTTTCTTCATTTGATTTTTAATTTTTTAGATTATTCCAAAAACTACTAATTCAAGAATAGATAGTAGTAAGCAAAGATACATTTTATTTACTACAAAGTTGTTTCATTTATATTAAGAATCTAATGATTTGTAGAGGTTTGACTTTCTGTGTGATATCAAATAGTAAAGAAAAAAACCGCGAGAGAAATTGATTCTCTAGCGGTTTATTCTTTATATTTTATCAATTCTAATATTTTAGAATTGATTTACTGTCAATGTCTTTAGCATCGCTTATCGGAATTAGTGTAAAGCCCCATTTATAATTTTGGTTGGCAGGGATTGAGTATTCCGGTTCTGGTCGTGCACCCCAGCTGTTGTAGCCTGCGACACCTTGTTGTTTCATGTCAATGCACACTTCAACGAAATTACGCGGTGTAATGTCATTTATATGCGTCTGGCGGCGCAATTTGTTTTTAGCATCTGCATCATTTTGGGCGGCAATCTCTTCGCTGCTGAAATTGTTCCACTGATAGGGGCGGTGAGTTGCTTCTTCCGAATCGAAATCTTCTACCGAGTTACGAAGCGAATTAAATCCAATAGTTTCATCTGCAACCACCATCAAGCCGCCTTTTTTATCGGAAAAAGCTACCCAGCGGGTATCGGTGCGATGACCGTTTTCTTGCGGAAAAACGTAGGGAAAATACATCTCTTCGGCTGTGGTAGTGTATCGTCCCACTTTTGAACCCGATGCACGGTCTATATAGTTTTCGCCGGGACCACGACCGAAATATTCCACACTGTTCATTGTTACGGGCAAACGGAAGCGTACGCCAATGCGCGGAACCATCAGTTCCGATGAGGCTTTGCGAGCTGCGGTAGCTTCGGGCGATGCGGTTGCCATAAGCATAGCTTCGGATGCTTCCATTTGAGCAGCTTCCATATCGGTTGACATAAAATTCACATCTACTTTCACAACTCCCGAAGTATGAACGGTGTATTTTACCGTATAAAGATTTCCGGCAGCAAGCAAATAGGTGGCTTCTATAACCGCTTTGTCACCTTCCTCAGAAGTTTTCACATCGACAACATTGAAGTCTTTGCTCGATTGCTTCCACACTTGCAAGCGGTGCGGACCGCCGTTTCCGTAATCGTTATCGTTGGGTGCACGCCAGAAGTTGGGTTGAATTCCAAACTCCTTATCGAAATATTCCTTTCTGTTTACTTTATATGATGTAGCCGCACCTTTTTTCTTATCAAAAACGAACGCTACAACCGATGATTTTACTTCTATTTTGTCACCCGAATTATTAATTTTTAGTTCGGATTTTCTTGATGATGTGTGGTTAAATGCCTGTTTTGGAGCTGAAATCGGCAATTTAAACTGTTCAATAGCAACAACATAGTTTGCAGGAACAAGATTAGCTGCCTTATTTTGGATTACTTCAAAATCCACAAAAAACTCACTCCCCGGTTTTGCCTGCAAATTAGCTATAGGAATTGATATTTCCATAGATTGTTGTGGTTGTAATGAAACAGGTAGTGTTCCATCTGACACCTTTTTCCCGTTCTCGGTAATTGCATATTTAAACGTATAACCATCGGTATCTGAAAAATATTGACGATTGATTACCCGGAATTTTCCTGTTGCCAAATCCACCGCTTCAAACGCGATATTTTGATGCACATATTTCACTTCTGCCATGGCAGGGTGGGGGGTTCTATCAGGAGCTACAACTCCGTCGGCAACAAAGTTTCCATCGCTTGGCATATCCGGACCGCCATAATCACCTCCGTATTTATAAAAGAGTCTGCCATTCTCATCGTATGCTTCCTGGGCGTGTTCTACCCATTCCCAGATGTATCCTCCCTGTAAATTAGGATATTTATAAATGGCTTCCCACTGAATATCGAGATTCCCGTTAGAATTACCCATCGCGTGTGAGTATTCCGAAGGAATTATCGGTCGGTCGCTTCCTTTTTTACCGACCTCTTCCAACCACGCAGCCGAAGGATATTGCGGAACATACATATCGGTATTAATGTCCCAAAGCGCTCGTTCATAGTTAACAGGACGGTTCATGAAATAGCGCTCCTGATCTTTCAAATATTTATAGGTATGGAAAAAGTTTATCCCGTTTCCGGCTTCGTTTCCGAGCGACCAAATGGCAACAGACGGATGATTTTTGTTTCTCTCAAACATATTTACCGTTCTGTCCATGTGTGCTTGTTCCCATTCAGGATGTCTCGACAAAGAACGATCGCCATAATAGAGTCCGTGCGATTCGATATTTGCTTCGTCATACACATAAAGTCCGTATTCGCTGCATAGTTCATAGAAACGACGCTGCTGCGGATAGTGCGCTAGTCGGACGGTGTTGATATTGTGCTGTTTCATCAACTCAAAATCCTTGCGTAACAACTCTTCGGGCACATAATGACCTGTTTTCGGATTGGTTTCGTGAATATTTACACCTTTCAGCTTGATAGGTTGACCATTCACAAGGAAAAGTCGGTCGGTTCTGTCACCTGTTTTCACTGCTTTTATTTCGAAACGGCGGAAGCCGACAGAGTAGGGGACTACCTCGCCTATTTCTTCGCCATTTTTTGAGACGGTAATAAGTAACTTATAAAGATTGGGTTGTTCAGATGTCCATGTTGCAACGTTTGGCAACTCTTTAACAGGGAAACGGATAGCGTTTTCACCTCTCGACTGGACACTAATCGGCTTCGAATCAGAAAGAACTGTTCTTCCTGATGCATCTATCAACTCGTAAGAAACTTGCGCATCGGAAAACACTTTGCCATAATTGCTAACGGTGGTTTCCAACTCGAAAATACCGTTTTTATATGTGTCGTCAAGCGTGGAAATCACTCTGAAATCGCGTAACGATGTCTTGGGTTGGCTCCACAGATAAACATCTCGTTCAATACCGCTGATACGGAAAAAGTCTTGACATTCGAGGTAAGAGCCTGTGCTCCAGCGGAAAATTTTCAATACCAGTGAATTTTTTCCCGGTTTCACGTATTTGTTGATACGAAATTCGGCAGCAGTTTTCGAGTCTTCGCTGTAGCCAACTTCTTTTCCATTGATATATACATACACACCCGATTTAGCTCCGTCAATGCTTAGGAAAATTTCTCTATCGTTCCAATCTTGCGGGATATCAATCTCCCTTCTGTAAACACCTACAGGGTTTTCTTCGGGAAGCCATGGCGGATCCATTTTCGGGTAACGGGTTTTGGGGTCTCTTTCCACAAATTCGTATGGATGATTTATGTATATTGGTGTACCGAAACCTTGCATCTCCCAGTTGCCGGGAACTTTAATATCTTTCCAATCGGTCAAAGAAACAGCCGAATCTGTAACGTTCTCAGGTAGTTGTTTATATGCATCTACAAAGTAAAACTTCCACGTTCCGTTTAGCGATATGTAGTATTCACTCTCTTCAAAACGCCTGTTTAGAGCATCTTCCTTTGTGTTGAAAGTCATAAACTGCGTACGTGGATGCTCCCTGTTTACCTTTACCACATTCACATCTTGCCAATATGGTAGTTTTCTTATTGGCGAAATCAATTTGCTCTCTTGTGACATTACATTTACACACAAAAGCAATCCGGTCACAAGGGCGGAAAGTATAAACTTGATTCTCATCATATTTTATATAATAGGTAAGTAATTTTCTAGTCAGTTATCTCTTTGAGTAATATATTTGCTAAACGACTTGTTCCGATACGGAATAGAGTAGGGGAGAGCCACTCTTTGCCCAAAATCTCTTTTACAATAGTGTAATATTTAACAGCATCTTCTACAGATGAAACGCCACCAGAGACTTTAATACCTACTCTGTTTTTTGTTTTATTGTAGTACGATTTTATAGCATGACACATCGTGTAAACTGCTTCCAAAGATGCTCCCGGATAAACTTTTCCGGTAGATGTTTTCAGGAAATCGGCACCACTGTATAGCGATAAAACTGATGCTCGATGTATATCGGCAACCGATTTAAGAGCACCTGTTTCCAAAATCACTTTTAGAGTGGCTCCGTGGCATACATCTTTTATTTCATCAATCTCTTCGCACATCTCTTCGTACTCTTCATTTAGAAAAAGACCTAAATTGAGTACTATATCTATTTCGTCAGCACCGTCGGCGACTGCAAGAGCGGTTTCGGCTATTTTTACTTCGGTAAACGTTTGCGATGCAGGAAATCCACCTGATACTGCAGCAATACGCACATCTGCCGTTAAAGCTTCTTTCACGGTTGCTACGAAGTTAGGATAGACACAGATAGCTGCAACGTTATCTATTTCGGGGTTTGAGCCATCGAAATCGTTCACTTTTTCAGTGAATCTCCATACATCCTCTTTTGTGTCGGTTATATTGAGAGTAGTTAAGTCGATGCACGAATATAGCATTTTATACACTTCCTGTGTATTGTTTTCGTCGAATTTTTCCGATAACAACTTATTTACTTTTTCAGAAACCTCTTTATCTGAAAATACAAAAGGATGATTTTCAATAGCTTTATTGTATTTGTTTTCTTCCATTATATATTTGTTTATTTATAAGGCTGATATATTATAATATTATCTGCTGTTAATTTTTAATTTTTTGTTTTCCCAGTTTTGAAACTTATTCGCAAAGAAAAATGCAGGAATGAAACTTAAAACGGTTGCAATAATACCTATTATTGTCAATAAAATCAACTTCTCGGAGCTTATTTCTGTAAATTTAATAAATCGTATAAATGTATATATGCAATATGGCATTGTAAGCAACGAAGTTATTATGACTGGAACATATTTTTGATAACTTATCCATTGTACTATATGCACAAATAGATGAATTGTATAAGCCATAAAAGCTGCGAACCATAATGAATAATTATTGATATAGAGTGAGATAACAGTCGCTGCCGATATTAATATAAATTCATGCATTATAGCTATTGCAAATGCCGATGTGGAAAGGTCAAACAAACGTTTCTTTACCATAAATTGTTCCACTTTTGGGGAGCGGATTTTTAGTTCTTCTCTATTATTTGCAAGCCATGGTTTGAACATGATAATCTCTTCAAAATCATGAATCATAAAAATGATAGGCAGCAAGGCTATTAATAGTTTCATATTAAGATTATTATCTCAATTTTTCATTCTCCTTATGGCGTGTGGCATCTCTTTTTGTCTTCTTCTCCAGATTCTTTTGAAAAGCGTCGGTTAAGTCCACACCTGTTTGATTGGCAAGGCAGAGCAAAACCCATAGAACATCAGCCATTTCATCGGCAAGGTCCTTTTTTAAATCTGATTTTTTGAATGATTGATCTCCGTAGGTTCGTGCCATAATGCGTGCCAATTCGCCTACTTCTTCGGTAAGAATTGCCATATTGGTAAGTTCGCTGAAATAGCGAACGCCATATGTTTTTATCCAATTATCTGTTTGATTTTGAGCTTCTTGAATTGTCATTTATATCTCTTTAATTCCCTGAATGTCAAACAATCAGGCATTTTAGTTTATTCTTTTACTTTTGAATCAATCCAAATAGTAACAGGCCCATCATTTACAAGATGAACTTTCATATCGGCGCCAAACTCTCCTGTTTGTACGGGTTTGCCGAATATCGATGATAATGTTTCGCAAAACTGTTCGTACAAAGGGATAGAGACATCGGGCTTCGCTGCTTTAATGTAAGACGGTCGATTACCCTTTTTGATGCTCGCATGCAGTGTGAATTGCGAAACAACCATTATTTCGCCATCGATATCCATAACCGATTTATTCATCACACCCTTTTCATCGTCAAATATACGCAAATTAATAATCTTTTTCGTCAAAAACTCAATATCTTCTTCTGCATCGCTATTTTCAATCCCAAGCAAAATTAGCAACCCTTTCCCGATAGAGCTTTTTGTTTTTCCGTCGATAACAACGGAACTTTCCCTTACGCGTTGAATAAGTATTCTCATTATTGTTGTTCTTTAAAATAATCTATTATTAATTTTGCTCTACTTTTCCCAATTACCGAAATTATATCTTCTTCATCGGCTTCTTTTATCCGCTTAATACTTTTGAAGTGGGAGAGAAGTTTCTTTTTAGTCTCTTTTCCGATTCCTTTAATCGAATCCAATTCTGACGATACTTGTGCCTTGCTTCTTTTTTTACGATGAAATGTTAAACCGAACCGATGAGCTTCATCCCGAAGTTGCTGAATAAGTTTTAATGTTTCAGAATTTTTATCGATATAGAGTGGAACGGGGTCATCGGGGAAATAAATCTCTTCTAATCGTTCCGCTATACTGATTATTCCAATTTTTCCGTAAAGACCAATTTTCTGAAGCGTTTTTGCAGCAACGCTCAATTGTCCCTTACCTCCGTCAATTACAATGAGTTGCGGCAAAGGAGAGTCTTCGTTAAGTGCGCGAGAGTAGCGTCTTTCAATTATTTCTGCCATTGATGCGTAATCATCGGCACCTACGACACTTTTAATGTTAAAATATCTATAATCTTTTTTAGAAGGTTTAGCTTTTTTAAAAACGACACATGCAGCCACCGGATTTGTCCCTTGAATATTTGAATTGTCAAAACATTCAATATGCCATGGAATTTCTTTTAGCTGTAAATCTTTTTGTACGGTTGTTAAAATTCTGGTCACTCTCTGTTCGGGATTTAGCATTTCCGATTTTTTGAGTTTATCTATTTTAAACTGCTTTACGTTTTTCTCCGAAAGTTCCAATAGCTTTTTTTTATCACCACGCTGTGGAATTGTAAATGTTATGTCCGAAAGTTTTAAATCGGGTAGGAAAGGAACGATTATCTCTTTAGAATCGCTTCCGAATCGTTGCCGCATTTCAATAATTCCTAGACCTAATAATTCTTCGGGAGTTTCGTTAAGTCGCTTTTTATATTCAAAAGTATAAGCTTGTGTTATTGCTCCGTTTACAACACGTAAAAAATTAATATATGCAGAATTATCATCTTGTTCAAATCCGAAAACATCTAAATTGTAATTGATATTACTTACAACTTGCGATTTTTCTCTGAAGTTTTGAATTAACTGTAATTTTTCTTTTAAAAGTTGAGCTTCTTCAAATCGTAATTCATCGGAAAAGCGTTGCATCTCTTCGACAATCTGCTTTTCGATAATAGATACATTCCCTTTTAAAATTTCGGTTATTTCCGCAATGTTTTTCTGATACTCTTCTTGCGATTGCAAATTTTCACAGGGTCCTTTACATCGTTTTATATGATATTGCAGGCAGACTTTAAATTTCCCTGATTTGATGTTTTCAGGAGTTAAATTTAATCTGCATGTTCTGACATGATACACTTTTGTAAAAATATCCAAGAGAGCATTTACAGACATAACAGAAGTGTATGGTCCGAAATATCTTGAGCCATCTTTTACTATTTTTCGAGTCTTAAAAACGCGCGGAAAATATTCGTTTTTTATAACTATAGAAGGGTAGGATTTGTCATCTTTCAACAGAACATTATATCGTGGTTGCAACTCTTTTATAAGATTATTTTCTAAAAGAAAAGTATCTTCTTCCGAATTGACCACGACATATTTTATCCTGCGAATCTTTTTTACTATGATTCTTGTTTTCGGATGCTCCTGAAATTTGTTGAAATAAGACGATACTCTTTTCTTTAAATTTTTGGCTTTACCCACATAAATAACCTTCCCGTCTTCATCAATAAATTGATAACATCCGGGAGTTTGTGGTAAAACTTTAAGAGTATCGGCAATTTCTTTTGTCATTAATTAAATCTTATACTTCAAAATAGTATCTAATTCTACATCATCCGGAAATAATCTTCTCGCATTAAACTCTTCCAATTCTATAATGAAATTGATATACACATTTTTTACGCCAAGTTTCTTCACTAATTTATATGCCGCGAGCATTGTGCCACCTGTGGCGAATAAATCGTCATGAATTAAGACAACATCATCTTTGCACAATGCATCTTCGTGAACTTGTATAGCATCTTCGCCATATTCTTTAGTATATTTTTCTTCTATAACTTTATATGGGAGTTTTCCTGGTTTACGCATTGGGACAAAGCCAGCGTTTAATCTTATTGCCAATTCTGGTCCCATGAAAAAACCACGTGACTCTATTCCAACAACTTTTGTTATGCCTTTATCTTTGTATCTTTCATATAATATATCTGAAAGCTCTTTCAATCTTTCCGGAGATTGAAATATGGGTGTTATGTCTTTGAATTGAATTCCTTTTACAGGAAAGTCAGGAATATTTCTAACAGCAGCTGCAATTCTTTCTATACTCATAATAATTATTCAGTTTTATATTTTAATTGTTCCACGTGAAACATTTGTAAATTTATCTACCTAGCAGTACAAGTAAAACAGATATGTCGTTTGGCGAAACGCCGGGAATTCTGCTTGCCTGTGCTATGGTTTCGGGGTTTATGTTTGTTAGTTTTTGTCGAGCTTCAGTTGATAAAGATTGAATCTCGTTATAGTTAAATTTGTCTTTAATTCTGATGTCTTCTAATCGATTTATCTTGTCAGCCATTAGCTTCTCACGCTTAATATAGCCGTCGTATTTAATCTTGATATTGGCAGACTCTATTATCTCTTCTGGTCTGTCTTTGATGTTTGATAGCAGCTCTTTTAATGGGATAACTGCTTCTGCCATCACCTGCAAGTCTATATGCGGGCGAGTCAATAAGTCGATTAGTTTTACTCCGTGGCGGAGTGGGGCCGTGCCTAAACTTTCCAAAAAAGGATTGATTCTGTCTGCCTTTATTGAGAAGTTTCTGGCAAAATCTATAATTTTATTCACTTCGTTTTCCTTGTTTTCGAGAAGTTTTTTTCGATTTTCTGTTGCCAATCCCAGTTCGTAAGAACGCAAAGTTAATCGTTCGTCTGCATTGTCTTGGCGCAATAAAATGCGATATTCTGCACGCGAAGTGAACATACGATAAGGCTCATCAACTCCTTTTGTAATCAAATCATCTATAAGTACGCCGATATATGCTTCATCTCTGCGGAGTGTGAAAGGTGAGCCACCATGACAATTTATATGCGCATTAATGCCGGCTATCATCCCTTGCCCGGCAGCTTCTTCATATCCGGTTGTGCCGTTAATTTGTCCGGCGAAAAAGAGATTTTTTACTAGTTTCGTTTCTAGTGTCGATGTCAATTGTCTGGGGTCAAAAAAGTCGTATTCGATGGCGTATCCAGGACGGAAAATATGTACATTCCTAAATGCCGGAACGGCTTTTAATGCTTCTAGTTGTATGTCCAATGGTAGGGATGATGAGAATCCATTGAGATAATATTCGTGCGTTGTTTCTCCTTCCGGTTCAAGGAAAAGTTGGTGACTTGTTTTGTCGGCAAACGTTACGATTTTTGTTTCAATACTGGGGCAATATCTCGGTCCGATACTTTGAATTTGTCCGTTATAAAGCGGCGAATCATCCAACCCTTCACGTAGTAAATCGTGAACTTTTTCAGACGTATATGTTATCCAGCAACTGCGCTGTTTTAGTTCCCGATGAATGTTATCCAGATAAGAAAACTTATGAAAATCTTCTTCACCCTTTTGTTCTTCCATCAATGAGAAATCTACACTTCTGCCATCTATTCTAACAGGCGTTCCGGTTTTCATTCTGTCGGCTTCGAAGCCCATTTCTGTCAATTGCTCTGTTAAGCCGAAAGATGATGGTTCTGAAATGCGTCCACCACCCACCTGAACTTTACCAACATGAATTAATCCGTTTAAAAATGTTCCGTTTGTAAGTATAACGGCTTTTGCGAGAAACTCAACTCCTAAGCTTGTTTTTACACCTGTTATCTCTCCATTTTTAAACGAAAGTTCTGTTACGGTGTCTTGCCAAAGATAAAGATTTGGTGTGTTTTCGATTATCGAACGCCATGTATAGATGAATTTTTCACGGTCACTTTGCACACGAGGACTCCACATAGCAGGTCCTTTTGAGCGGTTGAGCATACGAAACTGAATCGCGGTTTTGTCAGTCACGATTCCCATATGCCCACCCATCGCGTCAATTTCACGCACGATTTGTCCTTTCGCGATACCACCTACAGCCGGATTGCAGCTCATTTGTGCTATCTTGTTCATATCCATTGTGATAAGTAATGCTTTTGAGCCTAAGTTAGCAGCGGTGGTAGCGGCTTCGCAGCCGGCATGTCCGGCTCCGACTACAATTATGTCGTAATTAAAATTCATCTGTAAATGTAAGTAACACGCAAAGATAGATAAATTATTTTATATATGGGATTTAGATTTTAGGAATGTCTGATTTTTAGTATAGGTTTTGAACAAGCAGATAATTTTATAGATTGAATAATATTTTTTTACACTTACATGTTGTTTTATAAAATAAAACAGTTAATTACACGTATATAATAAAACAAAACTAAATATAGCGTAGATATGAAAAAAATAAATATTTTTTCTTTTCTTATTTTGATTATTATTTTCTTTATTTAAACAACTACTTGTTTATCCCAAACAATAAAAATCGAAAATGGAATTGTGATTTCACACATGAAATCACAACAAAACATTCTTTTTACCAATAATATTTACGGATATAATACTAACATTGTTTATGAACATAGTCTTTCAAATTTTTTAAAATTTTCTGGAGGTTTAGGTTATGTAAAAACAGGAAGAAGTATGGAGATTTTTTCAGGTATTTTTGGAGATAAAAAAGAAACATTATATCTTTACATCAATAATTTGCAATGTAGCAGTACTATTCAATTAAAATTATATAAAAATAAATTAAATGTATACATTGGTATTGGTCCTAAAATTGATATCCCAATAAATAACAAATATTACAAAGATAATAATAAAGTCAACATGGAAAAAGATTATATTGGGAATAAACTCCAATTTGGATATAAAGCTGAAATCGGTTTTGATTATAGTTTAAAAAGGTTACTGCTCGGAACAAAGGTTTCCTTTTTGAATAACTTAACTAAACATGTTACAGGTAACTTATCAAATAGTTGTTATACTATAAACCTTTCCTTGGGTTATATGTTATAATAAAATAAATTTAAATTATCAGAACAAAAATATCAAAATTAGCTTTTATGAGAAAAATTTTATTTTTTACTCTTTCTTTTATAGTTCTTTGGAGTTGTACAAAAGAACCAGAATTTTCTAATTTTGTCGATAATTGACAAAGTTCGCATTCAATAGAAAGATCAGATGTAAAAGTATTTAATTCTTTAGAAGAATTGGAAATTTATTTGTTTGAAAAGGATAAAAGAATAAATTCCTCAGATACAGTTAGTAATGCAAAGCAAAGTTCATCTACTCGTAGTATATTTGTTCATCCTGGTATGAATAATTTTTCTGTGACAGGATATTCTGATTTATATGTTAGACCTAATATGGATAACCAAAAAATAATGCTTTATCAAAGCCATCCAGAACTTGGTTTATATGCCAATGTAGTATATATAGTTGATTATTGCGAAGCAAGCTATGTAGTTACAATTCCGCAAAATTCTTTATTTATTGCAGCAACATCGCCAGAGTGTGGCTATAGTCCTGCTGAATCAAATGTACAAGGATACTCTTCTACTCAGTTGTCTAATGGAAGTTTTAATATGACAACAAGATGTGTACATTACAAATATATTGCAGGAACAGGTCAACAGGTAAATGTATATGCTCCTAAACATCCATCAACTTTTAAATGGAACTATAATGTATATTGTATGTAATGCCTTTTATTTGTAAGTAATTACTGTCTTTATATGGAACTAATGTTATTAGGTATCTCCCAAATAATGAAAGATAATAAAAAATCACTGAATGAACTCGGTGGTTTTTTTATTTTATCAAGTGACTAGTACATTGAGAGCTAATCGTGTTTCGGCAACTTCGAGTCACTACGATTGGGCAATTACGAAGATTAAAAAACACAGGAAGATGCTGAGTGTCAAGCAGATCGTTGGTTTTCACAACATTTGTAAACTCATCGTCTATTTCATGCTTCCCAACAATTTGTTTCGCAGATGCTTTCAATATCGTGAAGTATTAGAGATGGAATAATAGAGATAATCTGATAATTGTTAGATGTTTACAAATGTTGTTTTCAAAAGTAATTTTTAATTACAAAAGTTGTTTTAACTTATCGATTTTAAAATATTTAGAGCTTGATTTTCGGCTTCTCTCATGCCTTTTTCTTCTTCTGGAGATTTGTCGTTAAGTCCACACAAATGCAAGATTCCATGAATTATTACCCGATTAAGTTCTTCCATTAAATCGGTTTGATACTTTTGTGAATTGGTGCGTACAGTATCCAAACTTATAATAATATCTCCCGATATTTTATCATCTTCTGAATAATCGAATGTAATAATATCGGTATAATAATCGTGAGAAAGATATTCGCGATTAACTTCTAAAATTTTTTCATCGTTACAGAATAGATAAGATATTTCGCCGATTTTTTTACAGTAATTTTCAGCAACTAATTTTATCCATTTTTTTGTTATTTGTCTTTTGATTTTAGGAAAAGCGATGTTTTCTGCTTGAAATGTAATCATAATTTATAGTGTATTAAATGCGTGATGTTTGACTTATTTCTACTCAAAGAACAGATAACTCGCAAATATCGCAGCGATAACGCCTGCTAAATCAGCCAAAAGCGCGTATGGAACGGTATAGCGTGAGTTTTTTATGTTCACGGCTCCGTAGTAAACAGCGACAATATAGAAAGTAGTATCTGTAGCGCCTTGCAATACGCTTGATAATCTTCCTGCAAAAGAATCGGCACCGAAAATTTTCATCGTATCAATCATCATTCCGCGAGCACCGCTGCCACTTAAAGGTTTCATTAAAGCGGTAGGCATTCCGTCAACCCAACGAGTGTCCAAACCTAAAAATGCAACGCCTGCTCTTAATCCGTCCATTAAAAAATCCATCGCTCCCGATGCACGAAAAACGCCAATTCCTACAAGCAAAGCTATCAGATAGGGAATAATTCGAACAGCGGTTTGAAAACCATCTTTTGCTCCATCGATGAAAGCATCGAAAACATTTATTTTACGTCGCATACCTTTAACGATAAAAGCGATAATTATACTGAAAAGAATTAGGTTTGCTACAAGTCCTGAGTATAGCGATACCTGCTCCTGCGACATCGAATTAAACAACCAAACTGTTCCGCCAATAATCAACGAAAGTCCGCCGAAAAATCCCATTATAGCCTTGTTCCATATATTTATTCGTTGCTTGATGCAAACTGCGATAACGCCCACTAAAGTTGCCACGAATGTCGCAATCATAATCGGGATAAAAACATCGGAAGGATTTGCCGCTCCCATTTGTGCCCGATATACCATAATTGTAACAGGAATGAGTGTGAGCCCTGATGCATTGAGTACCAGGAACATAATCATTGGGTTAGAAGCTTTGTCTTTATGTGGATTTATCTCTTGGAGTTCGTTCATCGCTTTGAGTCCGAATGGAGTAGCCGCATTGTCCAACCCGAGCATATTTGCCGAAATATTCATTAGCATGGATGCAGATGCCGGATGTCCTTTTGGAATATCGGGAAAAAGCTTAGAGAATAGCGGTGCGACAGCTCTCGAGAACACATCGACCATTCCGCCACGTTCTCCGATTTTCATCACACCCATCCATAGCGAAAGTACACCTGTTAATCCGAGAGAAATTTCAAACCCGAGTTTTGCCGTGTCGAATGTGGAGTTCATTATCTCGGTAAATATCATTGTATCGCCCATGAAAATTAGTTTGACTAAAGCTACTACAAAAGCGATAACGAAAAAGGCAATCCAAATATAATTTAAAACCATATGAAGTGGGTTTTAGTAAATATTAATACGGTTTCAAAGTTACAATTTATCGTATATTTTAGATTTTCAACGGTTTGGCACAACCATTTGAGAAATAAACATTTAACGGAGCATTTGAGAAATAATAGTAACGAATTGGCAACCGTGCGATTTTCAGCGTTTTGCGGTGCTATGCTGTCAAATAACTCGTTTCTGATGCAAAGGTAAGGAAATATCCAATACATGCAATATTGAAGAATAAATAAAATACCGACTATTGGGTAAGTTTGTTTAATCTCATTACGATTGAAGTTTGGCTTCTGCCCATTTTGGCTGCTATATATTTCACACTTTTACCCTCATCATGCAATTTCAATAAAAATTGGTCTGCTCCTCTTGTCCATCTTTTATTGGCATTAGGGTGCTTTACGTAGTTTTCTTCTGAAACCCTTTCGGGATGTAAGAACTCATCTACAAATACAGAAGGGAAACGCTTGTCATATAGCACAAGGGTTTTCATCTTTGCCCTTGTTATTGCCACATAAAACAATCTACGCTCTTCTCCATATGGAAATTGGTCGCTTTTAGTGAGTACATATTTAAGCACAGGGTCATCACTCACAAGAGAAGGGAAGCCATACGTATCTTTATTACATTGCAAAAGTATTACATAATCGGCTTCAAGACCTTTTGATTTATGTACGGTCAAAAACTCGATTTTTCGTTCTCCTATTACGTAAAAGAACCTATTACCCTCTTTAATGGATTGATACATAAAAGAAAGGTAATAATCATCAAATGAATAACGCCCCAACAAAAATATAGATTTATCTGATGGAATAGATGCCACAAGTTGTCCTATCGTATTGCAATAATCTCGCCTATCGTAAGAATAGAACTCCAACTCTGTTTTCATTTCAGAACTGAACGAGTGTATATCTTTTTGTATTTGGGCTTTATTGCGCTGTATGAAGTGAGAGGACAACGAAACCAAAGGTTCTCCAAATCTGTACGTAGTTTCAATTTTGTTTATCTCCGTTGCTCCAAAGTATTCGGGGAATTGATTAAAAAGAGCCATATCACTTCCCGAAAAACGATATATGGATTGCCAATCATCACCCACGCAATACAACTTTGCAGGTGGATTTCCGTCTCGTAATACTTTCAAGAAATTGTAGCGGTCAACTGATATATCTTGAAACTCGTCCACAATGATATAGTCATACTCGACAAGGTGCGAAGTACGACATATTTCCGTGGCTTGAAGAATCGCATCGGTAAAATCAATTTGATTACTATCGCTTAATGCACTTATATAGCGCTCATATACAGGTTGAAATATATTCTTGATAATAAAAACACTTCGCTCATCATCTGCATTCTTTGCTTGTTTCAGAACTTCTTTAACTGATTTACAACTTGATTTTACTAATGTCACGAAAGTAACAGCAAGTCGTATAAATGCCTTTTCTTGCTTACTACCTTTTGGTAAAACCAAATCATATAATTCTTCATCTGTTTTCTCTTGAATTGGTACACCTGCGTCATCTAATAATTTTCGGAGTTTCCCCCTTATATCAGAGTAATGGAAATCTGCACTTGATGTTACTAAAAGTTGAGTGCCAAATTTTTCATGAGCTGCTTTCTTCCAAGTTATACCATCATTATATTTTTGATTGGCTTCTTCGTATGTTATATTTTTGTCTTTTGCAAACCAAGCGGGCACAAGACTATGTTCATCAACTCCAAAATGTTCCAAATAGATGCGTTTGATTACTCCTGCTTGCTCAAAATATATTGAGAAATCGGGGCGATATTGAGAATGCATTTCATCTGCTAATTGATGTTCGTATGGCTCTTCATATCTGAATTTTACTCCAAGTGATGATAAGACAAAGCATATCTTTTGCTCCTGTTCACTTCTCACATATATAGCCCGACCATCCATATCGGGAAACATCGCTTTTAGCTGCACGTTTTTTTGTTCCGACAACTTTTCTCGCCTTTCATTCTTGCGCTGTTCCCAATCCGCTTCATTAGATTGGTAATCAATGAAATATTCTACTACGCTATTCTTAAAAGCCTTATTCTCTAATAGAGTGTGATAAATATCTATAAACAAAGAATCTGTATTATCGCAAATAGATGGCTTTGTACCTGTCGCTTTTCCGATAATATCAATGGCTAATTTGTGAAATGTATAACCTTTCAAGCCATCAGTAGCCATTCTTTCCGTAAGTTCGGCTGCTGCTTTGTTCGTATAACTAATGAGTAAAATTCTATGAGGTACAATGCCTTTTATTTCTGTTAGATACTTGACTTTTCCAACAATAGAAGAGGTCTTTCCACTACCTGCGCTACTAACAACCAAGCAATTATCTTCTTCTGAAACGATTGAGCGTCTTTGCTGCTTATCCAATGGATATTTCAAACAATGGTCGAAAAATTCTTTATGTGTATTAAGTAAAGAATTTATAACCGCATCATTATGTTGCTCGACAATCTTATTGATATTTCCAAAGTCACGAATTAGGTTTGAGATTGCTACAGATGGAGTGATATTGAAGGCTTCAAGTCTCTTGACTAATGAATGCGCCTCTTGAAAATATGGTATATAATGATTTGTGAAATCCTTTTCTTGCGTTGCAGAGATTATCTTACATGAAAAAACATTATTAAGGTCGGTCGGAATATCAATAAATGTTTCGTTATTTAATGCCGACAATCTCTCTTTTGCTTGCTCATAATTGGATTTATTACTATAAGAAGATATGTGGTTTAACTTTTCTGAAAGTTCCTTGGACTTGTTTTTTAGGCGTATTCGGATGGTTGCTATGATAATAATAGAGGCACCAACGACACAAGCAATTATGGCAAGCAAAAGGTTCATATATCAATTCTAACACTAATTGCGATGAAGTTCCTCCATTATATCTTCACGGATTTTCTGTTTGCTGTCACCTAATACAAGCAAAACGATAATTCCCCAAAGTGGAGAAATAATCCAAAAGAGTAAAACCCATCCAATGGCACTACGACCTCTTTTCTTAGCCATTTTTACAGGGAGAAAGATGTAAAGCCACAGAATTAATATCAGTGCAATGATTATCGCTATTATTGAAATGGATACTTCGGTCATAAAATTGAATCTATTGAAGGTTACAAATCATCCATAGCTGCCGAGCGAACAGTATCAGAGTTTATTTTATCATAATACTTTAATAAAACGAAGCATTGGCTGTATTCGCCCTTTTGTAAAGACAATTGTATATCGCCATTTTTAGTTTCAAATGTAGTGTACCAAGTACATCTATCCATATATAATTCATGCAATTTTTCATTGTTAGTATCAGGAATTACTCTTCCTTGAAATTTCTCGACAACTTCGGCAGGTTCGCCATATTTTTGGGTGAGCATTGATTTAAGGTGTTCATAATCACGTTCAAGTGAACTCCAATCCTCACATGCAGGGAAAATAACACCAATTGTACTAACAACATTTACTGCTTTAAGTGTTGAAACTCCGACAGTGCAACTCTTAAACCCTGCAAAATCACCTTGTAAAATGGCGGTTCCGTCTTGTTCTCCTAAATACTTAAATCCAGCACTTTTCATTTTAGCGACATACTCACTAAGAGTTCCATCAATAGGCACACCCTTAAAAGTCAGATGTTCTGAATTGCTTTGAGCAAATGATATAACACTCATGAACAATGTTGCAAAAAACAATATAATTTTTTTCATATACATAGTATTTTTAGTGTTTATAACTCAATTAGCGATTATTTATTATTCTTCTTGTTTACATCCAATTCAAAAGAATACACATTGCCATTTATGGGTATGTTGATGGTTAGAATATTTCCTTTCTTCCTTTTTATATTCATATACCCAACAATACCCTCATTAGGGTGGATTGTATTTTTCTTTAAATACCCCTGTTCTTTTGTAACTCTTTCGTCTGCCATCAGTTTTCCATAAGTAGCAATTTGTGCATTCGCTACTAAATTTGCTTGATATGCTGCATTAGGGTTATAATGAGTGGTCATTGTAGTATAAGCATAACCATTGGGAGAATATGTGGTAGAATATGATGTGGAGTATCCTGCACTTCCTGCATTTAATCCTGCTGAAAAACCATATAGTGCCATAGCCCAATTTTGCGTTCTCTTAACTTTCTTTTGGAATTCCTCATTGGTGTAGACCTCAAGTGAAATAGCTTCTCCTTTTTTATTTATGAGATATGCGTTTACTTCATTAGGGTCAAAGGTTACACTTTGAGAGTTTTGGTTGTTAATATATATCCGCATTTGATAATATTTACCATAATCATCCTTTGATTCATAACAAGTTAATCCGACAACATATCCATTCATATACCGATATGCCCATAATTTCCCATCGTTATATTCAGTTGTAATAGTTGAGTCATTATCACTTATGACAAAGTTTTGAGCATAACCAATAATGGAAAAGCACGATAATATCAACACAAGTACATATCTCATAATTAGACTATATAATGTTCATACTACGAAGAAGCGTGAACCACAATGCCACACTCTTACTTGAAGGTCGTAGGAAACCTCGGATACAGATGTAACAATAGCAGCCCACGCTATAGCGTGAGAACCACTATGCTATCCTTGTA
>CAYFUW010000002.1:0-96071 GCA_964346495.1 uncultured Dysgonomonadaceae bacterium
AGTTTTTTTTTAAATAATAATTTCATAACTTTGAAGTCCCTAATGACGAATATCATTCTGGTTTATTGTGATTTTGACAATTAATAATATTATAAACATATGAAAAAAATCTACTACTTCTAACATTGATTGCCTCCTTTATGTGCAATACTGCATTTGCTCAAATGCTTACATTAATTCCCAATCCTAATGATAATGAAAATCTTGCATCAAATGACAATAAAGCAGGATACTACAGATTAGGTTTTTGTGCAAATACTTTTGACACATCAGCTGGAATTGGATTTGGTTCTACAGCAACCGCAGTTATAGCTATGGCAAAAATCAGTGCCGATTTTATAACTCCATACATGGGAGCTGAATTAGTTGGTATCAATGTTGGGCTATGTGAAACAGTAAACAACATATCCGTTTTCGTTCGTGAAACTCCTACCGGAGCTAATATCGCTTACAAAACTCTAAGTAGTCTTTCCAGTGGTTGGAATGAAGTTGTTTTTGAGACACCTTTGGTATTAGAAAAGAAAGAATATTACTTTGGTTACAAGATACCTGTGCTACCTTGTGGTACTTATCCTTTTGGTTTTACAAGCTATTGTGCAACAACAGAAGGTGCATTTTTGCTAAGTATTGATAATACCGGATTTGCCGATTACACTAAAGACTTCGGTGCTCTTACAGTACAAATGCTACTATCGGGTAGTGATGAAATGTTTGCTAATATTGTCGATATTGCATATGTAAATATGCCAAAAAACATAGAAGTTAACACAGCTATAAACATTCCTATTAAAATTCGTAATTCTGGAACAAACGATATAAATAATATTGAAATCACCTATTCACTTGGAACAAATTAACCTATTTCGGTACCAATTAATGTTAATATACCCGCAGATTTAAGTATTAAAACTGTAACTCTCAACAACGTTGAAATTAATATGAGTGGTGACTTTAACTTAACTATTACTAAAATTAATGGAGTCGAGTTTAACGGAGGAACTTTTACTACTACTGTAAACGCATATGACCCTGCTCAACTTTTAGGACGGAAAGTATTGTTAGAAGAATTTACAACTGAAGGAGCTATATATGGTCCTTCTGGAAATGATCGTATAAAAAATATAATCAACCAGCCAAAGTTTAAAGGTAAAGTTAATTGGGTAACTCACCATGCATATAAATCTCTAAGTGGCAATCCACTCATTGAAACAGACAAATATACAATTCTTGAATCTCAAAGTTATTTAAGATTTTTTGGAACAGGGTTAGATTATGTACCCGCTTTAATGATTGACAGAACTATTTTCAAAGGAAATATTCCTGTAATGACTGTTCTTAACGATTTAACTGTTACTGAAATTAATGACTTTTTAATAGATGCATTAATTACTCCTACTACAATAACAATTGATATTACTCAAGAAAATACAGTCGCCACAGACCGAAAAGTAAAAATTACAGCACATGGTATTGACAAAAGTGGTACTCCGCCCACAGAAGATATGTATGTAGTTATTTTCTTATTAGAAAATTCTATCTCATCTACAACTCAATATGGGATGGGTGGAGGTGTATATATTCACAATAATGTGATTAGAGACGTTTTGGGCGACAATGCTGCAGGAACAAAAATTGAATGGGATGGGAACTCTTATAGTGTAACTGCAGAAGCGACATTGCCAACAGGTTGGAATGCTGAAAACATGGATGTTGTAGCATTTGTTGCTAAAAACTACATGAACCCGATGAACAACGCACAAGTATTAAATAGTGAAATAACCCCATTGGCAATGACATCAGCTACTTCTATCGAAAATATAACAGGTAATGATATGAGAGTTTATGCAGAAAATGGCGCAATCGTTGCTGATGGCGAATACACTTCAATCAGCATATTCAGCATTGATGGTAAAGAATTCAGAAACAACAATCTTCCAAAAGGTGCTTACATTGTAAAAGTAGAAAACAATGGTCAAAACATCGTGAAGAAAGTTATGGTTAAATAACATATTCATCTGAATAGATATTCATAAAAACTGCCTCTGGTGAGGCAGTTTTTCTGTTATCCATCCTGGTTTACATCGACAGGTTGTAGAGACGCGGCATGTTGAAATATAATGTAAATCCAGACTTATCGGGACAATGTCTCTACTAAACACAAAAAAGAGACGCGATAATATCACGTCTCTACATTTATCTGCCAATCACATTGAAAAAAGTCTTTCTTCTTGGCTCTTATATCTTTTATCTAAAAAATTATTGCTGTCCGATAAAAAATATTTCGTCGCCTGAAAGGCGAGATTTCCATAACCGCATGCAATCCACTGAAAGTGGAGCAGCTTGCGGAGAGACAATCAACTCATCAATACTGCCTGAAAGGCAGCACTTTATAAAAGTCCAACCACTTCGGGTTGAAGAGTTGGGTGCATGTTTATACCGTAAGCTACTCCCGATATAACATCGGGATTGCATACGGTTATGAAAGTTTGGCTTTCCAAGCCATTTTTTTCAAAGAATTACTGAAATTGTTTACAATAAATCATTTCAGAATAATATGAAAATTTTTATCGGACAACAATACTAAAAAATAGATACTTCATTCCGCTAAAAAATCCATTTAGTATAACAACACAATGAACTGCTTTATTTTGATACAGCCCAATATTTCACGCGAAAGGATTTGCGCGAGAGCGTGGTTATGAAAAAATCTTGCCTATTCAGGCAATAAAAATATATTTTTTCGGATTGGAATAAAAAAATGGGCAAAGTGGATTAAAACCACAATGCCCAAAAATCGTAATTCCGAAGTCTAAAATCGGAAATAATATATTACTCTTCTTTCTGTTCCTTTTTATTAGAAGAAGGAGCCTTTTTAGGAGCCAACATAATTGACATTCTTTTTCCTTCCATTGTCGGCATTTGCTCTACTCTCCCATACTCTTCCAAGTCGTTTGCAAAGCGAGCCAACAACAATTCTCCCTGATCTTTAAACAAAATTGAGCGTCCTCTAAAGAACACATAGGCTTTTACCTTTGCACCATCTTTCAAAAAGTTGGTAGCATGACGAAGTTTAAAGTTATAATCGTGGTCATCTGTTTGCGGTCCGAAACGGATTTCCTTTACAGTAACTTTTACCGATTTTGCTTTTTGCTCTTTCTTTTTCTTTTTTTGTTGGTATAAGAATTTTTGATAATCGATAATTCTACATACCGGAGGTGTAGCCGTTGGAGCTATCTCAACCAAATCTAATTCTTGTTCTTCAGCAATTCTAAGTGCTTCACGAGTTTCATAGATTCCCTCCGTTACATTCTCACCTACTAGTCTTACTTCGGGCACGCGAATTCTTTCATTTACTCTATGTTGCTGTTCTTTCGATCTTGTGTCTCTAAAGTTGCTTCTCATTCAGTTTAAAATTATTTCCTTTCTTTTTTATATTAATATATGAATAATTGTTGAATAAAACAAATTATGATTATGCTCTGATTAATGCCATATTATCTTGCATTCATCATATTTTCAACGATTTGCTTCAATCTATCCGCAAAAATAGTCAATTTTTCGGTACCTTCATCTATTCCACCCTGTTTTCTTATGGAAACTTCTTCATTTTCTGCTTCTTTCTCTCCTACGATAAGAAGATAAGGAATTCGTTTCAGCTCGTTATCTCTGATTTTTCGACCTACTTTCTCGTTGCGGTCATCAACTTCTGCGCGAATCTCCATACGATTCAATTGTCTTGCAACATCATAAGCATAATCGTTGAATTTTTCGCTAACAGGCAACACAACTGCCTGAGTAGGTGCAAGCCATAACGGGAACTTTCCTGCAGTATGCTCAATTAGTACAGCAACAAAACGCTCCATTGAGCCAAATGGTGCACGGTGAATCATCACAGGACGATGTTTTTGATTATCTGCTCCGGTATATTCCAACTCGAATCTTTCGGGAAGGTTGTAATCCACCTGGATGGTTCCCAACTGCCAACGACGACCTAAAGCATCTTTCACCATAAAGTCGAGCTTTGGACCATAGAAAGCAGCTTCTCCCAATTCAACACTTGCTTTTAAGCCTTTCTCCTGACAAGCCTCTACAATAGCACGTTCTGCTTTTTCCCAATTTTCATCTGTTCCGATATATTTTTCTCTATTATCGGGGTCGCGTAACGAAATTTGAGCTTCGAAGTTCTCAAAATCCAATGCTTTGAAAATAATGAAGATAATATCCATCACTTTCAAAAACTCATCTTTTACCTGGTCGGGTGTACAGAAAATGTGAGCATCATCTTGGGTGAAACCTCTTACACGTGTCAAACCGTGCAGCTCACCACTTTGCTCATAACGATATACGGTGCCAAATTCTGCCAAACGCAACGGCAAGTCTTTATAAGAACGTGGCGAAGTTTTATAAATTTCGCAATGGTGCGGACAGTTCATCGGTCTCAATAAGAACTCTTCGTCCTCTTCAGGTGTGTGAATTGGTTGGAAAGAGTCTTTTCCATATTTAGCATAGTGCCCCGAAGTTACATAAAGTTGTTTTGCACCGATATGCGGTGTCATAACTTGTTGGTAATCAAACTCACGTTGAATCTGTTTCAAAAAGTCCTCCAGACGAAGACGCAATTGAGTACCTTTTGGCAACCATAATGGAAGTCCGGCACCAACGGTTTGAGAAAATGCAAACAATTCCAACTCTTTACCAATTTTTCGATGGTCGCGTTTCTTTGCCTCTTCCAACATTTGCAGATACTCATCGAGCATTTTCTTCTTCGGGAAAGTAATTCCGTACAAACGAGTAAGTTGCGGACGAGTTTCATCGCCACGCCAATATGCACCTGCTGCCGAAAGTATCTTTACAGATTTAATATAAGATGTATTAGGCAAGTGTGGTCCACGACATAAGTCGGTAAAATTGCCTTGGGTATATGTTGTTATTTCTCCATCTTCCAATTCTTCGATAAGTTCTACTTTATAGTGCTCATCACGCTCAGAAAACATTTTTATGGCATCTGCCTTAGATATATTTTCTCTTCTGATAGTCTCCTTAGCAGCAATCAGTTCCAACATTTTCTTTTCGATAGCCGGAAAATCGCCCTCTTTTATAGATACACCTTCGCCCGGATCAACATCGTAGTAAAATCCATTTTCGATAGCAGGACCAATTCCAAACTTAATGCCCGGATAAAGTTCCTGCAATGCTTCTGCCATCAAGTGAGCCGATGAATGCCAATATGCATGTTTACCCTCTTCGTCTTCCCATTTCAAGAGTTGAATTGTAGAGTCGTTCTCTATGGGGCGGGTTAAATCCCATGTTTCATCGTTTATGCTTGCAGCAAGTACATCCTGTGCCAATCGCGAACTAATACTTTCCGCTATCTGTAGTGCTGTTGTTCCTTTTTCGTATTCCCTTACATTACCATCGGGAAAAGTAATTTTTATCATATTTTTGTCATTATCTGTTTTAAGATGCAAAAATAGTGATTTTGTGGTGAATAAGAGAGTTTTTTGAAGGATATTTTCCTATTTTAACGGTTTTAGACTTCAACTATTAGTTTTTTGTTTCACGCAAAGAACGCTAAGCCACGACACGTGAACACAAAACCCGCACCACTTAATATAAAACTTCTAAATTATTCAAGCAATCTTTTCTTTCTTTTTCTGTTTTGGCACGGTTGCCATAATGGCTATAATAGCAACAAGTATCATTATAAAATTAAATAAAAGTGCCATCATTGCTCCATGTCGTACATCAATGTTGTCCTGTCTTCCTACAAAAATAGAATCGAGTGCCGTAAATGGTCTGCCATGTATCACTATCCCGGTATAAATAGCAGAAGAGATGGCAACTCCAAATCCATTGCCAAGCGATGAAGCCATCTTGTAGATACCTGAACCGGCTGCAGATTGCGATTCGGGAAGATTAGAAATAGCCGCATCAGTTGATGGAGTAGCATAAAATGCAAGACCTAAACCGAAAAAAATATATCCAATAGACATCAATATCATATAATCTCCTGTCATTATATTTGTTGGCAACATAAACGCTATGGAAATCAACAGTATAACACATCCCCATATCATCGGTTTACGCGGTCCATACATGCGTAAAAGTTTTTCACCTACACGAATAAATAACAATATAACCACTCCATACCCTATAGTTAGCAATCCGGTTGTGTCGGCATTAACGTTACCACCTTGCTGCATCAGCATAAGTGTAACTATTAAAACTCCTGAGGTACCGTTAAGAATAAAATTAGAGATAGTTGCTCCTGTAAATGTTTTGTTTTTAAAAAGTTTAAAGTCGATAAATGTACTATCTTTCTTTCTGTTTTCAAATAGAATAAAGAGTATAAGAAAGATAATTGAAACTATACCCAAAACAGCAGACTCACTGTTATTCCACCCTTTAGATGAACCGTTGCTTACCAATAACTGAAGAGTTACAATGAAAAACATAAAAAGAATCATGCCCACAAAATCAAATCGATGTTTTTGTGCCTCCTCAGATTTGCTTTCAGGCACATCCCTAATCAGATAGAAACCTAATAAGGAGAGCAATGCAGAGATAATAAATATCCAACGCCAACCGATATTATCTGCCAAAGCACCACCTATAACAGCAGCAAAACTAGTGCCTCCCCATGTACCCATGCTCCACAGACTGACAGCACGCTGACGACCTTTTTCATCCCAATATTCACGAAGAAGGGCTAATGTAGCCGGCATAATACATGCTGCAGAGAGACCCTGCAATATGCGACCTGTAATAAGCACCACTGCCGTAAGGGCATGTTGTGGAGGTGTAGCAGCAACAAGAGCCGCACCAACAATAGCTAAAACAAAACCTAGTCTCGTAATTTTAACTCTGCCTATTTTATCAGCTATTCCTCCGAACATAACAATTGTCATTCCGGAGAAAAGTGAGGTTATAGATATTGCCAAATTGAGAGTTGAACCGGGAAGTCCCAACTCTTCGTTCATTACAACATTCACATTGAACATTGTCATTGCAAATAGCCAGAATGCCAATAAGCCCAGAATAAAACCAAATAGCACCCTATCATTTCCGCGGTATGAAGTATTACCGCAATTTACAGTATTAGTAGAAGCCATAATATTTTGTTTTTAGAGGTTAAAAAAATATTTGTTTTCAGACTGCAATTTACGATTTTTTTGGAATTTGCTCAAATTTTATAGATTGTTTTTTGAAAGATATTTTCTGATTTTAACGGTTTTAGACGCTAACTATTAGTTTTTTATTTCATGCAAAGAACGCAAAGATTTTTCGTTAAGGTCGTAAATCTACAAATCACAAAGTCGCACCATTCAAAACTACAGCCCACCTACTAACACTAGAGACTTTTTATACAGACTTCATACTCCCGGCTATATACTAAAAAAGAGCCGCCTTATAAAAAGACAGCTCTTTAAATCTTCGTGGTCCCAACAGGGCATGATCCTGTGACCCCCTGATTATGAGTCAGGTGCTCTAACCAACTGAGCTATGGGACCTGACATTCGACTTGCTTTCGTCGAAATCGGGTGCAATATTACTACTTTTTTAGCAAATATGCAACAAAAATGAGATAATATTGCACTTACGGCAATGTTTTTAACAATCGCCTATGCAGGGTCTATCCAATCTCCGTTCTTTTTTATCAATTGAATTAGTCGCTCTACAGCCTCTTCTTGCGGAATACTTCTCTCTACTAACTCTTTTTTCTTGTATAGCGAAATTTTACCACGTTCGGCTCCCACGTAACCGTAATCTGCATCTGCCATTTCACCGGGACCGTTCACTATACATCCCATAATACCAATTTTGAGATGTTTCAGATGAGAAAAATGTTGTTTTATAAGAGCAACTGTCTTTTGTAAATCGAACAGAGTTCGTCCACATCCGGGACAAGAGATAAATTCTGTTTTCGATGTTCTTACTCGTGCCGCCTGAAGTATGCCAAAGGCACAAGAGTCAATTCTGCAAGCATCAATTTTACCGGAATTGCTCAGCATAATTCCATTTCCAAATCCATCTAAAAGCAATGTTCCGAAATCGATTCCCGCTTTTATTTGTATATTTTCCTCATCGTCTTCGTTGTACTCTCGTTGTATAATTACAGGAACTAAACAATTCTCAATTAACAACTTGTGAAAAAATGCACGTTGTTCACCCACTCCGTTTTTATGTTCGGTTTTGAGTATAATAACAACATTGGATTCATTTTTCAGAAAATGAATAACTTCTGAATTGAGTTGCGGATAAGTTAGTTGAACAAATTTTATTGTCTCCCTATATTTTGAGTTATCTATTTTATCTAAATTGTTAACTGTAAATAATGGAAAAATATTTTCTCTATCTTCCCACCCATCAGAATCAACAATAATACCGACATTTTCGGGCAAGTTTTCGGTAATTTTATTGCCTACATAGATAAAATCCGGGATAAAATCTGTGTCTATCTTAATATCAAGCGAGCGGCTTCTATCTGAAATTACCACAGGGACAGAATCTCCGCCGATATTTTTCACTGCATTGGTTTTTCGTCTTTCAGTTGAAAAAGATGAGAATCCGTTATAAACTTCTCCGTTTATCTGTTCGTGATTTTCTCGTTGCGAGATATAATCTATCATTTTTCTTGCAACCGGTATTTCAAACTCCGGCTCTTCGCTCAACGAAACTCTGATTGTGTCACCTATTCCATCGCTCAACAATGCACCAATTCCAACAGCTGATTTAATGCGTCCATCTTCTCCGTTTCCTGCTTCGGTTACGCCCAGATGTAACGGAAAGTGGAAATTCTCCTTTTCCATCGCAGCTACCAGTAAACGCACCGCTTTGGTCATCAATAGCGTATTGGATGATTTCATAGAGATTACGATATCGGTAAAGTTTTCCGCAACTGCTACACACAGATATTCCATGCACGACTCAACCATGCCTTCGGGAGTATCGCCATAGCGACTCATTATACGGTCGGAGAGCGAACCATGATTTACTCCGATACGAATAGCCGTGTTGTTTTCTCTACAAATATTTATAAACGAAGTGAATCTTTCGCGTATTTTTTCCAATTCGGCACTATATTCGGCATCTGTAAACTCTGCACCACTGCTTGTTCGCGATTTATCGACAAAGTTTCCCGGATTGATACGTACTTTTTCAACAAACTTCGCAGCTGCATCTGCTGCTCGTGGATTGAAGTGAATATCGGCAGAGAGCGGTGTCGTATATCCTTTTTTAGTCAAAACTGACTTGATGTTTTGCAGATTTTCCGCTTCGCGTACACCTTGCGCCGTAAGTCTGACCAATTCGGCTCCTGCATTTATGACTCGCTCACACTGCGATGAAGATGCTTCGGTCTCGAGCGTGTTGGTATTGGTCATTGTCTGCACAACGATTGGATGATTTCCACCCAATGTGATATTACCAATCTGAACATCAATGGTTGGTCTTCGTTTATAATTGAAATAGTTCATCTCCTTCAAAAAAAATTATTTATTCAAAGGTAACACTTCTATCCAATATCCATCAGGATCTACAATAAAATAAAGTCCCATATCCGTATTTTCGTAACAGACACATCCCATATCTTTGTGGAAAGCACGAGTTTCATCGTAATCGTTTGCTACACGCATACATAGATGTTGTTCATTATCACCCATATTGTAAGGTCTGTCCCAATCTCTTAACCAGGTCAACTCGAGAGTAAAATCTGTTTCTCCATCTCCCAAATAGACCAAAATAAAAGAGCCATCATCAGCTTCTTTTCTTCTCACCTCTTTGAGTCCGAGTGCCTTTTCGTAAAAATCCAAACTTTTTTGTAAATCTAAAACGTTGATGTTGTAATGATCAAATCTGCTTTTAATTTTCATATTATATTTTAAATTTTAAATGATTCTCCTTTTTTATGTACTTCCAGATACTTGCAATTTTGTAATTTTGCAAAATTGGCAATTGCATTGGCTTTGTCGTAATTTTCGCCAAAATGCATTGGCAACAGATAATCTATTGAAAAACGTTTCAACAACTGCTCTGCTCCGAGCATATAATCTTTTCCTAAACGTGGGTCAATCGGAAACATCGCAAGAAAAAGCTGATCTACATTTTCTGCAAGCAACTCCAATTCACACAAAAAACAGTTCTCGTAGCCTGTGGCTTCATGTATAGAAACCTCTTCATTCCAATGCCAATTATTAAGATCTCCTGCATGAAATATTTTCTTTCCTTCTACATCCAACAAAAAAGACGCTCCAACATCAGTTGAGCTAAATGCAGTAATACTCAAATTGTTATCTTTATAGCTTTGAAATTTATCCAAAAAAACAATCTGCTTGTCTTCAACTTGCAAAGCATCAGCTATCTCTTTCGAAAAGATATAGTGTATATTATTTTTTACTGATTTCCAGGTGAGTATTTCCGGATTATAATGGTCGGAATGCGAATGAGAGCTCAACACATACAGCTCTTTATCCTGACTTAGCACATAATCTTTTATCCAAAATTTTTCCTCATCTTCCTTTAAAACATCTTTAAAGAAGTCGATAATCACCATAAAATCGTCAAACTCCAATAGGTAACAACTATGATAAATATAAGTAACTTTCATTGATAAATATTTATCTTAATAACAATCTACAAGAAAAAAGTTCAAAATATTTCATATAAAATTTGATAAAAACGTGCAAAACAGTACATTTGTAATAAAAAATAGTAATTCTATCAAAAGTGTTAGCTTTGTTTGTTTTTGTGAACACAGTGAATAATTAACGCTTTTGTCCGAAGTCAGATGACCGAAGACCGTAGTATAAGTGTTGAGATACTGTATGTCATCGCCTAAGGGCGATTCTCTGAATTCTGAACAAAGTGAAAAATCTATTTTTTAGATACAAGACACAAGAACCAAGATTTAAGATATTCGCAAATAACGCTATGTCGTTTTGTCGGGGTTACAAATCTCTCCGACTATCTATCGAATACGTTACAACTTCCCCTTTAGGGGAGTACCGCCACAGGCGGGGAGGGGTATAATTCGGGATTACGAATTCCTCCAGCATAACATAACAAACTTATTTATTAACTTCATATATTTACCCATTATGACTACATCGAGACGTAACTTCTTAAAAACAGCAGCTTTGGCAACTGCAGGATTGGCAACATCGTCAATTACAGATTCCAAAATAAAAGCTCAAACTTCATTATTAGACAAAAAGAGAGCATCTAATCCTAAAGATGGAAAAATAAGAGTTGGATTTATTGGCACAGGATTTCGTTCGCAAGAGCATTTCAACAACATCTTGTCATTCCCCGACACTGTTGTAACAGCCATTTGCGATGTTTCCGACTTCTCTATCAACATGTCGAGAGAGACATTTAAGAAAAGGGAAAAACCAATGCCTAAAATTTACCAAGGTGGCGATTTGGAATATGAAAAAATGCTACGAAACGAAGAGTTTGACGTGGTAATTATTTCAAGTCCCTGGGAGTGGCACGTTCCAATGGCAGTTGCATCAATGAAAGCAGGTGTACCATATGTAGGCCTGGAAGTTTCGGCTGCTAACACGATGAAAGAGTGTTGGGAATTGGTAGACACATCAGAACAGACCGGTTCAAACTTAATGATTCTAGAAAATGTTTGCTACAGACGTGACGCTATGGCTGCTCTAAAAATGGTGCGGGAAGGTATTTTCGGCGAAATAATTCATTGCCGCTGCGGTTACGAACACGACTTGCGAAACGTGAAATTTAATGACGGAAAATCTTACTATCACACACCCGGTGCGGAACTTAAAATGGGTAAAGGTGCCATTGGAGAAGCTGTTTGGAGAACTTTTCACTCAATTGAAAGAAACGGCGACTTGTATCCTACTCACGGTATAGGACCGGTAGGTAACTGGTTGGATATTAACTTCGGAAACAGATTTCTCTCATTGTCGGCTATGGCAACTAAAAGCAGAGGATTGAATAAATATATCGTTGATAATGGCGGAAAAAACCATCCTTATGCAAATATCGATTTCAAATTGGGTGATATAGTTACATCTATGATTAATACCGTACGCGGTGAAACAATAATTGTAACTCACGATACAAATTCGCCACGCCCATATTCGTTGGGATTCAGACTTCAAGGTACACAGGGTTTATGGTACAACGATGGTAACACCATACATATTGAAGGAAAAAGCGAAGCACACAGATGGGACAAATCGTCTGATTGGTTCGATAAATACGATCATCCACTTTGGCAAGAACATGGTGAGGCAGCGCAAAATGCAGGACACGGCGGAATGGACTATATTATGATGGTCGATTTCTTTAATGCGGTACGAGAAAAAAGACCTGCACCACTCGATTGTTATGATGCTGCCGCATGGAGTGCAATATCGGCTCTGTCGGAAGAATCTATTGCCGGAAATGGCAAAGTGGTAAGCTTTCCTGACTTTACACGAGGAAAATGGATAAACAGAAAACCACATTTTGCACTGCATAAATGATGAAAATTTCCACACTTAACCAAATTTGTTAAATAACCTATCTTCCGATTCATAATTTAATACGTTCTTTATCAAGTATAAAACTAAAGAATATTAATTATGAAAAAGTATTTAGCAGAAATGATTGGTACCATGGTACTAGTCTTAATGGGGTGTGGAGCAGCTGTATTTGCAGGAGCAGCACAACCTTTCACAACAGTTGGAACATTAGGTGTAGCATTTGCTTTCGGACTTTCAGTAGTAGCAATGGCTTATGCAATTGGGAGTATTTCAGGATGCCACATCAATCCGGCAATCACACTGGGTGTATTTATGAGTGGGCGAATGAGCGGTAAAGATGCCGGTATGTACATGATTTTTCAAGTTATCGGTGCCATTATCGGCTCATCTATCTTGTGGTTCCTGGCAAAAGATTCAGGTTCAACAACCACTTTGACAGGTGCCAATAATTTTGCCGATGGACAGATGGGTGTAGCTTTTGTCGCTGAAATGGTGTTCACATTTATTTTTGTATTGGTTGTTTTAGGTGTAACTGCCAAAAACGGTCACAACAAATTTGCCGGATTGGCAATTGGTTTAGCTTTAGTGCTGGTACACATTGTTTGTATTCCAATTACAGGAACATCGGTAAACCCTGCGAGAAGTATTGGCCCGGCTCTTTTTGAAGGAGGAACAGCTCTTGCTAATCTTTGGCTCTTCATTGTAGCTCCTTTCATTGGTGCAGCAATATCAGCATTAGTTTGGAAAGGGATTACAGTTGAAAATGACAAATAAATATTTTTTTAAATAAATAGAGAAAAGCGACAAAGTTAATTTTGTCGCTTTTTTTATTCTCATCACTTCAAAAAAACAACTGCCAAATGAACCCTTTTTATAACTTATTTCCATAAAAAAGTTACAAAAACACACAAAAAACATCTTTTTTGAACTATTATGTGATATAACTGTTGTTATATTGCACATTTTTTATATTTTTGTGCAGTTTTTCAAAACAAGAGGTCTTTTTCTGAGACTTTTTATGGAACATCAAAAAGTAAAATTTATGAATCACAACTTATTAAAAAACAAAAGAGGTGTTATTTTTGGAGCACTAAATGATCAGTCTATAGCTTGGAAAGTAGCTGAACGTGCCGTTGAAGAAGGAGCAATTATCACATTGTCAAATACTCCTGTAGCTGTGCGAATGGGAGACACAAACAAATTGGGTGAAAAACTAAATGCCGAAATTCTTCCAGCTGACGCAACTAATGTAGAAGATTTGGAAATGGTATTCAGCAAATCAACAGAAATTTTAGGTGGGAAAATTGATTTCGTACTACACTCTATAGGTATGTCACCAAACGTGCGTAAAAAACGTACTTATGATGATTTAGATTACGATATGCTTCTAAAAACATTAGATATCTCTGCAATATCGTTCCACAAAATGTTGCAAGTTGCACGTAAACTTGACGCTATTGAGCGCGACGGTTCTATACTTGCACTTACATATGTTGCAGCACAACGTGTATTTTACGGATATAACGATATGGCAGATGCGAAAGCATTGCTTGAATCAATCACCCGCAGTTTTGGCTATATTTATGGTCGTGAAAAAGGTGTAAGAGTAAACACAATCTCTCAATCGCCCACTATGACTACTGCCGGAAGCGGAGTAAAAGGTATGGAAGACTTGATGGACTTTGCAGAACGTATGTCACCAATTGGCAATGCAAGTGCAGATGATTGTGCAGATTATTGTATCGCTATGTTCTCTGACCTTACTCGCAAAGTAACTATGCAGAACCTTTACCATGATGGTGGATTCTCATCAATGGGAATGAGCCTTCGTGCAATGAAACAATACAGTAACGGATTAGACGAATTCCGTGATGAAAACGGAAACATTATCTACGGATAAATTATACAAATACTTTTTTGGATTTTTCTCTTTAAAAGCGATGGTTTCAATCTTGAAACCATCGCTTTTTTTATTATCTTTTAAGTAGTAGCTAACTTAAAATCAAAAACTCAAACTACACAAAAGGCTGTTTACTTATTTACTAAAAACTAGTTAACTAAAAAAAAATTTTATACATTTGTAACCATTATGATTATAAAACTTTACAACGAAAATCCAAACAGACGAGAAATTGAACGCATTGTTTCAGTTTTACGTGATGGCGGTCTGGTTATCTACCCTACCGATACACTTTACGGCGTAGGATGCGATGCGCTAAATGTACGTGCGGTAGAGAAGATTTGCCAAATAAAAAACATAAATCCGCAAAAAAGCAATCTTTCTATTATTTGCGATAGTTTGAGCAATATAAGCGAATACGCTAAAGTAGATACACCCACATTCAAGTTGATGAAAAAAAACTTGCCCGGTCCTTTTACTTTTATTTTACCGACAACATCTTCTTTGCCGAAGATTTACAAAAACAAAAAAACAGTAGGAATTCGAATACCTGATAATAACATTATTCAAGCCATTGTTTCCGCACTTGGAAATCCAATAATGACTGCGACGGTAAAAAACGAAGACTACGACGAGATTGAATACGCTACAAATCCGGAATTGATTGGCGAAGTATGGGGAAATATTGTTGATATTATTGTTGACGGAGGATATGGAGGTATAGAGCCTTCAACTGTTGTTGACTGCACAGGAGAAGAATTCATTATTATCAGACAAGGCAAAGGAGAATTAATAATCTGATTAATAACAAATAAACTTTATATCAATGAAAAAAATATTTATATACACAACAACATTAATATTATTCTTTTTAAGCATTTCCTGCGAAAAGAAAAAAATAGATTATCAATCGGATGATGAATATGTTAACAAGTGGATTTATGACAACATGAGTATCTACTACTTATGGAATGATAAAATGCCCGCACCATCATCCGCTCAATATCAAGTTAAACCAGATAAGTTCTTCGATTATCTTCTCTACAAATACGACCCTGTTAGTAATCCCGATGGCGATCGATTCTCGTGGATTCAAGATAACTACGAGGATTTGCTAAATTATCTGAGTGGTGTGTCATCTTCTGATATTGGTTTCAGGTATCTAACATTTTACATAACCAATGGTAGCCCCGAAATAGAGATGAGAGTAGTCTATACCAAAAAAGGAAGCGATGCTGAAGCAAAAGGCGTTAAACGTGGTGACTGCATTAGAGCTATCAATGGTGTTACGATAACCGAAAACAATTATAAAGATGTTGTTTTAGGAAACAACGATAAGACATTATCGAGAGTTCGTTACGTTCAAAATCCACAAACAGGGGCATTAGTAGCTGAGCCTTTGGATGATGTTACTGTAAAAATGAACTTTGATTTTGCTGAAAATCCGATATATTTAGATAGCGTTTATAATTTTGACAATAAAAAAATAGGCTATCTTGTTTATAACTCCTTCAAATGCGATAAAGGTGATGACTCTTATGAATACGACCTGCAACTGATGCAAGTTTTAAACAATATGAAAAGTAAAGGAATTTCTGATTTGATATTAGATTTGCGTTATAATAGTGGAGGAAGAGTATCATCAGCTATATATTTGGCAAGTGCTTTAGTGAAAAACCACTCTACCAACAATGTGTTTCAGAATAGAAAATATAACGCGCTACTTGAAGATGCACTTAGAAAAGAGTATGGAGACGCTTATTTCAACGATTATTTCCAAAGCGAAATAGTGAAAAATGGAGTTTCTCTTAGTCCAATACCCTTATTAAATCTTTCAAATTTATACATTATTACAGGCACAAGAACAGCATCGGCAAGTGAGCTGATAATAAATGGGTTAATACCCTATATGGACAATATTATCTTGATAGGAGATAAAACGTCCGGAAAAGACGTAGGTTCTATCTCTATATATGAAAAAAATGATGAAAGAAACAAGTGGGGAATGCAGCCGATTGTGTTTAAGACCTATAACAGTTTAGGTCAGTCTGATTATACTGCAGGATTCTCTCCAAGTTACGGTAATCAAATAAAAGAATTCCGTTATCAAATGGTTGAGTTTGGCGATACTAGCGATCCTCTTCTAAACAGGGCTTTTGAACTCATAATTGGTGATAAAAACTTATTAGGAAAACCGATAAAAACAACAACAAATATTACCCCGATAGTTGAGCCTAAAGGTTTCGATGAATATATCTTGCACGATGATATTCGTGAAAAAGATCTGTTGGATTTGATGAGGAAATAGGCAGATTCCTTATTTCAAACCATAATTTTCTTCTATTCCATCCATAATTTCAAACAATTCGTCAAGCGTATTTGCTCGCAACATGGCTATACGTGTAGGTTTGAAGTCGGGGATTCCCTTGAAAATTGGCGAAGCTGCTAAATGGCGACGACTGTGCAAAATTCCGCGTCGCTCATCTAATCGACTCACACTTTGATTAATTTGTTGTTTCAATACATTTAGATACCACGAGAAGGGTTCTTTTGAGAGCTCTTCTCCTGTTTCAAGGTAATATTTTATTTCCCGAAAAACCCATGGTGCACCAAAAGATGCACGACCGACCATCACCGCATCGACACCTGTTTCATCGAAACGTTGCTTAGCGGTATGGGCTGAATCGATATCGCCGTTACCTATAATGGGAATGTGCATTCTGGGATTGTTTTTCACTTCGCCGATAAGAGTCCAATCGGCTTGCCCGGTGTACATTTGTGCACGTGTTCGACCATGAATCGTGAGAGCAGCAATACCACAATCTTGTAATTGTTCGGCTAGCGAAACAATAATTTTTGAGTTATCGTCCCATCCCAATCGGGTTTTCACGGTAACAGGCTTTTTTACAGCTTTTACTACTTTTTCGGTAATTTCAAGCATCAATTCAGGCGTTTTTAACATTCCTGAACCGGCACCTTTTCCGGCAACTTTCCTAACGGGACAACCGAAATTTATATCGATAATTTCCGGGTCGGCTTCTTCGCAAATCTTGGCGGCTTCGACCATTGCATCAACATCGCGCCCATAAATTTGAATAGCAACAGGACGTTCATCATCACTTAATATCAGTTTTTCCTTGGTCTTTTTTACATCACGAATAAGAGCGTCACTCGATACAAATTCGGTGTAAACCATATCGGCTCCGAATTGCTTACATAGCAAACGAAAACCAATATCGGTTACATCTTCCATCGGTGCAAGAAAAACCGGATGTTTTGAAGTAAATTCTATATTGCCTATTTTCATTGTATTTTAACCCCCTGCCCCCCTAAAGGGGTAAATGCGGAAAACACTAAATTTCTACACATATAAAATTAAGGACTTAGCAATTTCGTCAGCGTGCTTAGTGTGAGAAAAAGTTTATTTCTCCAAAAACGCTTTACTATACTCTTCTTCATTAAACCCCACCAACACGAAGTCTTCAGTTACAACAATCGGGCGTTTTACCAACATACCATTGCCTGCCAAAAGTTTTATCAACTCTTCTCTCGATGCGGTTTTCACAACATCTTTCAGATTATTTTGACGATAAACCTGACCCGAAGTATTAAAGAACTTCTGAACCGAAACACCGCTTTTGTCAATCCACGCAGACAACTCTTCGGCAGTTGGATTATTTTCTACAATATGACGAACATCAACTTCAATATTATTACTCTCGAGCCATTTGGCTGCTTTGCGACAAGTGCCACAAGGTGGATATTGTATAAATAATGGTTTCATATTTTATTATTTTTTATGTCTCTCGCATAGAACGTAATATAATTGCACAAAAACCTTGCGAACTTAGCGATTCCCTTAGCGAGCTTGGCGAGAAACTAAAACCAAACCTACAATTTAATCTCTATATTATTCATTCTAAGCGGAGTTACTTTCGATTCAGGATTGGCTTGTCTTATCGAAACCCGATGATATTCACTGCCACCTCTCAACTGAACTTGCGATAATTTCATTCTATGTAATGTCCACTCCTTTAACGGTTCTATTCCCCAGGTAATCTCTTTATCAAATCCGCTATAAAATTTTACTACAAGCTGATTATTACCCTCTTTCAACGGCAAAAGGACAATCTCTTTCTGATTTTTTATACGTTTGGGCGAAAAATGAGCCGTGATATATTCCCCGTTTAAAAGAATATAAACCGCGTTTCCGCTTTCTATCTCAACTGCTATTGTTTGTGGTTTTGTTGACTCAATTTCTTGCAACAAAACAAAACTACTTTTAGGAATTATCGCTTCAGTATGAGACTCTTCGTAATTGAAATCCGAAACTAATTTAAAGTTTTTATCAGCTTTAGCATCAACATACTCAATACCTTCCTCTTCTACATTTCCAAAAACACCCCGACCATGTTTTCTGTACAGATTTCCCCATTTTAAACTATTTCTATCAAGCATCTGTTTTTCAGATGATTCAGCCAATAAAGTAATTTCCTGTTTATTACCATTGATATCTACTTCTATATTCTCTCCCTTTTCGGAATCTGTGAAAATAATTTCGGGCAACATAGAGCGTTTATTGTAACGTAAAAACCAATCGTATCCGATTAAACTTTTGTATCCACAATAGTAGTTAAGACTAGAATGACCGAAAACAGCTGTTGAGTTTTGTGGCGTGAGAGATACGACTCCTGACAAAATAGTTTCTGGTTTTACATCGAAACCGACTGCTTTAAACACAGTAAATGGCGATTCGCCACGAGATGCATTTAGTTGCGAAACCTCTGCTTTAAAAGATTTAGAATTCGACAGTTCTTTAAATCGTGACTCCTCTCCTTTCGGAACAAAGAAATATAATTCATTACCTTTAGCTGTTACATTAAATCCATGAAAAGGTGTGTGAAACGGATTTGCAGTTGTGCCGTAAATGGCTTCGGAATTGGCTTTTATCCATTTTCCCATCTCCAAAAGCACATCGCGTTCGAACTCAACAACCGAACCATCGCCACGCGGTCCAATATTGAGTAGATAATTTCCTCCGCGACTGATAACTTGTATCAAACTTGCTATTTTCTCGTCAACTTTATCTTGTACACTTCCGCGTTCTTGCCACGAACGATAGCCCCACGTTTCGTTGAACATTGATGCAGCGGTTTGCCACGGGATATCGAGTTTGTAATCGGGATATTCGTTATCAGCCATAACAGCAAAATCGACATAATCGTTACCCAAGCGTCCGCTAATCATACATTGTGGTTGCAAACGATTAACCAATTCGTACAATCCTTTGCTTTGCTCAGGTGTGAGCGAACCCATATCGAACCAAATTTCAGAAATATCGCCGTAATTGGTCATTATCTCTTCCACCTGTTTTTTATTAAATTCGTAATGCTCATCGGTCAATGGGTCGGCATTGTGACTCGAAATAGGATAAGCGTGCGGAAAGTGCCAATCGATAAGAGAGTAGTAAACAGCGAAATCGATTCCACCTCTTTTACACGCATCGGCTAACTCCTTCATCAAATCTCTTCCGTAGGGTGTAGCATCCACAATATTGAAATCGGTATATTGTGAGTGATACATGCAAAACCCATCGTGATGTTTCGATGTAAATACGATTGAGCGCATTCCGGCATCTTTTGCCAACTGTACAATTTCATCCGGATTCCAATTTGTCGGATTAAATTGTTTTGCCGTATTGCCGTACCAATCGCTAAAAATTCCGGCAAACGACTGAATCTGCTCACTATAGCCACGTTCCACGGGTTTGCCATCGTAAACTCCACCATACACAGAGTATAGTCCGAAGTGGATGAACATTGAGAACTTTTGGTCGAGCCATTTTTGCGACGGTTTTTGTTGTGCAGAAACAAACAATACGCATAGCAAAAGCGAGATAATAACTTTTATTTTTTTCATATTTATATTTTTTAGAAACAAGACACAAGATACAAGACAAAAAGAGCAAAGAACAAGGAGCAAAGACTTTTTGGATGCACTTACTACCAAAGCTAATAGTCTGTGAAATAGACTATTCACTTATTTCAAAAAGACAGAAATAACAAATATCACAGTGTCGGAGAGATTTGTAATCCCGACATTTTAAATTTGTTTTTATAGAATGAATGTAGAGACGTGGCATGTTGAAGTAGGGCGTAAATCCCGACTCGTCGGGACTACGTCTCTACAAAGATATAATGATAGGGATGACCAATCATCAACCCAACTACAAAGTTAACAGCCAATCAGTTACTGTTGACTTTTATGCAACATCTCCAAACGCTCTTTCAGTAGTGGGAACTGACTTCTCGGTGTAAGAGACACGCAAATACGCAACGCTTCGTGACGAAGGCTTCCGGTAGCTTTAAGTGTGATAGCACACATACCGTATTGAAGCATCAGTTTAATCAATTCGCCACTATCCAAATCTTTATATGCAACCGTAAAGTAAAATCCGTCGGCAATATCATCGTCTCCGTCTTTGTCATATACGATATGGAAACCGTTGTCAAGGAACATTTTTTTCATCTCCTCTGCTTTACGTCCATACTCCATCACCCCATCGCGGAAGTTGTAATCGCCATCGTTTGTAGCCTTAAGCATTGCAGCCAATCCCCATTGTGCAGAGTGTGTAACTCCTGCAGACAGAGCATATAACGACGCTGAAATCACCGCATCGCCAAAACGTGTACGACCAAATGATTCTTCCAAATCGGGATATTCTCTTTCGAAAAGTTTATCTGACATTATCAAAATACCAACACGCTGTCCGGCATAGCTAAACACTTTTGAACTTGCCAAAGTAAGCATGTAGTTGTCGGTATATTTAGCTACAGTTGGTTGATATGGCGGTTCTCCCGGACGAGAATAATCTTTACGGAAATCCATTCCGAAGTACGCCAGGTCTTCTATAACAATTACATCGTATTTGTTTGCCATTTCGCCGATAATGCGCAGCTCCTCATCTGTGAGACATTGCCAGGTCGGGTTGTTGGGATTAGAATAGAGTATTGAACAAAACTCGCCTGTACTTAGATAGCTCTCTAATTTTTCTCTCAATTTTGCTCCGCGATACTCGTACAAGTCGAAAGTTGCGTACGGTTGACGCAAGATGCGACATTGCAATTTATTAAGTCCGAATCCGGGGTCAATAAACAGTGTTCCTTTTGCACGGTTGTTGTGTGTACGATTTGCTACTAAGAAAGAAGCAAAAAGCCCTTGCATTGAACCAACTGTAGGAACACAGCTTCGTGGCATTACATCAATATCGAGAAACAGTTTTACAAAGCGTGATGCTTCATATTTTAGTTCAGGTAGTCCGTCCAGGTTTGGATAAACTGCTGCCACACCTTCACGCAACTTTTCTATCTCTTTATTGATACCGATTTCGGGTGCCGACAATCCCGGAACACCCATCTCCATACGTACAAATTTTGTATCACTCTCTTTTTCAAGACGATTTGCAATAGCTACCGTATCGCGAATAGACGCTAAACCTAAATCGGCAATATGTAAATCATCCAAATGTTTTTTAATAATGCTATCTGATATAGGAAAACTCATTGTATTATAATATTTTTAGTTTATTATTTACTTTAAATTATCAATTCTATTAATTGTCAGACATTCTAACAATAATATCTACAGCCGACAATCGACTTCCTCTACCCATCAACGGATTGATATCCATCTCCTCAATTTCAGGTGCGATTGATAAAAGAGCCGATATTTTACATAACGTTTCTGCAATAACATTTTCGTCAACACCCTCTTTTCCGCGTACTCCTTTTATAATCGGGTAAGATTTGAGTGAACGAATCATTTTCAGTGCCTCTTCGTGGCTGATTGGTGCAAGGTTGCTTTGAATATCTTTCATCACCTCAACAAAGATACCGCCCAAGCCGCATGTAATCAAGTGACCGAAATCTCCTTCACGTTTCACACCGATAAGAATTTCTACTCCGCTCTCCATTTGCGAAATCTGAACTCCTTGTGCTCCATCAATCTTCATAAGTTTTGCGAAATTAGCTTTCACTTCCTCTTCCGATTGAACGTTAAGTATAACTCCTCCTGCCTCAGATTTGTGTGCCAATCCAACAACTTTCATCACAACAGGGAAACCTATTTCATTTGCAGCTTCCACAGCCTCTGCTTCCGAACCAACAAGACACTCTTGCGGACGTGTGATTCCGACCAAATCCAAAAGTTCTAATGCAAGCGAAGTATCGAGCATTCCTTTTTTACCGGCGAGCATCGATTTTATTTTATCTGCGGCAGGCAGCTCTATCTCTTTGTCTTGTTTTGGCAGTTCGGTATTATAAACTCTTGCCAATGCGCGAGCAAATGCAACTTCATCATCAAAGAATATACCTCCGGCATCAACAAAATCTTGCATCTCTTTTTTGCAATTAATGACTGAAGGCATAATAGCGTAAACAGGTTTTTTGCATTTTTTCTGTTGCTCACGAATAACAGCGTAAGCATCCTCAGTAGTAGTCAAGCCCGGACTTCCGAAAATTACAACTATTCCGTCAATCATATCCAAATCGTTTTCGCATGTAATGATAGATTTTTCCAATTGCTCGGCAGTGCCTGTTGCAAGAATATCGATAGGATTTGCAGCCGATGAGCCATCGAAAAGTTCAGACAGAAGTTTCTCTGTTTTATCTGCAGGAAGTGGTGGTACAGATAGTCCGCCATGTGCCAAAGCATCGGTAAGCATTACTGCCGGACCGCCGGCGTGTGTGATAATTGCAATATTTTTTCCTTTTAACGGCGGATGTTGCAACACTGCTCCAACTGTTGACAACTCTTCACGACTGAAACAACGAACCACTCCCGATTTACGGAAAAGCGCATCTACAGCCGAGTCTGAATTAAGCATCGCTCCCGTGTGTGAAGCGGCTGCTCTACCACCATCATCTGATGTTCCCGATTTAACTGCTGCAATTCGGCAACCTTTTTCGCTTAGCGAACGAGCGTGTTTTTTAAACAGCTCCGGTTTAGCGATTGTCTCCATATAAAGAAGTAGTGTTCTTGATGAGTTTTCATCAAAAGTTTCATCATTGTGAGCCAAAACTTCTTCAACTCCTGTTTGTGCACCGTTACCAACTGAATATACAGCATTGAAAGGCAAACCTTTGCTGATAGCCGTTTCCATAATAAAAACTGCCGTTGCACCCGAACCCGAAAGCAATTCACAACCGCCTTGTTTCAAGTTTGGTATTGGACGGGTAAACACCGATTGATGATTTGTATTCATCACACCAATACAGTTAGGACCAATAAGGGTAGCTCCGTATTCATTTGCAAGCGACACCATTTTGTTCTCCAACGCTTTTCCCTCCTCTCCCATTTCTGAGAATCCTGCCGAAAGAACGATAATTCCTCTCGTACCTTTCTCCTTTACTAACGTTTCAATTGTAGGAACACAAAAACGTGCAGCAATAGCCAAAATAGCTAAATCTGTTTGCGGAAGGTCTTTTGCATCGGCATGGCATTTAACGCCTTGTACCTCCGGCGACTTTGGATTTACTGCATAAATTTCACCTTTGAAAGTTCCGTTTAGAAGGTTTTGCAGAGCTCTACCGCCCGGTTTAGTAACATCGTTTGATGCTCCAATTACTGCTATGGAATTTGGATTTGTTAATTGTGGTGTGATCATTTTAAAATTTGATTTTTATGTTTTTATTATTGATTTTTCTTAAAAAAACTCTCCGTTAATTTTGACTTTATCATTTTTGAAGAGATGAAATCAGAAAGAACGGAACATTTAATATCTTATGTACAGCCTTTTGCAAAGATAAACAATATATTTGAATGTGTCTTATTGTTTTTGTCTTTTACTAAGTGCGATTCGGCAAATTCTGAATGAAGTGAGAAATCTTATCTTTGGCTTTTGGCTATTAGCTATTAGCCCTTGGCGGACAATTACATCCAAAAAGTCTTTGTTCTTTGCTCCTTGCTCTTTTTTATCTTGTATCTTGTCTTGTATCTTGTGTCTTCTGTCTAAAAAAGACTACTTATATTTCAACCATTTTATCATCTCTTTTATCGATGGTTTTTTACCGTACATCAATATTCCGACACGATAAATTTTTGCAGCTATCACGGAAATTCCGATAAATGTGCCATACAAGAGAACAACCGACAACAGCTTCTCCCACAACGGAATACCAAACGGAATACGCACCATCATAACAATTGGCGATGTAAACGGTATTAGCGATGCCCAGAAAGCCAATGGACCATCGGGATTGGTAACACTATAGAAACCAGCGAAAAACGCGAACATTATAATGATAGTAACAGGTGCCATAAATTGATTTGTATCTTCATCGCTATCTACCGCAGATGCAAACATTGCAAAAATAGATGCGTAAAGAACATAACCACCGATAAAGAAAATCAGAAAGAAAACGATAATCTCAAACCAATTAACACTCATAACAGTATTCAGAATCGCCTGAACATCAAAGTCTGACGACATGCCTGACATATCGGCTGTCATAGCTGCACTTGTCTGTTCGGGTGTAACGAAAAACATCGACAATCCTGTGAAAAGTCCGACCAATAATATTGCCCAGATAAGTAGCTGTGTTATTCCAACCAACCCCACTCCTACAATTTTGCCAATCAACAACTTAACAGGTTTTAGCGATGAAACCATTACCTCTATAATACGGCTCTTTTTCTCTTCCAAAACGCTCTGCATCACCATACTACCATACATCAGAATAAACATATATATAAGAATGGTAAATACCATGCCGATTATTGTTGCTACTTCTGTTGATGATTCCGAAACATTGCCATCCTCACCCCAGCGCAAAGTGCGTATAGAAACTTTTGACCCCTCTTCAACTATTTTGCGTACCTGACTAACAGCTTCTGCATTTACATTTTCAGATTGTGTGAGTTCGTCAAGTTTTTGTTGAGTAACCTTTTCACTTAAAGTACTTTCAACAAGTTGATGCAAATCTTGCGGTGCCTGTTTTTCTGAAGTGATAGAAACTGCACGCGGATTTTTGCTCAAATCATCGGTAATTTGCAAAATAGCGTAAAGTTCTTTTCCCAAACGCAATTGCGACTCCTCTTCATCAGCTTGCGACACTATTTGGAATTTGTATGTATCGGTTGACTCAAACAAATCTTGATATATTCCCGTGTTATCGATTATCGCGATATTTTTTTCGTTTCCATCGTCGAGCGTCGATAACCAAAGCGGGAAAAACGACAAAGCCACCATCAATATTGGTGATAGTATTGTCATTATAATAAAAGATTTTTTGCGAACGCGTGTCAAATATTCGCGTTGTATAACTAATCCTAAGGTGTTCATAATTTGGAATTTATAGTTGCTTAGTCTGATTGTTTAAATTTACTTTGTTACCGTTTTAATAAAAATATCGTTCATGGTGGGCAACTCTTCATCGTAAGCTATTATTTCGAAACGATTAAAGAAAAGCGATGCCAGTTCGTTATTCTGAATTTGCGAACATTTTTTAATTCGCAAATCGGTAAATTCGTGATATTTCTCCTGACTTAAAACTTCAAAATCGGAATTCTCCCAATTCTCAAATTCGCCACGAATACGGAAACGGAAAATATTGGAACGATGCTCTTTGCGTATATCGTAAACCTTGCCTTGCAACACAACTTCCGATTTGTTGATAAGGGCGATATTATCGCACAAAGCCTCAACCGATTCCATATTGTGAGTTGAAAGAATTATGGTTTTACCCTCATCTTTAAGCCTAAGCATCTCATTTTTGATTATCTCGGCATTTACAGGGTCAAATCCGCTAAACGGTTCATCGAAAATCAGCAAATCGGGATTGTGAATTACTGTCGAGATAAACTGCATTTTCTGCTGCATCCCTTTCGAAAGCTCCTCAACCTTACGATTATACCAGCTCATAATATCGAATCGTTGAAACCATTTCATCAATTCGGTATGCGCGTCTTGCTTCGATAATCCTCTCAGACGAGCCAGATACATAGCCTGTTCGCCCACTTTCATCTTTTTGTATAGACCACGTTCCTCGGGTAGATAGCCGATATTGTAAACATCCTCTTTTTTTGAAGGTCGTCCATCGATAAATACCTGACCGCTATCGGGTGCGGTAATACGTGTAATAATACGGATAAGCGTAGTTTTTCCGGCACCGTTTGGACCCAAAAGACCAAAAACCGTACCTTTCGGCACCTGAATGCTAACCTTGTTTAGTGCTAAATGATTTGCGTATTGTTTTACGACATCTTGTGTTTCTAAATACATTCTCGTGATGTGTTAGTTTAATGATGTATTAACTGCAAATTTACACAAAAATTGTAGTATTTAAATCGTAGAAAAGTAAAGATTTTGTTAAAACTAATAACTAATAGTAAAAATTATGAGCGATGAGTGATTAGCGATGGGCGATATGAGATAAGTAATGATACAAATCGTAATCCTTTGCGATCTTTGCGACATTTCTTTGCGTCCTTTGCGAGAAATATAATTTAAAGTGGATAGATTCTTCACTCCGTTCAGAATTACTCAAATCCTTAATAATACGCCAAAACCACGCAACACGGAACCCGCACCACGCACCAAGAGAAAAATTGCAAATTGTAAATTGACTTCCTGAAAAGTTTACTCGTTTACTACAAACTTGTTTACTGACATCTAAAACTTCAATACAATCCTCTCACCCAACTCTTTAGCCAAAGCTTTTTTTATCTCTTGCAACTCCGTTAATTGCTCTATCAATGATAAAGCTTTGCCGCTATCACATTTCTTGAGTTCGGCTTGTATTTTTTTTATCTCCTGCATAATATATGCATTCTTCAGCTCGGTTGTGGCACGCGGAACGCTTGTGTTTAGTTGGTTTTCTTCCAAAAGTCGAGAATCTTTATCGCCAACCTCTTCGCCCAGCTGTTTTGAATGAATTTTGCTGAGTTGGTATCGATCGCTTATCAGTTCCGATGCCAATTTGCTGATAGTTGTGTCGGGATGAGATAAAAAGTAGCGTCGCGAATCGAAATCTTCGTTATCGATATTTTGCACAGCCTCATCAAAAAGCTGTTTGTAGGTATCGTTGGTAAAGTCGATTTTATCTCGTCCCAAATCGAAATGTACAAACTCGATAACTCCGGGACCTACTTCAACAAGAACATCTTTCTCAACGGTTTTTCCATCCTGCACACTTTTTTCTTTCTCGTATTTGTAAAAAAGCGGTGTGTTGCCGTATCTGACTATGTAGCGAATAATTTCATACTCGAATCGTTCGAAAGGATTTTTATCGACTCTTTTTATGGATATTGTAGGCGTTGTTTCTTGCGATACTTCTTGTTGCTCCGATTGGTCTTTTTTATCGGCTTTTTGCTCTCTTTTTCTCTCGTAATTCCGTAATCTTATTTTATTGATTTCGGCAATCAACATTTTCTCTTGTACTTGCAACAGTTGAGCACAATCCTGCACATAGACCTGCCTGATTATCGCATTTGGTATAAGAGCGATGCTATTTACGATATTGGTTATCAACTCCGCACGTTTAATTGGGTCGTCGCCGGAATCTTCGAGCAACAACTGAGTTTTGAAACGGATAAAATCCTGCTCGTTATCAGCGATATATTGATTGAAACTTTCGGCATTCTGTTTTCGTGCAAACGAATCCGGGTCTTCGCCTTCGGGTAACAGCACAACTTTAACGTTCATGCCATCTTCCAACAGCAAATCGATACCTCGCAAAGCCGCCTTTATTCCTGCCGCATCGCCATCATACAGCACAGTGATATTTTCAGAAAAACGGCGAATCATCCTGATTTGCCCGTGAGTGAGAGCGGTGCCCGACGATGCAACCACGTTTTCAATCCCTGCCTGATGCATCGATATCACATCGGTGTATCCTTCAACCAAAAAACATTTATTCTGTTTTACGATTGCACCTTTGGCAAAATATATCCCGTAAAGTTCGTTACTTTTCGAATAGACTTCACTTTCGGGCGAGTTCACATATTTCGCGATATTATCTGCCTTCTTCAGAATACGACCACCAAAAGCAAGCACTTTTCCCGAAATACCGTGAATAGGAAAAATCACCCTGCCACGGAATCTGTCCATCAACGGGCGAGTTTCATCATCGCCAAAAGAGAGTCCGGTTTTTATCAAAAAATTTCGTTTAAAACCTTTTTTCTGAGCCTCTACCGAAAGTGCGTCTCGCTGCTCAAGACTATAACCAAGCTGGAATTTTTTTATAATATCGTCCCTTATTCCTCTCTCTCTGAAATAGCTTAGCCCGATAGCTTTCCCTTCGGGATGTTCGTGAAGTGTTTTTATAAAATATTCGTTGGCAAAACTATTGAGAATAAGCATGCTTTCGCGGTCGCTTTGTGCTTGCTTCTCTTCATCTGTCAACTCTTTTTCTACAACCTCGATATTATATTTTTTCGCCAGATATTTTAATGCCTCATAATACGAAAGTTGCTCATGCTTCATTATAAAATGAACCGGGGCACCACCTTCGTTACAAGAGAAACATTTACAAATATTTTTTGCAGGCGAAACATAAAAAGATGGATTTCTATCCTCATGAAACGGACACAAACCTACATAGTTAACTCCTCTTTTTTTGAGCGTAACAAAATCTGACACCACATCTACAATCTGTGCAGCATCCTGAATACGTCCTATGGTAATTGGGTCAATCATCTTTTTAAAAATTCGTTGCACGAAATTACAAAATATTGTTGTAAAAACTCTCCTTTATTGAGAATAAACCACTATATTTGCATAAAAAGAAATAACAGCATATTGTAACTTGCTGTTGATACGAATAACATTAGTATTCTCTTTTATGTTACATAAGGAGTTTACGGCGATTTTCGAAAGTCTGTTTTCTTTCGAGAGTATAGAAGATTGTTGTGAAATTTTCGTTAGAGATAGTTCGCTTTGAAATTTTTGCAAACGATTTGTATAGGAAACTAATAATTTTTTAAAAAATAATCATTTAAATAATTAATTCATATTATGAGCTCAACAATTAATTGGTCCGAGTTGTCTTTCGGCTATATCAAAACAGACTACAATGTTCGCTCTTACTATAAAGACGGCGAATGGAGTGAACCCGAAGTAAGTTCTTCCGAGTATATCGATATTCACATGGCTGCATCTTGCCTTCACTACGGACAAGAAGCATTCGAAGGAATGAAAGCATTTCGTGGAAAAGACGGTAAAATTCGCATTTTCCGTATGCGTGACAATGCTCTTCGCTTGCAAGAATCATGTCGCGGTATTATGATGGCTGAACTGCCTGTTGAAAAATTTGAAGAGATGATTAAGCTCGTTATTAAGAAAAACGAACGCTTTGTTCCTCCCTACGAAAGTGGTGCATCTCTATACCTTCGTCCGTTGTTATTCGGAACAAGTGCTCTTGTAGGTGTTAGACCGGCTACAGAATACATGTTCTTGATATTTGTTACTCCGGTAGGACCGTACTTTAAAGAAGGATTTAAACCAACTCCAATGGTTATTATGCGCGATTACGACCGTGCAGCTCCTAAAGGAACAGGTACTTACAAAGTGGGTGGTAACTACGCTGCCAGCTTGCAGTCAGGCTCAAAAGCTCAAAAAATGGGTTATTCTGCTGTTCTTTACCTTGACGCTAAAGAGAAAAAATATTTGGACGAATGCGGTCCGGCTAACTTCTTCGGAATAAAAGATAATACTTATATTACTCCAAAATCGGAATCGATTCTTCCTTCAATTACCAACAAGAGCCTTATCCAATTGGCAGAAGATTTGGGAATGAAAGTAGAACGTCGTCCTGTTCCGGTAGAAGAACTTGCTACATTTGAAGAAGCAGGTGCTTGCGGAACTGCAGCTGTAATTAGCCCGATTTTAAGAATTGATGATATTAACGAAAACAAAACATATCAGATTTCTAAAGACGGAAACGCAGGTCCTATTTCACAAAAACTATATAATAAACTTCGCGCTATCCAATACGGAGATGAACCGGATGTTCACGGTTGGGTAACTATTTTAGAATAAGATTACTTAGGTAACTCAATATTTTTAGGGCTGTCTGATAAAAAGGGCAGCCCTTTTTTATTTAGGATTGTAGATTTTGGATTTACGATTTAATTGGTATTTCGTGGCTTATTATTTGAGATTTGGGAACTTTTTCATAGGAGAATCGTAGAGACGTGGCACGCCGCATCTCTTTTCTGTAGAACATCTAAGGAATTTTTCTCGCAAAGGATGCAAAAGATGTATCGCTAATCTCACCAAGCGGGCATTGCGGTTAAAATCCGCATTGCCCATAGTTAGAGTTAAAACCACACACTAAATACTCAGAACAAAAGCACTTTTTCACGAAGCCAAAGGCATTGTGTCCCGATCACGAAGTCTCCCTCTTGTAACTAATCTAACCCCACCTCCCGTTTCACGGGATACTCCCCTTTTCAAAAGGAGAGAGTTGCGTAGGTAGTAAAACAAAAAAAGTGTAACACTTAACAACTTAATACTATAGAATAGATTTCTCACTTTGTTCGAAATGACAGGACACACCAAAAACCGCAACCCGAAACTCGAAACGCGTAACCCGCAACACGCACCCCGCACCACCAAAGACTAATGTGGCAACTGCGATAACGGCTGATTAAATATCACAATCAATATTAAACAGGAAATAATGAAAATCGCCAACAGATTACCATGTTGTTTCGAATAGACAGATTTTCGTCGTAATCTGCTTGGTATGGCGAAAAATTTGTATCGGAAATAGGAGTATAGATAGTAGATAATTATACCTATAAGAGTTCCAACGATAATACCACCGATAATATCCGAAATAAAATGAACTCCCAAGTATATGCGCGAATAACTGTTTATTGTAGCCCAGGTTAAAGTAGCAATAGTTAGTCGTCGGTTTTTAAAAAGCAGCGATAAGAAAACAGCCAAACCGAAACTATTTGTAGCGTGTCCGGAAATAAAACCGAATCGTCCTCCTCTATAATTATTTACTATATCGACGACATCCTTAAAATCGGGATGATGCGTTGGACGTAATCGTTCAAAAAGAGGTTTAAACAGTCCTGATGATACCTGGTCGCATGCAACAAAAAGAAGTATAAAAAAGAGAGTTACCAAAAGTGCCTCTTTGGATTTCGTTTTGTAAAAGAACAGAAACACTACGAACAACAGCAACGGCACCCACACGAAACGCCCGCTTATTGTCCACATTACATTGTCTAAAAAGATAGAATCACTCCCGTTTAGAGATAGGAACAGGTCTCTTTCTAAGGGAAGCATATTTTCAACAAACTCTTTCATAGACAGTAGATATTTTTATTTGATTGGTAACATTTAAAGATAATGCAATTAAATGATTTCGATATTTTCTTTCATAGTCCAACCTACACTGCCGTTCGCAATTTCCACTTCAACCCAATTATTATCTCTATTGCGCACTTTCACTTTTGTGCCTTCGTGTAACTGAAAAACCTCTTTACTGCTTGTTTTCGGCTCTGCATATATTGTTGCAGACCCCATCATTATTATTGCTGAGTCGCGATTTGTCAATTTGCTTTTCTGCCTGAATGAAAATGAGTTGGCTGTTAAAACAAAAAGCAAAAAAACAATACTTGAATAAAATGCTGTCTTTTTTATCCAGACAGTTCTTGAAAACAGAAATGTACCCACCCCACACAGTAACAGGATGAAAAATATAATTCCAATCCATGCCCAACCGTTTGATGTGAACAAGTTCTGTATGCCATTCATCCAGTTGGCAAGAAAGAAATCATTAACCGACTCAATTCTATCTTCGGTACGCAAACGAGCAAATTTCAGATTGTGGCGAATATCTCTATCGTTAGGTTGAATCAATAAAGCTCGCTCATAATTTAAAATTGCTTTGCCTAATTGATCATTTCTAAAATAGGCATTCGCAAGATTATAGTATATTTCGGGTGACTCTTTTTTGCCTGATAGTCCCTGAGAAACAGCCTGTTCGTATAGCTCGATGCTTTTTGTGTAGTTTTCGCTTTTGTAGGCTTCCAACGCGAGTTCCTCTACACTTTGTGCCTGCAACGATAAAAACGCGCAGCTTAAAACAACGATTGATAATATATATTTTACTATTTTCATTTCGACAATATTATTTCCTTTTTAATCTGTTTTCCATCTCGCCAATAGCGAAAACCGTATCGTTATATACACTTTCCATTGCTCCTTCGGTTTGAGCCGGTGCATAGCGAGCAAATTCGCAGGTATTCAGTATTTGCATAAACTTGCTTATCAGCTCATCATCAATATTTTTAGACGATAATTCCGCCTCAATATTATCTTTCGTTAAATTAGCAACAGGAATAGATAATTTATCGCTGAAATATCCCCAAAGTGCTCGCAATGTCTCTTCGTAAAAGAGAGATTCATTGTGTGTTTTCAGATGTTTTTCAGCAATTTTTAATCTTTTGGTTGCAACTTTATTTGCTTTCTTAGTTCGCATTAAAACAATATTGGCATTATCTTTCGCTCTTTTTCTATTGAACAGATAGAGCATAATAAACGCAATCAGTGGAATAATATATAGCAACCAATATGTTACGGAACCGGCGAAAAATTTATCTTTTGAATAAAATTGCGGTTTTCTCAATTTCAAAAATCGAATATCCTGCTCAACCTCCACATTTTGCTGATTTACGTAATTGCTTGTTTTGGCTTTTGACGGATCGCCTTTTGCGATTTGCAAATCGTACGACGGCGATTTCACAGTTTTGTATGTGCGACTATTCAAATCGAAATAACTAAACTCGATTGGTGGGATATTGAAATTTCCTTCGTAACGCGGTATTGCCAAAATCTCTATTTTACGAGTTCCTGTAAGTCCATTCGTAGTAACTTTCAAATTGTTATCAATAACCGGGTCATACACTTCAAAGTTTGAAGGGAATTTGACTTCCGGTGTTTGAATCAACTTCATATTTCCCGTACCATATATTTCGAAAGTAAACGTGATAGGTTCGTGCGCTCTTGTCTGCTGAGTGCTGATTGAAGGCTTGAAAGAAAACGTACCCACAGCATTTGAAAAGCTTTCGGGTTTGTTATCGGGCAACTGTTTCACATCAATCGTAATCGGATTGGTAACCAGAGTTTTCCGCACATCAGCCATAACTTCTTGTGTGCCAAAAAATGTTGAAACTCTTTTACCCGACGGAACAGAGAACACCATCTCCAAACGTCCGCTCGGGATAGTAATTTTACCTGAACGTTGCGGGAAAAGTATCGTTTTTCGCAAATCGGCTGTCGAGTAGTTCCGTCCGTTGTACCGCTCAATTTGTCCCTGATTTGATGGGACATCCACCTCTTCCACCATAAATCCTTCGAACTCCGGAAAAGAGATTTTACCTATATCAACAATGTTTAGCGTTGTATATAGTTTAAATGTTACAGTAAATCCTTCCTGCTCATAAACACTATTTTTCGATACAATTGCACGGATAAACGCATCCCTGTCTGATACATTTGGCGACGATGCCTGATTTGCCTGTTTCCCTCCGGAACTTTGTGCACCTGATTTTCCGGGTGGCAACACTTTGACACTTACGCTGTTCGATTTATAGCTTGTTCCATCAACATCGATAGTTGCGGGTGCGATAGTGAAATCTCCCTCATCTTGAGCCGAAAGTATATAAGTGTAAGTTATTGAGCTTTCGGTTGTTGTTTTCCCGTTTACTGTTGAACTTTTGAAACTTTGCGATTTACTTGGTCCGAAAAGCACTTCAAATCCTTTGATTTCGGGCAATCTCAAATTACGTCCATCTTTGTTGAGCACGTAGCTAAGTCTGAACTGTTGTCCTTTTTCTACCGTGTTCGGTGCCGATGCACGGAATGTTACTTGCGCATTAGCTGCTGATACGCTACTGATAAATAGCGTTATAAAAAATATTATTCTGTATATTGTGCTGTAATGTTTCATTACCAATTTTTATTTCTCCTTCTGTTCTCTTCTGCCTGTTTTTTACGCTCTTCAGCCTGCATTTTCTGTACTTTTTCCTGTGTTTCACGCTCATCCTGCTCTATCGCCTGCAAAATTTGTTGTGCATTGGAACGCGACATCTGTTCGGGTTCTTCAGGCTCTTCAGGGCGTTGTTGCTGGTCTTGTTGTTGCTGATTTTGTTGATCCTGTTGTTGTTCCTGATTCTGCTCTTGCTGTTGCTGCTCTTGTTCTTGCTGATTATCCTGAATCAGTTTCTGAACAACTGCCAAATTATATCGCGCTTCATCATCTTGCGGATTTAGTCGAAGTGCCATTTTATAAGCTTCCATCGATTTTTGCAACTCTTTTTTTTGCAATAAAGCATTACCGATATTGTGCCACGCTGCCGACATTTTTATCGGGTCTTCCTGTTCGAGCGACAAATAGTGTTGCATCTGCTCTATAGATTTATCCCACTCTTTTTGTCGATACAGCGTGTTCCCGATATTAAAAGTTGCCTCTTTCGAACCGGGATTTTCCTGCACCGCTTTATCGTAAAAGTTGTAGGCATCATCAAATTTTTGCTTATTGTATGCTCTGTTTCCTTTTCGCACGTTTTTACGCACATCTTTTTGTGCCGATACCGAAATAGGAATCAGTAAAAGCAGACAAAACAGACTATATTTTATGATTAAACTTCTCATTTAAACAGTGTTATATTTTTATATAAAGGATTTTTCTTATCGTAAATAAGAATTTCCAATACCAATAGGATAAGCAATACCCATGCAAAAATGCCGAATTTTTCGTCATATTCCGAATACAAAAGAGTTGACGAATTGGCAGTTTCCAATTCATCGAGTTCGGTTTCCAATGCACGAATTGCAGTGTTTGTGTTATCGGCTTGCACATAAAGCCCTTTCCCGGCTTGTGCTATTTCGATACACATCTGTTCATTCAGTCGCGAAACCACAACCTGACCTTCGTTATCGCTCATAAAGTTATTGCCGAACTCACTTGCAGGAATCGGACTACCTTCCGGCGAACCAATTCCGACAATATTTATCATAATTCCCACATCGGCTGCCTGTTTTGCAATTTCGGCGGCGTTCCCTTCGTGGTCTTCACCATCGGTAATAACAACAATAGCTTTATCGACATCTTTATCCGACGAAAAAGAGTTCATTCCCATAGTAAGTGCCTGTGCAATAGCTGTTCCTTGCACGGGAACAAGGCTCGGATCGATGCTGTTCAGAAATATTTTTGCCGATTGAGTATCGGATGTGAGCGGCATCTGCACGAAAGCTTCGCCTGCAAAAACGATTAACGCAACTTTATCGTTTTTACGAACATCGATAAGACGCGACAAAATCTGTTTTGCTCTCGTCAATCGGTCGGGTGAAACATCTCTTGCAAGCATAGAGTTTGAAACGTCAATAGCGATAACCAACTCAATTCCCTCTTTCTCCACAGTTTCCACTTTTGTACCGAATTGCGGACGAGCAAGCATAATAATTCCAACACACAAAGCTGCAAAAATGAACCAAAACTTCAAATAAGAACGCTTTAGCGACAACTCGGGCATCATTTTCTTTAGTGTAGCAAGCGTACCGAGTTTTTGTACATCTTTGCGTTTTTTGATGTTCAAAAATATGTATATCGCAAGCAACAAAGGCATTACGATAAACAACCACAAATATTCCGGACTTCCGAATCTAAACATAATTACCCCTAAATCCCCTAAAGGAGACATTTTTATAATTTATCAAAACTGATTAAGGAATACTCCTCAACCACGTTCTGCGTAATAACAACTCAATTAAAATAAGTGCCAAAGCACCGAATGCAAACCAATGAAACAGCTCCTGACGACGAGTTACGTTTTGCACATTGATAAGATATTTCTCCATTTCATCAATCTCATCATATACTTTACGCAAACCTTCCGTATCTTCGGCACGGAAATATTGTCCGCCTGTCATGGCTGCAATTTCTGTAAGCGTTTTCTCGTCAATATCAACAGGCATATTCTGCATACGAATACCAAAAGGTGTTTGCACAGGCGTTGGTGCCATTCCTTTTGTACCAACTCCAACCGTGTAAACTCTGATTCCGTACGAACGAGCCAAATCGGCGGCAGTAAGCGGTGCTATCTGTCCACGATTATTTGTACCGTCAGTTAGCAAAATAGTTACACGCGAATCGGACTCACTGTCTTTCAATCGGTTCACAGCATTTGCCAATCCCAGCCCGATTGCTGTTCCGTCTTCAATCAGACCGAAATCGATTTTATTCAACAGATTCAACAAAACTGTATGGTCAGTCGTGAGCGGACACTGCGTAAAACTCTCGCCCGCGAAAATTACCAACCCGATATTATCGTTTTGTCTGTCGGTAATAAATTCGGCAGCCACTTTTTTTGCCGCTTCCAGACGGTTTGGCTGTAAATCTTGCGACAACATAGAGCCTGACACGTCCAAAGCCATCACGATATCGATACCTTGCGTTTCGCTCTCCTCCCAACTATCTATCGCTTGCGGACGAGCTATCACGATAATAACAAGCGCAATAGAAATCAGTCGTAGAACAAATGGCAAGTGTCGCATATAGACTCTCATGCCCGGCTTCATTCCTTTGAATGCTTGTGTGGATGCCAACTTAAACGATGCCTGCATTTTCGACAGACGCACTATATACCACACAATTAGCGGAATAAGCAAAAATAACAGATATAGATATTTAGGATATAAAAACTCCATGTTAATTCTTTATATTAATTGCTTCCTTCTACAGTTTTCTCCTCTTTTTGTTTCTCGTCAGTTTCCTCCTCACGAGTCTCATTTACAAAAAGATACGAGTTTGACATACTCATATCGTTTTCATCGGGATATGGTTTGAATTTCGCGAATTTTACCAAATCGGATGTAGAAAGTATCTGTTTCAAGTTTTCGTAAACCGAATCGGTATCGGAAACTTGCTCTATTTTCTCCAAAATCTCACCGGATGTCATCTCCAGCGCATTAATTCCAAATCGCTCTTCGATATAGACACGCAGCACATCGGTAAGTTTCGTGTAAAACTCTTTTTCACGTCCTTGTTGCCAAATTTTCTCAGCTTTCAATTTTTCAAGAGCTTCAAGTGCACGCACGTGAGCAGGCAAAACTACAGGCGGCGTGAAAATATAGCCTTTTTTCTTCTTTCGAAGTACCAGGAAAATCACAACTCCTATCAATCCTATCAACAATAAAACACCCAGCAAAATCCACAAAATCCATAAATAGTCTGTCCAAACGAACGGCGGTTTTTGAATTGGTTTTATATCTCTGAGCTGAAGTTGTTCGAAGTCGATTGAATCGGTTTCACCCTTGTTTATTTTTTCCAAATATGCCAATGTGGAATCCGATAACTCGGGCGAAGTAACTTTCAATCCGAAAGAGTTTGAAAAAATTGTATCCGTTCCGTCGAAAATCGGCATTGACGGAATATGATAAAGCGTTGAGTCGAACGATGTAACTATATATTTGAAGTTCATCGTCATCACATTGTTTTCGATAAGCGTATCTGGCGGTAACATCGTAAGCACTTCTACGCCAGGCACAATCTCTTTTTCGTAAACAGGAAACGAGATGCGCATATCTTTTGGTGTAATCACCTTTAAATTGATAAGTGCCTGCTCACCGATTTTAATTTCGGTGGGTTGTATAGTTGCCTGTACCGATGCTTTTTGGGCGTAAGATGCGTGGCTTATGCTTATCAGCAAAAGCAATGTTAATATGATATGTAAAGGATTTATTTTCAATTTTTTCATCTGCGTTGTTGAAACAATTGCAATAACGATTTCACGTAATCATCTTGTGTAGAAACGGAAACGCTGTCTACACGACTCTGTCTGAACGTGTTGACCATTTCCTTTTGACGTTTTTTCCACCAATCTTGATATTGATTTCTTACTTTTTTTGATGATGTATTTATCCAAGTATCTTTTCCGGTTTCAGGGTCATGTACTTTCATCAATCCCACAGGCTTAAGCTCGGTGCTCAACTTGTCGTAAACCTGAATCGCCACAACATCGTGTTTGCGATTTGCAATGCGTAGAGCATCTTTATACTCATCAGGATTGATAAAGTCGGAAATAAGAAACGTGGTACAGCGTTTTTTTATGGCATTTGTGAGATAACGCAATGCCATACTGATATCTGTTCCGCTGTTTTCCGGTCTGAAATCGAGAATTTCTCTAATAATGAACAAAATGTGCTTCTTCCCTTTTTTGGGCGGAATAAATTTCTCTACCTGATCGCTAAAGAAAATAACACCGATTTTATCGTTATTCTGAATTGCCGAAAATGCAAGCGTAGCAGCAATCTCAGCCACCATATCACGCTTAACAATATCTGCCGAACCAAATCCCAAACTTTCAGACACATCGATAAGCAACATAACGGTAAGCTCACGCTCCTCTTCAAAGATTTTCACGTACGGGCGATTGTAACGAGCTGTTACATTCCAATCGATATCGCGCAAATCGTCGCCATATTGATACTCCCGAACTTCGGAAAAAGCCATACCTCTTCCCTTAAACGCAGAGTGGTACTGTCCCGCGAAAATATTTCGCGACAATCCACGCGTTTTTATCTCGATATGTCGTACTTTTTTGAGTAGTTCGTTGGTTTCCATGCGCTTGGCTATTGGCTATTGGCTATTGGCTGTTGGCAAAAAGCAAAGGGCTAATGGCTAACAGCTAAAGGCTAACAGCTAACTATGGTACTTCTACCTTATTAAGAATTTCACTGATAATCTCTTCCGATGTCATGTTGTTTGCTTCGGCTTCGTAAGAGAGACCGATACGATGACGCAACACATCGTGACAAACGGCACGAATATCTTCGGGGATAACATAACCGCGACGTTTGATAAATGCGTAAGCACGTGCGGCGAGCGCAAGGTTGATTGAAGCACGTGGCGAACCACCAAACTCAATCATATCCTTCAGATTATTCAATCCATACTGGTCAGGGAAACGTGTTGCAAAAACAATGTCCACAATATAGCGACCGATTTTCTCGTCGATATACACCTCACGCACCACATCGCGTGCCTTAAGTATATCATCGGTTGAAATTACCGGACGATCTATAGATACAGGCTCGAAAAGATTTTGAGTAATTATCTTTTTCTCCTCTTCTTTATTCGGATAGCTTATCACTACTTTCAACATGAAACGGTCAATTTGTGCTTCCGGCAGTGGATATGTACCTTCCTGCTCTATAGGGTTTTGAGTTGCCATTACCAAAAACGGACTTGGCAACTTATAGGTTTGTTCACCGATTGTTACCTGACGCTCTTGCATAGCCTCAAGCAAAGCACTTTGCACTTTTGCAGGTGCACGGTTTATCTCATCGGCAAGAACAAAGTTAGCGAAAATAGGACCGTGTTTTACCGTAAACTCCTCGTTGCGCTGGCTGTAAATCATTGTTCCGATAACGTCGGCAGGCAACAGGTCGGGTGTGAACTGCACACGACTGTATTTCGCATCAATCAATTGAGCGAGTGTTTTTATTGCAAGTGTTTTTGCCAATCCCGGTAAACCTTCCAACAGAATATGTCCATCAGACAACAGACCGATTAGCAACGACTCTACAAGATGCTTTTGTCCTACAATAACCTTTTCCATTCCTGTGAAAATGGTTTGTACAAATGCACTTTGTTGCTCAATTTTTTCGTTTAACTCTTTTATATCAACTATTTGACTCATATTATATGTCTATTAAAAACGAATTTCTGATTATTAATCATACAAAAATAGGAAATGTTAAAATGATTTGTCCTATTTTGCCGTTAAAAATAATTAAGGGGCTGATTTGGCAAATGATAACATAGATTTACGATAGGTTTTACACCCGATTTGAGAGTTATTATTGATTTCGCTAAGACTTTGTTGAATTTATTTACTATTTTTGTTGCTATCAAACACATTTAAACATAAAACAAATGAAAAAAACTTTCCTGCTTATCTTATTAGCAAGTTGCTTTTTTATCACGAAAGCGCAAGATTACACGCTAAACGACATTCTTTCCGGTAAATTCAGTCCGAGAAATGTACCAAACATGATCTCTTCGGCTGACGGGTTGCACTACTATCAAGCCGATGATGAACGAAAGGCTGTAATAAAATATTCATACGCGACAGGCGAAGCAGTGGCTACACTTTTTGACACTCGCACAGCAAGAAATTGCACTTTCGAATCGTTTCAAGGTTTTTTGGTAAGTCCCGACGAGAACAGAGTTTTGGTTTATCGCGAGAGAGAGCAAATTTATCGCCACTCGTTTCGTGCAACATATTACTATCACGATGTAAGACGAAATTTAGTGCGAAAACTAACCGAGAATCCTTCTAAACAGATGATTCCCACCTTTTCACCGGACAGTAGAATGCTTGCTTATGTAAGCGATAATAATATCTGGCTTGCAAAATTCGATTTCGATACCGAATCGCAAGTAACAAAAGATGGCGAAATAAATAAGATTATAAACGGCTCAACTGATTGGGTTTACGAAGAAGAGTTTGCAACAACTCAACTTATGGAATTTTCACCCGACAATCGTATGCTGGCATTTGTTCGCACCGACGAAAGCGAAGTAAAAGAGTTTAATTTCCAGACTTATAACGAAAAACTATATCCCGATTACTATCAATTCAAATATCCAAAACCGGGCGAAAAAAACTCAAAGGTTGAGTTGCGAGTTTTCGACATCGAAGCACGCACCACACGTACAATGAATGTACCGTTGGATGACGACGGATATATACCTCGCATAAAGTTCACTCAAAATCCTGATGAATTGGCAGTTATGACTCTCAATCGAAATCAGAACCGATTCGATATGTATTTTGCCAATCCGCGCACTACAACAGCCAAACTTGTGCTGAGAGACGAAAGTAAATATTATGTTGATTCAGATTTTTTGAAATCGATTCATTTCCTGAAAGACAGATTTACATATATTTCCGAAAAAGATGGCTATAGTCATATATATATTTATGCGATGTCGGGTTCGCTACAAAAGCAACTGACACAAGGCAATTACGATGTTACCGGTCTGCTCGCAATTGACGAAAAGACAAACACCGTTTTTTACGAAGCTGCCGACGAAAGTCCGTTACGTAGAAATATTTACAAAGTTTCTATAGATAAAGTACAACCGCAAAAATTGTCAAAACAGAACGGATTTAACACAGCTACATTCAGCAACAATGGTAAATATTACATCCTCAGATGGTCAGATAGCAACACACCGACCGTAACTTCCCTGCACGATGCTTCAGGAAAACAGATTCGTATACTCGAAGATAATCAGGATGTTAGAAATATATTGGCAAATTCACAGTTGCCTGAGAGAGAATTTATCACTGTGCCTGCAGCCGATGGTGTTACACAACTGAACGGTTGGATTTTGAAGCCGAAAAATTTTAATCCGTCACGCAAATATCCTGTGGTTATGGTTCAATATAGCGGTCCTAACTCACAACAGGTTTACGACAGATATAATGCCGATTGGTATTACGCACTTTTGAATGAAGATATTTTAGTTGCTTGTGTCGATGGTCGTGGAACAGGTGCTCGTGGCGAAGAGTTTAGAAAATGCACCTATCTGAATTTGGGTATTATCGAGTCTGACGACCAGGTTGCAGCTGCACGCTATTTGGGAACTCTGCCTTATATCGATGAAGATAGAATAGGTATTTGGGGATGGAGCTACGGCGGATACAATGTGTTGATGAGTATGAGTCGCGGCGACGGCACTTTCAAAGCAGGAGTTGCGATTGCACCCGTTACCGATTGGCGTTTTTATGATACGGTTTACACCGAGCGTTTTATGCGTACGCCACAGCAAAACAAATCGGGATACGATAACGGTTCGGTAATGACTTATGCCGATAAATTGCAAGGCAATCTTTTGGTTATTCACGGCACTGCTGATGATAACGTTCATTTCCAACACATTATAGAGTATTCTCGTAAACTTATCGCTGCTAACAAACATTTTGAAATGTTCTATTTCCCCGACAAAGACCACTTTATTGTTGGCGGTAATAGTAGAGAGTATCTGTATAATAAGGTGATAAATTATTACAAAAATAATTTGTAAACCATTTGAATAACTTTTTATTGTAGAGACGTGGCACGCCGCGTCTCTTTTTTATTTGTGAAGTTTCTCGCAAAGAGCGCAAAGATGTTTCGCAAAGCACGCAAAGAGTGCATTGCGGTTTCAATCCGCATTGCACATAGTTATATAGTTAAGCACACTATTAATCATATCTAAGAACTAATCAATTGCCACGAGTGCAATTTATCCCGAAGTATTTCGGGAACTCGTGGGTGTTAAGCACTAATAAGCAATGGGCTTTAGCCCAAGATTAGTTAATAAATTTTGGCTAAAGCCGAATGAGTTTTCAACCATTTATCCACGCCCTAAAGGGCAGTGGCAACTGATAAACGCAAAGTCTCCAATTCTCAAAGTCTCGAAGTCCCCCACTCGTGACCAATCTAACCCCTCCTCCCGTTTCACGGGATACTCCCCTTTTACAAAAGGGGAGAGTTGCGTAGGTGGGTTAGTTTTAATAAACTTAGAACTCCTACATTGCTACAGAGTAGCAAAATATTTGTAGCATTTAGGAAAGTCGGGATTGCAAATCCCTCCGACGTAGTAATTTATTTATGCACAATGCGGATTCTAACCGCAATGTGCTTTTTTTAAAAGCCAATGCTAATTATCAATTATTATCTCAGCCGCCAATTTCGTTCCCTGAATAATACGATGCGACATTCCGATTCCGTCTCTAAGATTGCCTGCCAAATGCAAGCCCGGATATTTTGTTTCTAATTCTGCCACTGTTTTAAATCGCTCTTCGGAAGTGATTTCATATTGCGGTATGGCGTGAGTATGACGAAATACTCTAATCACATCCGGAGTCTTGCTTTTCGGGAATTTCAGCATCTCATGAAAAGTATTAACTGCTTTTTCTTCAATCTCTGCGTCTGATAATTCCGTCAAATCTCTTCGTCTCATTCCACCCATAAAGAAAGAGAAAAGAGCACCGTTTTCGGGACATCTTTCTTCAAAGCAAGACGACGGGAAGAGAATTCCTAAAAAATCTTTTTTATCTTTCGACGATATCAATCCGCCAAAAGCACTGAAATCCATTCCTTCACGGTCTTTTACACCAACTGCCACCTGAACGATTGGCGCATAACGCAAATTGCTTATCTTTTCGATTTCGTTGGCGGGAATAAATGGAACAAGTGGTTGCAAGGCATACGCTCCTACGGTGGTTATCACGTGGCGACAAGTGAATTTAAGTTCTTTCCCGTTTTGTGAGCCGACAACCTGCCATTTTTTGTTTTCTGAATTTTGTGAGATAACCGCATCCGTTACTGATAGAAAGAAATTTTCTGACCCAATCTTTTTTTGCATCGCTTTGGGTAAATTCCCCAAACCACCTTTTGCCGAATAGATACCTTTTGGTGCTTTGTATTGCGGATTCTTTCTGTTTTCACGGGCTTTTTTTATGGTTCCACCGATAAAACTTCCGTAGTTCTGCTCCAAATTATAAAGCTTTGGAAGTGCGTGACGAGTAATAAGTGTTTCCGCATCGCCTGCATAAATACCCGATAAAAACGGATCAATAGCATAATCCACAAATGATTTTCCTAAGCGTCGAGCGCCCAATTCTGCCACGGACTCGTTGGGATTAGTGCCTCGCTTTCTGAAAGGCTCACCCAATATCCGCAACTTGTCGCTGAACTTAAACAAAGGTGTGGTAAGTCCGCTCCACAGGCTATTGGGCAGCGGATGAAACTGTCCGTTTTTCCAAATCCATCTGCTTTCCGATTCTTTGCGGGCAAACTCTATTTCGCAGTCCGGCTGCAACATTCCAAACAAATTCATAACCTCTTCCGATGCACTCGCTCCGGTATTCGGTCCCGACTCAATCACAAAATCATCTTCATAAAATGTCTGTATTTGTCCGCCTACGCGACTATTTTTCTCAATAATTGCTACCGACAAGCCTTTTTTTATCAGATGCAAAGCGGTTGTCAGTCCGGTCAATCCTGCGCCAATTATTACTACGTCTTTTTCTATCATTATATCGGTTTTGAAAATGTTTTATCTGTTTTCAACAACAATTTATCGAAGGATGCTGCCACATTTCTGACAAACGGCGAACCTTCTTGTTTCATCCTAATTTCTTGCTCAGACCACTCAATAATACCATCATCAGCAAACTCTTGCAACTTTTTCTCATCGTATAAAGTAGCATTCTTCACATCATTTGCCGAAAGCCCTGCTCTATCGGCTGTCTCCTGCCAATTTATTCGGTTGTTGCACATAAGTTCCGTTACCACTTCGCGCATTATTTGCTCTTCTTTGCTGAGTGTATATCCTTTTTTCACAGGAATATGTCCGCTGTTTATAGTTTCAACGTATTCTTTTATGTCTTTGGTATTTTGCGCGTAAGCCGATGTGAGTTGCGAAATAGCTGTAACGCCGAACGCATATACCTGCCCTGTGGTGCGTCGGGTGCAATATCCTTGGAAATTCCGATGAAGTGTGTGAGACTGAGCTGCGTGAAACAATTCGTCGTTTTCTTTCACAAAATGGTCCATTCCAATTTGCTTATAATCAGCATTCAACAGCAGTTTCTGCGCTGTTTCGTACAAGCTCTTTTTAAGTGTTTCCGAAGGAAGTCCTGCTCTTTCGAGCAAAAGCTGACGTTTGTATAGATTCGGAACGTGAGCATACGAAAAAGTTACCAATCGGTCGGGCGCAAGAGCAATGGCTCGCTGAATGGTATCGGCGAAACTTTCAACTGTTTGCAAAGGCAGTCCGTAAATAAAGTCGAAATTGATATTTACATTCCTACTTCGCAGCAAGGAAACTATTTTTTCAATCGGAATTTGTGGCGCTTTACGATTACTAGCTTTTAGTACGGCAACGTTAAAATCCTGAATTCCGATGCTTATTCTATTAAATCCCGCATTTACAAGCAATTCAAAATCACGCTCATCCATATATCCCGGATGGCATTCAATGGCGATTTCGGGATTGTCAATACATTTGAACTTTTGCAGTAAAAGCGAAGTAATTTCCTCAATGTAAGACAAAGGAACTGCCGTTGGTGAGCCGCCTCCAAAATGAATTTGCGATATTTTTCTATCGGGACTAATCTTTTCGCAAACTAAGTTTATCTCTTTTTTAACGGCATCAATATAGTCTCTGACTTCCTGTTCCTTTTGCATAGGATAAGAGTTACAACCGCAGTAGTAACACATTCGCTTACAGAAAGGAATATGAATATAGAAAGAAAGTGACGCAGGCTCCTCGTCGTTAGACTGCTCCACAGCACGCCAAAAATCGGTTTCAAGAAATCCATCGTGGAAAAAATTGGCAGGTGGATAGCTTGTGTAGCGCGGTACGGGAACGTTGTATTTTGAAATCAAACTATTCATATATTATTAACTGTGCGAAGTAACCGGATATTGTCCCTTTTCAAGTTTATCATTCGAAAATGGCGGTTTATAGAACCATACAAAAATAAAAGATATCGCCGCCAATGCCACTTCTAATACGAATAATCCATTATACCCGAAAACATCACCGATACGAGAACAAGAAATGGCTATAATCATTGAACTCAGATGCGTTAACACAATCTGCATCGTAAAATCGGTGCCCTCCCTGCCCTCTCTCACAATGTCCATCGAAGTGGTATAAATCATAGTGGATGCCATGCCGTAAGTGCCCCACACAAGCGCAATTCCCGTCATTATTGCTACCTGAGTATTAATATTTCCCGATGAGTACATCCAAAGGAAATAACTTGCCGTAATAAGCACTAAAAACGAAATAAATCGTCTCGATTTTTTGCGCCCTATTTTTCTGATAAACAATCCCGAAAGGAACGAACTGCCGATACCGATAGATGTTCCGAAAATGCCGACCATCGCTCCAATTTGTTTCATGTCATAGCCTAAATCAACCATCAACGGACGCAAAATGGACAAGATACCTATCATTCCCGAATAGAACAAAAAGAGAAATAAAACGTGTTTGCCAATTCCTTTTTGTTTGAAAAAAAGGTACATATCTTTTGGGCTTGCTTTGCTTTTGTTTTGACGCTCGCGAAGTTTCAGTTTTTTATTTAATTGCAACGGAACAAGCGCCAACAGAACAAAAATTGCCACCCACGGCAACATTTTTCCCCAACCGATTTGTTGGAAAAGCAGCAGCAAAAAACCACCACCCACCATACTTCCCGCGAAAGAGCCCATGGACTGCATACTGTTAAGCAAACTGCTGTCGCGACGCTCAAAAGAGCGGGCAGCCAATGCATCGGTAGCAATATCCTGAGTAGCCGACGATACAAAGGCAAGCAAAATCAGAGCAATAATAAGCGTGAAGTTGGTTTGCAGATTGAGCATTGCCACTACAAAAATAATCAGGGCATACACAATCTCCGCTCCTAAAATCCACCGCTTGTAATCCTTTACGCTGTCGCAATTTCTGTCAACCAACGGCGACCACAAAAATTTGATTATCCACGGCAGCTTTATAAGTTTCAGCAACGCAATTGCCATCAACGAGTAGTGACCTTGCCGCATCAGAATAGGAAGTGCCGACGCAAAGAAACTCATCGGAATGGACTGAGCGATGTAGAGCGTGAAAAAGGTGAAAAGGTTATATGATTTTTCTAATTTCATTCGCAACTTAGAAATTTAACGATAAACTAACACCCACAGATAACGGCCTGCCCGGTTTTCCACGTTTCTTTCCACCAACTTCATAGAAGTAGCCCAAGTATTGCGTATTCGTAATGTTTTTTCCCCATATCGAATAGCTGACATTATCGTTTCTTGCGGTTATGCTCGCATTAAGTAATCCATAAAATGGCTGTTTAACGGTATTCTTCTCATGCCAATACATATCGCCAATGCCGGTATAGTTAGCATTAAAAGTTATTTCATCAGAAAACTCGTTGTTTATTTGAAGCGCATACTCAGCACTTACTGAAACGGTATTGCGCGGAACAAACGGCAGAAAGTTACCACTGTAATCAATTTCATCGCTATATTGATATTTGGTGAAAGTGGCGTGAGTAAAACCATAAGCTGCATCTAATCTAAAGTTTTTAAATGGAGTAACATTAACAGTAGCCTCAAGTCCTTTACTTATGGAGCTTCCGGCGTTGAAAATTTTAATTCCTTGTTGATTGAGATGTTGTTTTACCTGTTGATTGTGTGTTTTTATATAAAATAAGGCTACTTCGGCCTGCAATTTTCCGGGTATTATCCACCCTTTACTTCCCAACTCGTAATTCCAGCTATACTCAGGCTCAAATGTTCGTTGTTCGGGAGTATCGAAAACGGTGTTAAAACCACCTGTTTTATATCCCTTAGCTACAGTAAAGTAAAGCTGCAATTCAGGCATAAAAAAGTATTGCAAAGATGCTTTTGGAGTCCATTGCGAGAAAGTTAGCGGAGAGTCGAAGTCATTGATTAATTCCTGGTTGCCATCTATGATTTTATGTTCTTTGTGTACAGAGTTGGCTTTTTCATAATCGTATCTTAACCCTGCTTCAAGTCTAAGTTTAGATGTAATATTAAGTGATGACTGATGAAACAAAGCTATTCCACGACTATAATCGTCGTATCTTTTTTCGAGCTTGTATTTCGGATTTGCAAAATTCATAAACACATCAGTAGCACGATCAATATTATGATTGAATGCGAAAACTCCAAAATTCCATCCATAAAAACTGTCATTAAGACCCTTAACAATAATTTCTTCCGAAACCAATCGCTGCTTTTCAGATTGAATAGCGTAATACAAATCTTTTGGCGAACCGTCCTGGTCAACCTCATATCTGTCATCAAGGTATTGCACTGAAGTTTGCGACCTGATAGCAAAATATTCGTTATAGTAATTAATTTGCAATCCTCCATCGTACAATTTACGCTTGTAATAGCTGGGATGATTTGTACTAACAGAGTCAACAAGAAGCGTTTTTTCATTTACTTCACCGTATGAAAATGCACCTTGATTAGTGTGCTCAAAGTTGTTAATCAATCGAATATGCATTTGAGACATAGGTCGCCATTCCAAACGCATGTTCACTGATGCCGATTTTAAATGATTAGCTTTTTTAGCCGTATGCACATTAGTTATATGCCCACCATAATAATTATAGTTTCCGGCTATACCATAAGCAAGCTTATCACTTGCTTTACCAAGATGAGAAACTGCAACAGATGTTTCGTCGTAACTACCATAACGTAATTGTAGTCGAGTGCCCTGATATCGGAAAGGCGAACGTGTATGAACAAGAATTATCCCACCCATTGCATTTCGGCCATATAGTGTGCCTTGCGGTCCACGAAGAAACTCTACTTTTTCAACATCCAATAAGTTGATGTCGAATGACGATTTTTCAAAATGCGGTATTCCATCCACATACATCGCTACCCCGGGAGTATTTATTAGCGCCCCTACACCTCTGATAAAAACAGAAGAAGTGAGTCGAGTGTCACGGTCTATAATAATAAAGTTGGGAATAACTCCTGTAAAATCTTTCATTTCGTTGAGCTGTTGCTTCTCCATCTGTCGATTGTTAAGCACAGTTGCCGACATCGGTATCGCGAGTGTGCGATTTTCGTGCTTGAATGTTGAAACTACGATAGTATCTAAATTATAATGACGGAGAGAATCTATCTCATTAGCAAAAACTGGAAGATTTAATAGAAATAAAAACAATAAAAATCCACTTTTTTTAATAGATAACGATGAGTTGAAAAACATAATAATTGTGTGTAAAATAAAAATAGAGTAATAAAGACACAAAGTAATATCATTTTTTTCACAAATAAAATCACTACAAATAGTGATTTTTCATGTGGAATATTTATTTCTACCACATATTTTTCCCATTAAATCACTTAAAAACTATTTCCTAACCGCCCCAAAAACACAGAACATCTCACTTAACATAGGTCACTAAACAAAAGCATCAATTTGTTGTTTATAATACAGTATACAGATTTTTAAAACCAACATAAAATGAAAAAGTAAAACCGACTTCTCTATTTAGTTTAATATGGGTGATACAAAAGGCATACAAAAAGTATTAAGAAATCCGGCATTTGGTCTGATCTATCTGTTGTTGTTTTCTTTTTTGATAGGTCATTTCGATATTCGACTGATCATATCTGCTTTGCTCGTGCTTGCAATTATAGGTCGTTTTTTTATTAAAACTCAATGCCGACTAATACACACTATTTCGGCAATAACCTTTGCAATAGCACTGCCAATATCCTTTTTTCTGTTTCCGAAACTTTCCGACACTGTAACGTTTATTTACGTGGAAGTGATTTTTGTTTTGGCTATATTTTCGATATGCGCTTCCAATCTTTACACTCGTATTTTTCGTGGGAAAAAGATTAATCCACCTATAAAAATTTTCGTAGCAGAATCGCTTAGTGTATCGCGTCAAACTCAATACGGATTGACTATTCACCTATTGCTAATGGCACTATATTTCAGTTTTATTTCCAAAAACAATCCGATAACGGACAGATTAGTTGTTACGTTAACTTTTCAACTGATAGTTATAGGTGTTTTCACGATTGAAGCTATCAGACTAAATGTTTTAGATAAAAAACTTCATAAAGAAGAGTGGTTGCCGGTAGTTACGGAACAGGGACATGTTACCGGAAGAGTGGCAAAATCGGTTACTAAAGAGCTAAAAAACAGATTTATGCATCCGGTTGTACGCATCGCACTAATACACAAAGGACATATATATCTTAAGAAACGAGAGCAAAACAGACTTCTAAATCCGGGACTATTGGATTATCCGTTTGAAAAATATATGCAATTTAATCATAAAATTGACGAAACGGCATATAATATTATTCGAAAAGAGTGTAAAACAGAAAATATTCCACTCAGATTTTTATTGAAATATATTTTCGAAAACGAGACAACAAAGAGACTGATATTTCTCTACGTCTCCGAAATAGATGATGAAACAACGTTTAACAAACTACGCTTAACCGACGGAAAACTTTGGACAGAAACACAAATTGAAGACAACTTAGGTTCAAATATATTTTCTGAATGCTTCGAGTCTGAGTTTGAGTACCTTAAAAACACGGCACTTATGACTTCCCGACTAAAAAATAACAACAGATAAAAATCTATGGATTATATTTTGAAACTCTCAATATATCCTCTGCCGATGCCTCCAGTAATCCATTTATAGTTGCTTTACTATTTTTCATGTATTTATCGATAATTTGCCAGCCGATAAACTGCCCAATTCGCGGTGCTGATTCGGGAGCCAAAACCGCAGCATAAGCTGCATCGCTGATATATCCGGAAATGACAAGAGCATCAGTACCGTACAGATGTTTTCTGGAAATCATGGCTCTCCAAACTTTCTTTTCGTTTTTATTGCACCACTCCATCTGTTTATCGGAATAACCTAAAAGTTCTTTTGGAGACAAATCGGGCAATAGTGTTTGCAATAAATATAGCACTTTTCCCTCTGCAACTAATGCCTGCAACAAATCTTTGTGACTAGCATCAATCATTTTTTCAGACAAAACCCAAGCTTTCAGGTAATCCCTAGCTATATATTGTGCCGACATATCTACCCGCTGATACGGTTCGAAAAAAGTGGCGTACATTTCGTAATCGTTTCCCAAATATTTATCCAAAGAGAGAGAAATCTGCGATTCTGTTACAATAACATTCTGTTTTAATCCTGAAACATGTGCATAAAAATCGGGAAAACTTTTATTAAATTTTTCTTTTGCTATCGAAGCAGCAATAGATAAATCCTCCTCAACAGCAGACAAATCTGTAAAAGCATTTTCCGTATCTTTATATAGTTTTTGAAGTTGCGGGTGAGAAAAATATTTTTGCAATCTGCTTAAATTTACTTCATCGCTGCCTACAGTTACTGCAGAAAAGTAAGGCAAGAAAAAACCGTACTGTTCATGCAGGATTGAATCACGATTTTCGTCAGAACTCGACAAATAGTTTAGAAAATCTACATCAAAACGGACTATCTTTATACTGTTTTCCTTTGCCTGATATAGAGTTGTATCTCTGTTTGCACCGGAACAACTAAAAATCATCAACAATGAAGGTATTAACAATAAAAGTTTTCGCATTGTCATAAACACTATTTCTTACAAAACATTTAATCAAAAAAGTCATCAATTCCTTCACTTTCCTTTATAGGATTGGAATCGTAGTAATATCCTGACGAGTAACCTTTATCATTTGCACACGGATTTCTATACTCTGCAGGGATATCAAATACTCCATTATCTTTTAACGTAACAGTTGTATCGGCATACATTTTTTGATAAAACAGACCGTGAATGGGCAGTGCCGCTGCAGCTCCCTGTCCATAAGTCATTCTGTCGAAATGAATAGATGGCTCCTCACCTCCTATCCAACATGCAGCCACTAAATCAGGTGTGAAAGACATAAACCAGCCATCAGAGTTATTGTTGGTAGTTCCGGTTTTTCCGCCCATCTCTCCTTTCAGACCGTAAACTCTGCGCAGGCGACTTCCGGTACCACCATCTACCACAGCTCTTAACATATCGAGCATCTTGTATGAAGTACTTTCACTAAATATCTCCTGCATTTGCGGAACAAAGGTGCTGACAACATTGCCAAATGAATCTTCAATGCGTGTTACCAAAAGCGGCTCCACACGTATTCCTTTATTGACAAATGCAGTATAAGCACCCGCCATTTCGTAAACGGAAGCATCGTTCGGTCCTAATGCAAGCGAAACAACAGGGTCTATAGGGCTTTTCAGTCCGAACGATTTTAGCAAACGGGCAAAGGCATAAGGCGAGAAAAGGCTCATCAGATATGCAGTAACCCAGTTATCTGAATTTTGTAATCCCCATTTTATAGTAACAAATTCACCACTGGCTGCACGTCCAGAGTTTCTCGGCGTCCAGGGAATTCCCGTTTCGGCGACAATAGTTATCGGTCCATGAATCATTCCATCGCACGGTGTCATTCCTTCTTCCATTGCGAGCGTATAAAGATATGGTTTAATTGTTGAACCGATTTGTCGCTTTCCGGTGCTAACCATATCATATTTGAAGAATTTGAAATCGGGACCGCCGACGTAAGCTTTTACCTGCCCGGTAGTTGGACTTACTACGATAAATCCGCTTCGCAAAAATCCTTTATGATAGCGGATAGAGTCCCACGGCGTCATCAAAGTATCTATTTCGCCTTCCCACGAAAATACTTTCATCTCAACGGGTTTATCTTTAAAGTTGGAAAGAATTTCCTGCTCACTCATTCCGCTCTTTTTCAAAGCACGATAACGGTCGGTCTGTTTCATAGCAGTTGTCATAAGCGATTCAATTTTATCTGCTACCGCACTTGAGTAAGGTGCATATTTTTTCCCTTTCTTCTCTGCTGTAAAATGTGGTTGCAAATACCCACTAAGATGCTCGCTTACAGCCTCCTCAGCATATCGTTGCAAACGACTATCAATAGTAGAATAAATCTTTAGTCCATCGGTATAAATATTGTAGTATGAGCCGTCGGCTTTTTTGTTTTTGTTGCACCAACCGTAAAGTGGATTATTCTCCCAAGAGATAGAGTCCTCTTTAAACTGCTGTTTTTGCCATGATGCATAATTTTTCATCTCCGGCTTTTTTGCCATCATAATTTTGGCAAGATGCTGTCTGTAGTAAGGTGCAGGAATATCGATATGCGAAATTCTGTTGAAATCTAATTCTAACGGTAATTGTTGAAGTGAATCTTTCTCCTGAGAAGTCAAGTGCCCCGCTTTGTGCATCTGCGCAAGTACAACATTACGTCTTTCTTTAGTAATTTCCGGTCTTCTTACAGGGTTGTAGAGTGCAGAGTTTTTCAACATTCCAATCAAAGTTGCCGATTCCTGAATATTCAACTCATTTGGTCTTTTATTGAAATAGGTTATAGCTGCCGACTCAATTCCTACAGCACTATAGTTAAAATCATACTTGTTAAGATATAGATTTATTATCTCATCCTTAGTGTAAAATCTCTCCAATTTTGTTGCAATAACCCACTCTATCGGCTTCTGTGAATAACGCTGCAAACGATTTTTTGCACGTGGCGAATAGAGCAATTTTGCCAACTGTTGGGTGATTGTACTACCTCCACCACTACTTTCATCCTGCATCAGCATCGTTTTAAAGATTGCTCTACCCAAACCGACAATATCAATTCCCGAATGAGAATAGAAGCGAACGTCTTCAGTAGAAATAAGAGCATCGATAAGATGCGGGGACAAATCGGTATAATCTATAAAAATACGATTGTCGTCACTCTCCGAAAAGGTAAAAAGCAGTTGGTCGTCAGTCGAAATAACTTGCGATGCGTACTTATCTATCGGATTTTCCAACTCATCAATTTTAGGCAGGTAACCGATTGCACCTACCGAGATAAGGAAAAAGAAAAGTATATTTAATACAATAAATATTCCGAACAACTGCCATAACCGCTTTATCAAATTATATCTGAAAGCGGATGATTTTTTGTTCCCTTTTTTGTTTGTACTATTGTTGCTCATATCATATTTTGAAATAGATGCTAAGACGGCATATTATTAATTAATTGCAAAATTAAACAAAAGCATTGAATAAAATGATAGACAAATCATTAAAAAACGTTTTTTGACAGACACAATATAAAAGAGACCAAATTAACTTACGATTTTGTCTTTATTCCTGGCTCTTGTGTCTAAAAAAACACCTACTTCCTTCCAAATCGTGCCTGATGCACTCCCACCAATTGGTCATATCGCAATCCGGGTGCACGATAGTAAACCAAAATTAAATACTCATTTTCAGTATCGTAATAGTTACCTTCGACCATTTCGGTAGAAAAACCTTTTAATCCAGGTGAGAGATATTGATAATTATAAGCTCCCTGCTTTAATAAAACAGATGCAAAATACTCATCTGTTTGAGCATCGTATTTCATTCTTACTTTGTCGGAAAAAATGTTGTATGTGAAGTCGCCATTCAGAAAAATATCGCCTTGAAGAGGTTGAGCTGCCAATAAAAAATTCACCATAAAATAGTCGCTCTGCACATCGAAATCCTGTTCGTCTGCATTGCGAATACAAAATCTACCATTCTGATCTTCATCGTACTGACGCACTTTTTTTGACCTAAAATCATCTTTATACAACAGAGCCTGATAGTATGGCGATTCATAGAAAATATCGTAAACATTCAATCCGTTATAATATTGACTCACAGTTTCAAATCGGCGGTATTCATTACCTGCCTCAAAAATAAGCGCAGGATTGTGGTCATAAACGAGTTTGTTTAGCTGAATATATGTCGGTTCGATACCAATACGTTCGTTATCTGTACGATTATTTTGCCTGACAACCACTTGTAGCTCCTGCTTAGGATTGTTTAAGCGGAGTTGCGGATGATTGATTTCGAAACTCAACTGTTGATGTTCGCGATTAAAATCGATATCGGTATTTCCAGACACCTCCGACCTGATACTCACCTTATTATCTAAAACCGAAAAACATGCTGTGAGCAATGGAGTATCCATATTGTTGTCTTCCGTTACTACCACACAATAGTTTCCCGACAGTTTCAACTGCACATCTCTATTTGGAAATCTTAACTCATAGTGAATATAATTAACAGTTGTGTTTTCCGAAAATCGGTAAGAATCTATTAGCTGATTGTTAAATCCTGATAAATACTCAACATCCGACAAGGTCGACCTGGTCCAGTCTGCATTACAATGAATCAGATGATAACGCAGACGCGGCTCACTGATATCCAAATTGTCAAACTTAACGATAACTTGCTCATTACTAGACATATTAATAACGGATGGAGCCAGTAAACCATTACTTGTAGTAACAATCAATGTTTTTATATCGTCACTTATAGGTCTTGTTCTATAAACAGACTGAGATAGTGCAAGTTGAGACAAAAGAAAAAGCAATAATAAAAAAATATTTCTTTTCATTTCAGAGAAAGTTTAAAATCAGACTTCAAATGTAGAAAAAAAGTAGTGTAAAAACAAAGTTTTAGTCATTAGAGAAATTTTTCTTTATTTTTTCTATTAAATTTTCTTTATTTGATTTTAAAAAATGTATCTTTGCCAAACTATTGGAAAGTCTATGTTGAGTTTTATTGTGAAAAAATCCACAAAGCACTAAGAAACAAAGCCTTATCCATAAAGCATTGTAGCAATAAGTTTTTAAATGTAAATATGGCTAATCGAATAAAAATTAAAAAAGGACTTCAAATTCCGCTATTGGGAAAAGCCGAAGAGACTCTTCGCGGTACAGTAGTGAGCGAATATGTGAAAGTTTGTCCTGAGGATTTTCATGGAATCACACCTCGATTGGCGGTAAAGGTAAACGATACCGTAAAAGCCGGAACAGCATTGTTTTTTGACAAAGACAATCCTGAAATTAAATTTGTTTCGCCAGTTAGCGGAACAGTTACGGCTGTAGAACGAGGCGCGAAACGACGCATTCTTCACGTTGCCATAAAAGCCGATAAGGAAAATCAGTATGAAGATTTCGGTAAAAAAACAGTAAGCTCGTTATCGAAAGATGACTTGAAAAACCTACTGCTTTCTTCCGGATTATGGGCTTTTATTAAGCAACGTCCTTACGACGTGGTAGCAAATCCAGCAAAAGAACCGCGCGATATTTTCGTAACCGGTTTCGATACGGCTCCACTTGCACCATCTTACGACTTCATCCTTCAAGGCGATGAGGCTGACCTGCAAACAGGTTTTGACGCATTAGCAAAGCTAACCGAAGGAAAAGTTTACTTGTCAATCAGTCCAAAAACAACAAACAAAGGTTTGCGTGAAGCGAAAAATGTTGTTATTACAGAGTTCGACGGTCCGCATCCGGCAGGAAACGTTGGTGTGCATATCAATCAAATCAAACCTGTAAACAATGGTGAAACCGTTTGGACTATAAATGCTGTAAACGTTGCATTAATCGGACGTTTGCTGAACAAAGGCATAGTTGACATGACGAGAGTTGTTGCTCTTACAGGCTCTGAAGTAAAAGAAAAAGGATTCTACAAAATGCTTATCGGTACGGAGTTGAGCTCTATTTTCCGCAACAATGTAACAGAAGGCATTTCGTTGCGCTATATCAGCGGAAACGTATTGACCGGAACAAAAATTGAAGCTGACGGCGTACTAAGAGCATTAGATACTCAAATTACGGTAATTCCTGAAGGCGACGATGTACACGAGTTGTTGGGATGGGCTTCTCTTGGCACTAAAAGATATAGTGCGGGTTGCACCTATTTGCCATCTAAGAAAAAATATCGCTTAGACGCTCGCATGCTGGGAGGTCCACGTGCAATTATCGTTGCTAATGAATACGACAAGGTTTTCCCGATGGACATTTTCCCTGAACAGCTGATAAAATCTATTATCGCGTTCAATATCGACAAAATGGAACAGTTGGGGATTTATGAAGTAGCACCGGAAGATTTCGCTTTGTGTGAATTTGTTGACACATCGAAATTGGAATTGCAACACATTGTTCGCACAGGATTGGATTTACTTCGTAAAGAGATGGAATAATCAGTATAGATATTTGTCTGTACATGATTTTATAATAAACAGAATAATAAACACTTTAAATATACAGAATTTTGAAAGCGTTAAGAAAATATCTGGATAAGATAAAACCGAATTTCGAGGAAGGCGGTAAATTGCATTGGCTCTATTCTACATACGATGCTTTTGAAACATTCCTTTTCGTGCCTAACACCACATCGAAATCGGGAGTACATATTCACGACGCACGCGACTCAAAACGTACAATGATAATTGTTATCCTTGCACTTATTCCGGCGTTGTTAGTTGGTATGTACAATGTAGGTTTGCAGCACTATATGTCTGTGGGCGTAGAAGCAAGTTGGCTTACCAAGTTTTTCTACGGTCTGTTAGCACTTTTGCCGCAAATCATAGTTTCCTACGTGGTAGGATTAGGTATTGAATTTGCCGTAGCTCAAGTAAAGAAAGAAGAAGTTGCCGAAGGTTTTTTGGTATCAGGTATGTTAATACCGATGATTCTTCCTATCGATACACCGCTATGGATGATTGCTATTGCAACAGCATTCTCCGTAATATTTGCAAAAGAAGTATTTGGAGGAACTGGTTACAATATATTTAACGTTGCGTTAGTAGCTCGTGCATTTTTATTCTTCTCATATCCAACCAAAATGTCGGGTAACGAAGTTTGGGTTCGCACTCGCGATACATTTGGTATGGGTGGTGGAGATAAGGTAGTTGACGGCTTTTCGGGTGCAACTCCACTTGGTCAAATAGCGACAACCGATGCCACTAGTTTTGGAGAGTTTACTTTTCAAGGAATTACAGGACAACCCCTATCCATTGCGGATATGCTATGTGGATTTATTCCCGGCTCGGTAGGTGAAGTTTCTACAATCGCAATATTAATTGGTGCTGTAATTCTTATAGCTACCGGAGTAGGAAGCTGGAGAACAATGCTATCAGTATTTATTGGTGGTGGTGTAGGTGCACTTTTAGTAAATGCTTTTGCACAAAACGCACTAATGGGAATGCCGGTTTATTACCATTTCATTTTAGGAGGTTTCGCGTTTGGAGCAGTATTTATGGCAACTGACCCGGTAACATCGGCTCGTACCTTGAAAGGACAATGGATTTATGGTTTCCTTATCGGGTTAATAGCTATTACTATCCGCGTATTCAATCCGGGATATCCCGAAGGAATGATGTTGGCGATTTTACTTATGAATGCTTTCGCACCACTTATCGACTTCTATGTTGTTGATGCAAACATCAAACGTAGAATGAAAAGAGTGTCGGTAGCAAAAAAGGAACAATAATTTAGAAAGGAAAGTACACAATGGCTATAAATAGAGAAAATAGTGGATATACTATAATATACGCATCGGTAATGGTAATTATCGTGGCTTTGGGACTAGCTTTCACTCATATGGGATTGAAACCTAATCAGGTTAGAAATGAGAATATAGATAAAATGCAACAAATTTTACGCTCTCTTAATGTAAATGCAGAGCCTAATGTTGCAGAACAACGATATAATGAATTGATAAAGAACGCTTACCTTGTTTCTACAGACAACGGTCAAAAAGTGGAAGGAACTGAAGGTGTTACTCCCGAAGATCCTGCTTTTTCGGGCTTAGAAGCAGCTAAAGGGATTCCTGTTTTTGAAGCAGAAATAGATGGCACTAAAAAATATATTTTGTCTATGAACGGTGCAGGACTATGGGGTTCTCTTTGGGGCTACTTAGCAATAGATTCTGACGGTAGCACTATTTACGGCGCAGAATTTGGACACTCAGGCGAGACACCGGGACTTGGTGCGGAAATTGTAGAACTCGAATTTAGAAATCAATTTATCGGGAAAGAGTTACTAAAAAACAACGAGTTTAAATCGGTAGCAGTAGTAAAACCCGGTCAATCGGTTTCCGATAGAGATTATGTTGACGGAATTTCGGGCGGCACTATCACAAGTAAAGGTGTTAGTGATATGCTTTTCGACAGTCTTAAAGGATACGAAAGTTTTTTAAAGAATTTACATTCTGATAGTCAAACAACAATCGGAGAATAAAATTATATACACATATGGCATTATTATCAGGTAAAACAAAAGAGGCGCTCTTAGGACCGCTGAATAAAAATAATCCGGTTATAGTTCAGGTACTTGGAATTTGTTCTGCACTTGCTGTAACATCTAAGCTAGAACCGGCAATTGTAATGGCTATTTCTGTTACAGTAGTGGTAGCTCTTGCCAACGTAGTAATTTCTTTATTGCGTAAAACTATTCCTAACCGAATTCGTATTATAGTTCAGCTAGTAGTAGCTGCAGCTCTTGTTACAATTGTAAGTGAAGTATTGAAGGCTTATGCCTACGAAGTGAACAAACAACTATCGGTTTATGTAGGGTTGATTGTAACTAACTGTATTTTGATGGGACGTTTGGAAGCATTTGCACTCGGTAATGGACCCTGGGCATCTTTCTTAGATGGAGTAGGAAATGGTATCGGCTACGGATGGATATTGGTAGCAGTTGGTTTTGTAAGAGAATTATTTGGTTCAGGAACACTGTTCGGATATGAAGTAATTCCGGAGTCTTTTTATAATATGGGATACGAAAACAACGGCTTTATGATGCTTGCTCCAATGGCATTGATTCTAGTGGCAGTAATCATTTGGATTCACAGAGCAAAAAATAAGGAGTTACAAGAAGAGGCATAATATCGTGTCGAATTTAGTTTAATAATCGAAGAAAAAATATAATATATGGATGCTATAAGTCTTATCGTACGTTCGATATTTGTAGATAATATGATTTTCGCATACTTCTTGGGTATGTGTTCATTCCTTGCTGTATCGAAAGATGTGAAAACAGCATTAGGATTGGGAGTGGCAGTTACGTTTGTGTTGGTACTTACTTTACCAATCAACTATTTGCTTGAAAACTACATCTTGAAAGAAGGAGCATTGTCTTGGTTAGGACCACAATTTGCCGATGTGGATTTAAGTGTTTTCAGCTTACTTGTTTTTATTGCTGTGGTGGCTTCGTTCACTCAATTGGTAGAAATGGTGGTTGAAAGATTTAGTCCTTCACTTTATAATTCGCTTGGTATTTTCCTACCGCTAATAGCTGCAAACTGTGCTATTCTTGGAGGTTCATTGTTTATGCAACAACGTGAATTCGCAAACATTGGAATGGCTACAGCTTATGCTTTCGGCTCAGGAATAGGATGGTTGTTGGCAATTGTTGGTATGGCAGCCATTAGAGAGAGATTGGAATATTCTAATGTGCCGAAACCTTTGAAAGGATTGGGTATAACATTTATTATTACCGCTCTTATGGCAATAGGTTTTATGAGTTTTTCCGGAATAAATATTTAGACCATAAACTCGTAAGTAAATAATTGAAAATCGTAAAACAAATAAACAGTATATATAAATGAGTGTGTTGTTAATGAGTTCAACCGGAATAACAGTTGTTACCAGTGTGGTAGCTTTCTTGTTGATTATTCTTGTTTTGGTGATTATGATTCTTGTAGCCAAAGCTAAGTTAATGCCTTCGGGAAATGTAAAAATTACTGTTAACGGTGAAAAAGAGCTTTCTTCATCAATGGGAGGAACGCTTTTAAATTCTCTTCAAAACGGGAACATATTTCTTTCATCAGCTTGTGGTGGTGGAGGTACATGCGGACAATGTCGTTGCCAGGTATTAGAAGGCGGTGGCGAAATTCTGCAAACCGAAAAAGGACACTTCAGCCGTAAAGAGCAACTTAACAATTGGCGTTTAAGCTGTCAGGTGAAAGTGAAGGAAGATATGTCGATAAAAGTTCCGGAAGAGGTATTTGGTGTAAAAGAGTGGGAATGCGAAGTGGTTTCGAACAAAAACGTGGCTACGTTTATCAAAGAATTTGTGGTACGTCTGCCTGAAGGAGAACATATGAACTTCGAACCGGGTTCTTACAGCCAGATTAAAGTTCCGAAATATGAGTTGAAATATACCGATTTCGATATCGATGAACAATTTAAACCTGAATGGGATAAATTTAAGCTATGGGATTTAAGTGTGAAAAACGACGAAGATACAGTTCGTGCATACTCTATGGCTAACTATCCTGCAGAAGGAAATATTATAACATTGAACGTTCGTGTTGCTACACCACCGTTCGATAGAGCAAAAAATACATGGATGAATGTGAAACCGGGTATTGTTTCATCTTACATCTTCAACTTGAAACCGGGCGACAAAGTTATCATGTCTGGTCCTTACGGAGATTTCCACCCGATTTACGACAGCAAACGCGAAATGCTTTGGGTTGGTGGTGGTGCCGGTATGGCTCCGTTGCGTGCACAAATTATGCACTTGACAAAAACATTGAAAACTACCGATCGTAAAATGTCATATTTCTACGGTGCACGTGCATTAATGGAAGCTTTCTATTTGGAAGATTTCTACGAGTTGGAGCGTGAATTCCCGAATTTCTCATTCCATTTGGCATTAGACCGTCCAGACCCCGCAGCCGATGCAGCAGGCGTGAAATATACTCCGGGATTTGTTCACCAGGTAATTTACGATACTTATCTGAAAGATCACGAAGCTCCGGAAGATATCGAATACTACATGTGCGGACCGGGTCCAATGGCAAATGCAGTTAAGAAAATGCTTGACGACCTTGGTGTTTCACCAGAAATGATTATGTTTGACGACTTTGGATAATAGTTGAACAAGATATATAACTATAAAAAAACGATGCATTCAAAAATGCATCGTTTTTTTGTGGTATAAACACAAATATATTGGTTAAAAACACATTGCGGTTATTAAATACGCATTGCGCATATGTAAGAGAAAAGGGCAATGCCGTGCAAACAACAATGTCCTTTATACTAATAAAATTATTCTTTTAAATATTACTATATCCTAATATCTTTCTCTATATCAAACTCATAACCATCTTCAAAAGTATTATTCTCGATAGTATAATCTTTTACTCTTTCAAAAAAGAAAGGATAAGTGTTCCAATGGAATGGTTCAAATTCAGTATTATACTTTATAATATTATTACGGAATATTAGCCCGTCGGTAGATTTGGCATACACAAGCGGACGGTCGAACATATCGAAAGTGTTGTTTTCGATAACGATTCCCGAATGGAAGTATTTTTGTTGCTCTTTTAAATTCGGTATTTCGGGATAGATAGAAATTACAGCATTGGTAAATTGATAAGTAGCCGTAAGAGCATTTATAAATTGGTTGTTGCGAATAACAACATCTTTGCACGCTCCGGTTTCGTACCAACCGTTGCAATCGCCACATAACAAAATTGCCGTTCCGTGAGTATGGTCGAAAATATTATTTTCACAGATTACTCGTTTAGGTGTGCTAAACAGAGCTCCGCGAGCACGATTATTGCGAATGGTATTATTCGCGAAAATAACTTCCGGTGTCCAGGTTAAGTTTTCAATTCCGAATTTACCTTGTTCTGAAATTGCGTTTGGTATAGCATCCGCAAAAGTTATTTCGAACTCTTTAGCACCAAATTCAGTGGGTTTATCAATAGCTTTTATCTCTTTTATTGTGGTAATGAAATTGTCTCCTACCAACTCCATCTTTTCACTCTCTACAAATTGCACACTATCGCCCGATTCTCCCCAAACAAATCCCCACGCTTGCGGGTGCATATATCGTGCTTGCAATGTATGATCGTTTACACGTTTTGTTACACGCAAATAAGTTCCGTGCACATTGATAGCATCGTCAGCCATTCCTTCGTAAAGTCCGTTTTTAGAGACGATTACTCCTTTACATGCCGAAAAGTGTGTTGCATCGGCTTGTGTAGTGAAATATCGCGGGTCACCATCGCCACGAAGAGACACATTAAAACCGTCAAGCGTAATGTTTTCGCTCATTTGTGCCAATAATCCCATACCTTCAGCATAGTGCAGAGTTACATTTTCGAGTTTAATATCGCTACATTCACTTACAAATATACCCGGTGTGGGACGATAGTATGAACGCAAAGCGTAACGCTCTCCTACTGCAACTTGCGATGTTTGACTCCAACCGAATATTTTTAATTTATCATCTCCTATAGTCTCAATTTTTTGAGCATCGAAACTAATATCTCCACGTTGATATGTGAGTCTTCTGTCTTCGCGAAGTCCCATCGATACATACAAATCATTTTCATATCCTTCGCACACTGCAACCAGTTTGTTGCCATCTTGGATTCTATGATGTCCGGCAGGATAAATTTCTGCTTCTACTTCGCCACTCTCCTGATTGACAGAAAGAATGGTCAATTGACGAAATGCGGGAATTTCAAAATCAATCGAGAAATTTTTGAGTGTGATATTTTGAGAGTTAAGAATTGAAAACGGAATCATTCTGCCGTGAAATATAAATTCCGAGCCTTGTCCGTCGATAGTTACATTTCGCAAATTTTCGAGTACAAACGCAACCGATTTTGGATTAGTCTGGTCGTGATTGGAAATAAAATATTCTCGCGAAAATGCACTATCGGGATAAAAGTGGTACTCTCCTTTCGGAAATGTAACTGTTATGTGATTTGTATCTGTTCTTGCCTGTAATTGATCGATTAGTTCGATAGCGGCAGGCGATGCGTCTTTTTTTGTGTTGGGTTTTGCTCCGAAAGTTAAATCTGATTGTTTTGTTGTGCAACATACAAAAAGAAGTAATGTTAAAAGTAAAGGGATATTTTTAAGCATTGGTCTGTTTTTTTATTCTATTGTCGTATAGTTTGATATAATTTTATTGATAAGTATATTACCGAAAGTATCAATATTGTAAACAATATACCACGTTGTGTTAGCATTGCGACGATAAACGTGTACATTTTTGCCATATTTTTTGTGAGTTTCGTAAACTGTAGGGAAATGTTTAGAAACAGTAGCAGTTTTGTAACACTCATTTTCAATATCATTTACATATTGCATACCATGTTCTAAGCTTAAACTTCCCTTTTCCCAAGTAATAAGAGCAAAAAAAATGGACTTTAAGTCTTCAGTAACCTGTTCAGAAATGTAAACATTATTCATATAACGACTTTACATAACTTCGTACTTTATCCATTCCCTCTTTAAGTGGCAAATATCCTTCGGGAATTTCGTTTGCCTTTGTAGATACAACTTCATAAGCTGTTTCTGGTTCGCTCACTTTATTTGTCTCTTGGTTTACCGTTTTACTTGTCTGTTTTTTCATTGCTGTAGCTTATTTTTGTATGCATTAATTATATTGACAAATATAGTAAAACTATTCTGATAAAGTTTTATTTTTCAATCAATATAGAATCTATAGTCAAAATTGAAACATTACCTATAACCTATATGTAATAGCATTTATGCAGTAATGCAAAGGAACTATGTTTTTATCCAAAATAACAATAATTGTATAAGTGTCCCACTCCTTATTAGTCAAGAAAAACTCAACACAATAAATCCCATTATATTTTATTGCATTGTAAAGAGACAGTCTATAACCTGACCGTCTAAAAAGAGACCGCTTAGACAATTGTTTATATCTGGTATTAATCTTAATAACATTTATTTTTCTTTGAGAAAATTCTTGTTCTAAACTATCTAAATATATTTTATTTGGAATACTATCTTTAAACAAATTAATATCTCCCAAACAAAAAGCAACATCATAAACATTACTTGGCTTTCCATTAGTTACTCCATCGAAAAATATTTTTAGTTTATTAAGCTGTGGGTCATTTATTAATACATGGTTACAAAAATAATCAACAGCTTTTTCTTCAATATTAGTAGGATTAGTTATTTGTGAATAACCAAGCATGATAGAAAACTGCATTAACAATATCAAACAAAAGTTTTTCATTGCTACTACCTTTTTAGAGATATTATATTGACAAATATAGCAAAAATTTGCTGATAATAAATTGTATCAAACAAAAAGGCTGCTCCTATTTTCAGAACAGCCATTTATAATTAATTCAGCTACAAATATTACTTTTTCAAAAGCCACTCTCTTGCATTTACAAATGCCTCCATCCAGGGCGTAACATCGTGTTTGCGATATTCATGCGGATAGTAAGCATTTTGCCATGGGAAAATTGTGCGTTCCAAGTGTGGCATCATTGCTAAATGGCGACCATCGGCAGAACAAACGGCAGCGGTAGCATAATCTGAACCGTTGGGATTTGCCGGATAATCGTTATAAACATATTTCATCGCGATATTGTATTTCGATTCAGCTTCGGGCAGTTCGAAACGACCTTCACCGTGAGCAATCCAAATACCCAACTTGCTTCCTGCGAGAGATTTAAGCATTATCGATCTGTTTTCGGGAATCTCTACACTAACATATCCCGATTCAAATTTGCCCGATGTGTTGTGTTGCATTTTCGGATGAGATTCTCCCATTTCGGGATAAATCAACCCAAGCTCCATCAACAATTGACAACCGTTACAAACTCCAAGACTGAGAGTATCGGGACGAGAGTAGAAATTTGTAATTGCTTTCTTAGCTTTCTCGTTATAGAGAATACCTCCTGCCCATCCTTTTGCGGAACCAAAAACATCGGAATTCGAGAATCCTCCGCAGAAAACAGCCAAATTCACATCTTCAAGAGTTTCACGTCCTGATGTCAAATCTGTCATGTGAACATCTTTAACGTCAAATCCTGCAAGATATAGCGAATATGCCATTTCACGTTCGCCGTTTGTACCTTTGTCGCGAACTATCGCCGCAGTAAGTCCGGTACGTTCCTGACGATTTGGATTCAATCCCAAATCTTGGAACTTTCCGGTAAATGTTGATGCAATTGAGAATTGCAGCGGCTGTTTTTTATAATTTTCGAATCGAGCCAAAGCGTGCTTTTCCCCACTCTGTTTTCTATCCAACAGATATGAAGTGCGATACCAAACATCGCGAAGTGCATCAATATCAAACTCTTGCTCGAATTCATCTTTTACTATTCTCAGTTTACGTTCTTTTATTGGACGTGCCACGATAGCAAAACCAACTCCGTAATCGTTCAATATTTTCTCAACCAAGTGATGATGTTTTACCTGCACAAGCACACCCGGATTTTCCGAGAACAATATTTTTACTAAATCGGAATGACGAATTTTATCCAAACGAGCATCCAAACCACCTTCGGGATTTGCAAAACACATTTCGAGCATAGCGGTAACCATTCCTCCGGCAGAAATATCGTGTCCGGCAATAATTAGTCCACGATTTACCAACTCTTGCACCGCCGCGAAAGCGTTTTTAAAATATTCTGTATCGCTAACCATCGGTGCTTCATCGCCAATTTTGCCAAGTGTTTGAGCAAATGCAGAGCCACCTAAACGCAAAGTATCAAACGAGAAATCGATATAATATAGATAAGTTCCTTTTATGTATGCCAAAGTCGGCGATGCAATTTTACGAACGTTGCTAACTTCTGCTGCTGCAGAAATAATTACCGTTCCGGGTGAAAATACTTTGTCATCTCCGTATTGTTGTGTCATCGAAAGCGAGTCTTTTCCGGTCGGGATATTTATTCCCAAATCGCAAGCGAAAGCAGAACAAGCTTCAACAGCTTTGTACAAGCGAGCATCTTCGCCCTCGTTACGGCAGGGCCACATCCAGTTGGCACTCAACGAAACACTTTGCAATCCATCTTTCAAAGGTGCAAAAACTATATTTGTCAATGCTTCCGAGATAGACATTACAGAGCCTGCTGTCGGGTCAATCATAGCAACTTGCGGAGCATGTCCTATTGATGTTGCCATTCCCGAAAAACCTCTGAAATCGAGAGCAACAGCACCGCAGTCGCTCAACGGCAGTTGAATTTCTCCCTGACATTGCTGACGAGCTACACGTCCCGAAACGCTTCTATCAACTTTGTTTGTAAGCCAATCTTTGCAAGCAACAGCTTCTAAACTGAGTACATTTTTAATATAATCTTCCAGTTTATTGACATCGTATTCCGGTGCACTATATTTTTCTTCTACAGTAACGTCGTTCATCACTGTCATTGGTGGTTTTCCAAAGAAATCTTCCAACTCCATATCGATAGGCGGCACTCCATCCTTTTGTCTGAAAGTGAAGCGCATATCGTTGGTGGTTTCACCCACAACATACATTGGTGCACGTTCACGTTCTGCAATAGATTTTATCTGTTCAAGATCTCTCTCTTCAACCAACAATCCCATACGCTCCTGACTTTCGTTTCCGATAATCTCTTTTGCCGAAAGTGTCGGGTCGCCAACGGGCAATTTTTCCATATAGATAACTCCTCCTGTATTTTCCACCAATTCCGAAAGACAGTTCAAATGACCGCCCGCTCCATGGTCGTGAATTGAAACAATTGGATTGTCTTCTGATTCTGACAATGAGCGAATAACATTTGAAACACGTTTTTGCATTTCGGGATTGGCGCGTTGAATTGCATTTAGCTCAATTCCCGATGAAAACTCACCTGTATTCACCGATGACACAGCACCGCCACCCATTCCGATACGATAGTTATCACCACCAAGAACAACAACTTTTTCTCCCGGTTTAGGATCGCCTTTTAGTGCATCTCTACGATTGGCATACCCGATACCTCCGGCTAACATGATTACTTTATCGTAAGCAAACTTTTTGTAGTTTTCGGTGTGTTCAAATGTCAACAACGAGCCACAGATAAGTGGTTGCCCGAATTTATTTCCGAAATCGGATGCACCATTAGATGCTTTTATTAGAATCTGTTCAGGTGTTTGATATAACCACTTGCGTGGCGACATTATATTTTCCCACGAACGATTTTCTTCCAAACGTGGATAAGATGTCATATAAACGGCTGTTCCTGCCAAAGGAATTGAAGCTTTCCCACCTGCCAGACGGTCACGAATTTCGCCACCCGTACCTGTCGATGCTCCATAGAATGGCTCAACGGTAGTCGGAAAGTTGTGAGTTTCAGCTTTCAACGAAAGGGCACTCTCTATCTCTTTTGTTTGAAAGAAATCTGGTTTATCGCCACTTGCCGGTGCGAACTGTTCAATATCGGGACCTTGGAAAAATGCAACGTTATCTTTATAAGCCGATATAAGCGTATTCGGATTTACTCTTGATGTTTTTTTGATAAGTTGAAATAGAGAACTCTCTTTCTCTTCGCCATCTATAACAAATGTTCCGTTAAAGATTTTGTGACGACAATGTTCCGAGTTTACCTGAGAGAAACCAAACACCTCGCTGTCGGTCAGCTTACGTCCCATTTTTTTGCTTACATCCTCTAGATACTCAACCTCATCTTCGCTTAAAGCCAAACCTTCTTGCTCATTGTATGCTGAGATATTATCGATAAAAATAACATCTTCGGGTTTTTTATCAATTAGGAAAATATTTTGGTCTAGTTGCTCATATTTTCGTTGCAACATCTGGTCGAAATCGCTCTCAGGTGTTAAAGGCAAATACTCTTCGATACGAACAATATTTTCAATTGCCATATTTTGAGTAATTTCCACCGCGCAAGTGCTCCAGGGTGTTACCATTTCGCGACGCGGACCAATAAAAGCTCCCTCTATGGTACTTTGATTTACAAACTCTGAATTGCCGAAAAGCCAATTCAATTTATCTATCGATTCATCAGAAAGTTTATCGGTAGTTTGTACCGCGATTATTGAATGCAATGGTGTTTTGAAAAATAAAATCATATAGGTTTGTTAATTAATCAGGTATGAACCAAAATCTGGATAATTAGTCCAATTATTACCTTTATGTTATTTAAAGTGCAAAGTTAATGAAAATAGAGCGGATTTTGAGAATTAATTCTGCTTTTTGTGAGTTTTAATAAATGGATGTATCTTTGCAAGCCAAAATTAGAGAGTGAATGCATATTTTTGAAATAATTATTAAAGGAATAATTATAGGAATTTTAGTATCTGCACCTATGGGACCGATAGGGATGCTATGTATTCAGCGCACATTGAGTCGTGGCCGTTGGCATGGCTTTGTATCGGGTTTGGGTGCGATGGTTTCTGATTTGGTTTACGCCTCCATAACTCTTTTAGGAATGAGCGTAGTAAATGATTTTTTGACAGCCAATGAAATAATGCTGCAATTAGTTGGCAGCATTGTGTTAATTTTATTTGGAATAGGTGTTTACAGAAGTAATCCTCTAAAAGGTTGGAATCCTAATGTTCAAAATGGTGACACCCGATATATTAAAGATTTTGTTTCATCTTTTTTTCTGACTCTTTCTAACGTTGCTATAATTTTTGTATTTATCACACTCTTCGCTCGTTTCCAATTCAATCCAATGGAGCACGGACCAAGCTATATTCTCTTTTATCTTGCCTCTATAGCAATTGGAGCACTTGCATGGTGGTTTTTTATTTCCACCTTTGTATCAAAAATTCGCAAACATTTCAATCGTCAGGGAATAGTTTTATTAAACAGAATAGTAGGAGTTTTACTGACTCTGATTGGTATTGGCGGTTTTTTATATTTGATTTAGACGAGCTTACCAATCTTCTGTTGGAGGGATTTGCAATCCCGACAACGTCAAACTCATCACTTTTCACTTTCAACCGTGCTTCCCTATTTCAATAACTTCCAAATCTCGAATATTACCATTATCTAATACAAAACGCAATAGAGTTCTCACACGGTGGAATCCGTATTTACCGGCAGCACCCGGATTTATATGCAGACAATCTAAATTGTTATCGTAAATCACTTTCAAAATATGAGAGTGTCCACAAACGAATAGTTTTGGCGGATTTGAGAATAGCTTAGATTTAACCCGCAAGTCGTATTTGCCGGGATAGCCACCGATATGTGTCATAAGCACATCTACTCCTTCTAAGGAGAATCTTAAAAATTCAGGATAAACTCTCCTTGTGGCAAAATCGTCGATATTGCCGTAAACCGCACGAAACGGTTTTAGTGTTTCAAAACGTTGCGCCAATTGCAAAGAACCGATATCGCCCGCATGCCAAATTTCATCGCAATCGGCAAAATAGTGCTCATATTTTTCATCCCAGGTGTTGTGTGTATCGGACAGAAGACCTATTTTTTTCATTTAAATGGAGAGTTTAAGACAAAAAGTAGATACTTTTGTGCCAAACATTATTTTTTTCGGAACAAAGTTACTAATTTTACAGTAAAATAAAGTAGCAAACCAATTTTTCGATATGGATTATAAATTTTTTAAGCGAGATATAAGCTGGCTCTCATTCAATTATCGTGTTTTACTTGAAGCCAAAGATGAGCGATTACCTATTTATGAACGCATAAAATTTCTCTCTATCTACTCTTCCAATCTCGAAGAGTATTACAAGGTGCGTGTTTCCGGATATCACAGCTCGTTATTAAGTACTATAAAACGAGACGAAAGCAAAGAGGAAGCACTGCAAACTTTGGAGGAAATCAATGCAATTGTAACAGAACACGAGAAAGAGTATTACCACATCTTTAATAATATGATTCTTCCGGAACTGGAACGCAATAATATTATCCTATATCAAACGCATGAGGTAGAACCGTTTCATCGGGCATTTGTGGAAAAATATTTCAACGAAGAGGTTTTCCCCTATATGCAACCGATGATAATTCAGAAAGATGCTATACACTCGTTTATTCAAGATGGTCGTATATATCAAGTTATCAGTCTTGTAAAAAAAGGCAAGAAGAAAACCGGTGACAATTCGGACTATACGTATGCCATCATGAAAATTCCTTACACGAAAATACCGCGTTTCGTTGAATTGCCAACGATTGGTGATAAACACTATATTATATTTATCGATGATATAATTAAAGCGAACCTGACAAGTGTTTTCCCGGGTTATAAAATTGTGGATTGTTACAGTATTAAGATTTCGCGTGATGCTGACTTCTCTCTCGAAAATGAAGACCAGGGAGATATAGCAGAACGCATCTTGAGAAAAGTACGCAAGCGTAAAATTGGTGCTATTACTCGCTTTCAGTACGACAAAGATATGCCGGACTACTTTCTGCAATATTTGTGTGAAACTTACGAGGTAGAGGACGAAGAGTTGTTACCTTCTGGTAAATATTTGAATCTGGCTGACTTAATGGATTTGCCAAATCCCGTAGGAGCTTCACTCAAACGACACCTTCCACAATCTTTAAGAGTACCGCAACTTGAATCAAGTAGCTCTGTATTAAGCGTTTTAAGAAAAGAAGATATACTTTTACACTTCCCCTACCAGTCGTTTGACTATCTGCTCAGATTTTTGATGCAAGCAGCATTCGACCCGAAAGTATTGGAAATAAAGGTCACTCAATATAGAGTTGCAGAAAATTCTGCAGTAATTAACAGCTTGATAAGTGCAGCTAAAAACGGTAAAAAAGTAACTGTATTTGTCGAATTGAAAGCTCGTTTCGATGAAGAGAACAACTACTTAACATCGGAGATGATGCAACAGACAGGAATAAAAATTATACACAGCTTACCCGGTCTAAAAGTTCATGCTAAGTTGGCATATGTACGCAAACGCAGCAACGATAAAAATAACCCGATAAAAGGTTATGCATATTTAGGAACGGGTAATTTTAATGAAAAAACTGCTCGCATCTATTCCGATAAAGGATTGCTGACATCAAATCAGGAATTTATAGAAGATATTGACGAAGTTTTCAGAATTTTGGAAGGCAAACCGCAGATGCATGAATTTAAACATCTGCTTATTGCCCAGTTCAATATGCTACCGGGAATACATCGATTGATTAATCAAGAGATAGAAAATGTAAAAAAAGGAGGTAAAGGGCATATTGTTCTCAAATTGAATAGTTTGGAAGATAAAGGCATGATTACCGCTCTCTATAAAGCAAGCGAAGCAGGAGTAAAAATCGATTTGATTATCAGAGGAATATGCTGTTTAGTCCCAAATCAACCTTACAGTAAAAATATTACCATTACCCGCATCGTGGATGCTTACCTGGAACACTCGAGAGTGTGGTATTTTTACAACAACGGCAAAGAAGAGATATATCTCACATCGGCAGATTGGATGGAGAGAAATCTACATCGTCGCATAGAAGTGGCATTCCCGATATATGCACCCGAATTGAAGCAGCAAATAATTGGCATTTTGATGATCCAACTACAAGATAATCAAAGCGCTGTTTGGGTAGATGAGAATATGGAGAATGTTTTTAAACGAAACGATTTGCCACCAATCAGAGCCCAAAAAGAGGCGTATAAATATTTAGAGAAAGTAACTTATAATAAATAGTTTTCTATACAAATTGAAGATTTTAGATATTAAAGCACTACTTTTGCAACAAATTTAGAATAACAAGAGAGTAATTTATGAAAACGATAGAGAAAATTACAGCTAAAAAGCTACTAGAAGTAAAAGCGGTAAAACTGCAACCAAATAATCCTTTCACCTGGGCATCGGGATGGAAATCGCCCATTTATTGTGATAACAGAAAACTTTTATCGTATCCCGAAGTACGTGATTTCTTAAAAATACAATTTTCACGACTTATTTTAGAAAAATATCCGGAAACTGAAGTTATAGCCGGAGTTGCTACCGGTGCAATTGCTGTCGGAGCATTGGTAGCTGATTTGCTAAACCTGCCATTTGTATATATCCGCTCTGCTGCAAAAGGTCACGGATTGGAAAATCTTATCGAAGGCGATTTGAAACCAAATCAAAAAGTGGTTGTGATTGAAGACCTTGTATCGACAGGCGGTAGTAGTTTGAAAGCCGTAGAAGCTATCAGAAACAACGGCTCCGAAGTATTGAGCATGATGGCTATTTTCACGTACGGGTTTCCGGTTGCCGAAGAGAGCATGAAAAATGCTGATGTAAATCTAACAACACTTTGCAACTACGATGCTATTCTACAAGAGGCATTGGCAACAAATTATATAAAAGAGTCTGAACTTGTTACACTTCAAGAGTGGCGCAAAGACCCCGAAGCATGGACTAACGCGCTGGCTAAAAACGAATAATAATGACCGAATTTGTAAGCGATATAAAAACCATACCGCACAACGACGATGTGGTATATCGGGTTCTGTCCGATTTGAGTAAACTGGAAACAGTAAGAGACAAAATCCCTGAAGATAAAATCAAAGAGTTTTCGTTCGATGCAGATAGCGTATCGTTTCATGTCGATCCGATTGGTATTGTTAAATTTATTGTGGTAGAGCGTGAACCGAATAAATTGGTAAAATTCAAATCGGAAAAGTTGCCTTTCGATGTTTTTTTGTGGATACAATTGGTACAGAAAGCCGAAAATGACACCAAACTGCGAATGACCGTTCGTGCCGAACTAAATCCATTTATTAAAGGCATGGTATCTAAACCGATGAAACAGTTGGTTGATACAATTTCAAATACTTTGGCTGTGCTGCCGTACGATCAGATTTAGTTTTGATGGATGACTGATGATGCGATTTCGCAAGAGGGCGAGTTTGCGAGAAAAATTTATTACTGACAACAAAAAAGAGACGCCATAATATGACGTCTCTACAATTCTTCTATGTAAAAGTTCCCAAATCCCAAATAAAACGCCACGAAACGTGCACCAATCAAATCGTAAATCCAAAATCCGAAATCGCAAATAATATTAAATTCTATATCTTTTCGTAATTTCAGAGTACGCATCAATACGACGGTCGCGGAAGAAGGGCCACCAACGGCGAACATTTTCTGTTCTCGATTTATCAATCTCAACAACTACTTCAATCTCCTTATCCGTTGAAGCTTCATACAGAAATTCCCCTTGCGGACCACAAACAAAACTATTCCCCCAGAAAGAGATACCGTTTGTTTGTCCCGACGGGACTGGTTCATACCCCACTCTATTTACTGAAACTACCGGCAAACCATTTGCCACTGCATGAGCACGTTGAATCGTAATCCACGCATTTCGTTGTCTGTTTTGCTCATCTTCCGTATCGGTCGATTCATAACCTATGGCTGTAGGATATATCAATATTTCGGCACCTGCCATTGCCATTAATCGTGCAGCTTCGGGATACCATTGGTCCCAACAAATCAGAACACCCAATTTCCCTACCGATGTCTCTATCGGATTGAAACCCAAGTCGCCGGGTGTGAAATAGAACTTTTCGTAGTAAGCCGGATCGTCAGGAATGTGCATTTTGCGATATGTGCCTGCCATGCTTCCATCCTTCTCAAGCACTACCGCTGTATTGTGATAAAGTCCGGGAGCACGTTTTTCGAACAGAGAAAGAACGATAACTACCGACAACTCTTTTGCCAACTCACCAAACAGACGAGTTGAAAAACCGGGAATAGTTTCCGCCTGATCAAAAACCTGCACATCTTCGGTTTGGCAAAAATATAATCCGTTGTGCAACTCTTGCATAACGATCAACTCAGCACCTTGCGATGCCAAATTGCAAATTTTAGTCTGTAAACGCGACACGTTATCATTAATGTCTGCCGTATTGGCTTGCTGAATAATTCCAATTTTTATCTTGTCTTTCATAACTGTTATCATTGTTTTTTTAAAATTCGTTTGAAAAATCACTTTAAAAATGATTATTACAAAAATAATAAAAACAAATTGAATAAATAGCTCATTGCGCCAAATTAAGCATTATCAACAATATTACACCGTTTATTCTGCTGGTTTTATAATAAATTGCTACTTTTGTAGTTTATAAAATGGGTTGTTTACTTATTTACGAAGAGAGTGCTAAAGGCAAAAAACAATATATATAAACTGCTTATTTGGGTGTTTTTAGGCATTTTTTTGTGCTATAGTTGTTCTACTAAAAAGAACACGCGTAGCACAAGAGCTTATCATGAACTTACCACCCGATATAACGTATATTTCAATGCAGAAGAGGCTTATCTGACAACCTTCAAATCGCAAATGGATAATTTGAAGGATGATTACACCGCTCTTTTGCCGATGTATGCTACAAGTAAGAACCCGAGCGACACTACAAAGAAAAAAGAGGTTGGCGGTCCCTTCACAACAACTGTTGACAAGATGGTCAGCGCCATTCAGGAGCACTCTATATCGGTAAAGCCACAAAGAGACCCTTCTAAATCGGAAACTCAAGCTTATCGCGACTGGCTTCGTCAAGACGAATTTAACCCGTTTATTGACAGAGCATGGCTGCTGATGGGAAAAGCACACGTAGAAAACAAAGATTACACCGAGGCAATTGCCGTATTTTTACAAACCACCCGACTCTTTGTATATGACCGTGAAGTAGTTGCGGAAGCAGAAATATGGATGATGCGTGCCTATACCGAAATGGGATGGTTTACCGATGCCGACGCACTTGCCGAATCACTAAAGATTAGAGATTTACCAAAAAATCTGCAAAACGATTTCAATGAGTTCTACACTCTTCTTCAAATACGTAAAGAAAATTATCCCGAAGCAATAACCTATCTGAAAAAATCCATCAAAGGTCAGAGCAATATAAAGCAAAAAAAACGTTTGCAATTTTTGCTTGGTCAAATTTATGCTAAAATAGGAGATAAAACTTCTGCTTATAAGGCATTCAATGATGTAAGAGGTTTGAATACACCTTACGAAATTGCTTTCAATGCACTGATGCAACAGTCGTTAGTATCTACACCCGATGCACAAAACAATATATTGAAAAGCCTGAAATCTATGTCTAAAAGCTCAAAAAACAGCGATTATTTAGATCAAATTTATTATGCTATCGGTAATATATATTTAGGCAAAAATGATACAACCAAAGCAATTGAAAATTATCTGCTTGCCGAAAGCAAAAGTACCCGAAGCGGTATTGACAAAGCATTGGCACAAATAGCATTGGGTGATATCTATTTTGAGAGAAAAGATTTTGTAAAAGCCGAACCCAGATATAACGAAGCTGTTGGTGTTTTACCGAAAACCAACAAAGAGTATCCGCGTGTAAAATTTCGTGCTGAAGTTTTAACCGAATTAGCTCCATTTGTAGCAGACATTCACGAACAGGATAGTTTGCAGCACTTGGCAAGTTTACCACAAGAAGAACAGCTGAAAATTATAAACGACTATATAGCCGAATTAAAAAAACAGGAAAAAGAGCTAGCTTTAGATAGTGAACGTGAAGCATACTTAGCTGAACAAAAGGGAAGAGCACCCGATTTGGGCGGAGGTAAAGGCTCTGCGGCGGAAGCGGCAGCTGCTATGATGGGCAGAACGGGACAAAACACTTTCTATTTTTACAATCAACAAGCTGTTTCGCAAGGTAGAAATGAGTTTAAAAGAAGATGGGGCGGACGAAAACTGGACGACAACTGGCGTCTGTTAGATAAATCGGGGGCAGCATTTGGAGGCACATCGGAATCAGATATGTATGGCGAAGGATTGCCGACAGATTCTGTTGCCATAGGTCCTGACGGCAAACCTGTAGAAAAAGAAAAAGATGATATGGTCCCCGACCGTCATAAACCCGAATATTATCTGAATCAATTGCCAACTACACCCGAAAAATTGGCAGCATCGAATAAATTAATCGAAACAGGACTATACCGATCGGGAACTATTGTGAAAGACCGATTGGAAGACTACAACCACGCCATTACTCTCTATAACCGTCACTTAAAAGATTTCCCTGAAAGTGAAGAGAGAGCCGATGTTTATTATCAGATGTTTTTGATGTACACAAGATTGGGTGAAAAAACAATGGCTCAAAATTATAAAAACAAAATATTAATAGAGTTCCCAAAGAGCGAACTTGCCGCGACTATGTCCGACTCAAATTTCGAGCGAACAATGAGCAATTTTGCACAAATGCAGGACTCGTTATATCAGCAAACATACAAAGCATATCAAAAGGGAGATGCACAAACTGTTCAGAAAAACTTTAAGTTAGCTCAAAAGCTTTTTGCTAAGGGAGATTTAATGCCTAAGTTTATGCTACTGAATGCACTTTCGTTTGCACAAGCGGGAGATGCACAAAATACAGAAACAGCCCTTAATGACCTTGTTGCTAAGTATCCCGAAAACAGCGAAACAACTTTGGCGCAAAGTATATTGACTGGTCTCTCTGAAGGAAAAATCCTTGCATCCAACGCATCAGCAATGTCCGGCATAAACTGGCAAACCGGAATCGCAGGTAAATCGGGAAATGCAATCGATTCTATACAATTTGACACTCAAAAAGATGGTCCACACAGCTATATGCTAATGTTTGCTCCAAACTCAGTAGAAAAAAGTTCTCTGCTGTTTGCTGTATCCAATTTCAACTTCTCTAAGTTCCAATTGCGTACATTTACCACATCGTTTATGCAAATCTATCCGTTCGAGATGATGCAGATTAAGACTTTCAATTCTCTCGACGAGGCAGGAAGATACGCCGAAATGATAGAGTCGGACTCAACTTTCAGACAGAACATTCCGGCGAATATAATGCCTTTAATTATTTCGGATGCAAACTTAAATCTTGTTGAACAAGGTAAGCCACTTAACGAGTATATCGTCTTTATAGACAGCCTATACAATGCAAAACCAATTATAATAGATGAGCCTGTTGTCGAAATCACCGATTCACTTGGCGTGGACTCTATTATTGTTGATTCACTTCAAATTGACGATATTAAAGAGATAGATAAATCACTTACAATACCTATCAAGCGGATAGAACCGATTTCAGAACCCGAGAAAACTGTTATTTTAGAAGAGATTAAAATAAAAATTCAACCGGAAGCAACAGAAGAGGATAAGCAGGAGATAAAACCAATTTTGGCACCACAAACACAGCCCACTCTTGGAGAGAGAGAAGCTGAACTTGAACGTAAGCAGGAAGAGGCTCTGCAGGGAACTCCTGACGAAATGAGTCAAAAAGATAGAGAAAAGAATCTCAAAGAGAAAGAAAAAGAGAGAAATCAACAGATAAAACAGCGCGAGCGCGAAATGAAAGAGCGTGAAAAGCAACGCAAAAAAGAGATGAAAGAGCGTGAACGCGAACGACAAAAGCAGTTGAAAGAACAAGAACGAATGAGAAAAGAGAAACTGAAAGAACGCGAAAGACTGATAAAAGAACGAAAAAAACAGAGAAAATAGAGTTATGATTAAAAAAATAGTGTTTGCTACAAACAATGCCAACAAGCTTAAAGAGATTAAAGAGATTGTAGGAAACCGCTTCGAGATACTAAGCCTGAACGATATAAACTGTCATGAGGAGATTGAAGAGACAGGAAGTACTTTTCAGGAAAATGCTCTGATAAAGGCACAGCACATTAAGTTCAAATATGGATACGACTGTTTCGCCGATGACTCAGGATTGGAGGTATATGCACTAAACGGAGAGCCGGGAGTTTTCTCATCTCGTTACGCGGGAGAAGAAGGGAACTCAACCGCAAATATGAACAGGTTATTAAAAAACTTGCAGGGAGAAGAGAATCGGAATGCAAGATTTCGCACCGTAATAGCGTTAATATTTAAAGGGGAGACTCACTATTTTGAAGGAGAAGTATCCGGAACAATTATTGATGAAAAGCGTGGCGAAAACGGATTCGGATATGACCCGATTTTTGTTCCCGAAGGCTACCAAAAGACATTTGCCGAAATAGACGAAAAGGAGAAAAGCCGAATAAGCCACCGTGCAAAGGCAACAGAAAAATTAATCGAATTTTTAAACAAACAATAATATAATATTATGCGAAAGTTTATTGCTCTTATCATATCGCTAACTTTAGCAATGTTTGTACTTGATGCACAGACATTAATAGGTGAATGGCAAACCCATTACTCTTACGAAAGGATGCAACAAGTTGTAAATGCAAAAGGAGTAGCATTTGTAGTTGCAGACGGGCACCTGTTTAGCTATAACCCGGAAGATGAACACGTAAAAACCTACACCAAAATAAATGGACTGAATGATAGCAATATTAGCAAGATCGGTTACAACAAATCGGAAGAGTGCCTGGTTATTATTTATGAAAATACAAACATCGACCTATACTACAATGACGATGAAATAATAAATATTCCCAATCTAAATTTATCGTACAGCAATTTAGACAAAACGGTAAATGATATTAATATGCACGAAAACCTGGCTTATGTTTCCACAGGTTTCGGCTTTTTTACTATCAACGTTTCCAAGGCAGAAATAAAAGAGACTGCCGTTTTCAATATGCCTATAAAATCGTTGTGCGTTTTCAATAACGATATTTATATGGCATCGCAAGGAGGAGTTTTGAAATGCTCTCTTAACAACAATATTCAAGATTTAAGTGAATGGGTACAATTTCCAGTTTCACAATATTACAACTATTCCGATTACTCGTTTTCCGATAGAGCAATAAATCAAATATTTGTGTACAAAGACAAATTGCACTTTCTGGTCCCGATGAGCGCAGTATATTATATGGAATCAGACGGCAAAGTTCATCGCAATATGCAGGGCAATGCCATTACTAACGTCACATCGGCAAACAACGATATGTATATCGCGTACAACTCTTCACAAATATGTTTACCAACATCATTAAGCAGTAACAAAATATTTTATGCGCCTGATATATTCCACGTTGACTACGCAGGCAATAACAGATATTGGATTACATCAATCGATAAATATCTTTCGTTAGCACAAATAAACGAAAACGATTACGAAATAAGCTACTTGAACAGTCAAATAAAACCAAACGGTCCACTAAACAACTATTGCTTTTATTTGACATATGAAAACAATAAATTGATGACCACCGGAGGCGGATATTATGCCGACAGATATAACACTCCGGCACAACTCTCAGAGTACAGACCTGATACCGGATGGACTACTTTTAGCAAAGCACAGATAGATGAGGTAAGCGGAGAAAATGCAAGAGACTTTGCAACTGTAATCAGCCATCCTGAAGACGAAAATCACCTTTTCGTAACAAGCTGGGGAGAAGGCATATATGAATTTAAAGACCACAAATGCATTAAATTGCATAATGACGACAACTCAACTTTGCAAGATATTTTCAACGGTGACCACTATATAAGGGTTGACGGATTGGCATACGACCATAACGGTAATCTTTGGACAACCAACTCTTTCGTATCACACGCGATAAAAGTTCTGAAAAAAGATGGCACCTGGACACAGTTATATTCGCCCGATTTAGCAAATATAGAGAACCTGAAATCTGTTATGGTTGATAGAAACAATGTGAAATGGATTACAACGGGTAACTTGAAGTCCGGCTTTCTGCTAATCGATGAAAACAACACTTTCGAAAACACAGCCGACGACCAGTACAAATATGTTGGCAACAACAAAGTAAACCAACAAGGAACAAACATCTCGTTTCGCTTCCTGCACTCTTTAGTTGAAGATAAAAACGGAAATGTGTGGCTAGCGACAGATACAGGACCTTACGTTATCCACAACTCGAAAGATATTTTTTCAAAAAATATAGTTTTTAACCAGATTGCTATACCTCGCAATGATGGCACAAACTATATCGACTACCTTCTCAATCAGGTAGATATTACTTGTATCGCCATAGATGGAGCAAACAGGAAATGGATGTCAACTTCCACATCAGGCTTATATTTAATATCGGCTGATGGCATGGAAACAATACACCATTTCACGACAGACAATAGTCCTTTGCCAAGCAACAATGTTAGATATCTAGCAATGGACGAAGAGAATGGTATTATTTATATTGGTACAACTCACGGAATTTTATCTTATAAGAGTGACTCGGAAGCCGGTTCTCCCGATTACAAAAACGTTTCGGTTTATCCCAATCCCGTAAGAGAGGATTACGAAGGAGATATTATTATTACCGGACTTATGGAGAATAGCACAGTAAAAATTACTGACCTAAACGGTAATATCATAAAACAAGGAATATCATTGGGAGGTCAATTCATCTGGGATGGCAGAAATCAACGAGGCTTATCGGTAAAAACGGGAGTATATCTCATTTTTGGTTCTACCGAAGATGCTTCTCAAGGAGTTGTATCAAAAGTAATGATAGTGAAATAAGGCTTTATCTGGCATCAATATTTTTACAATCCAATATTTTTCACAAATAAATCCGGAAACAAAAACAAAACAGCAAATCTTGTATAAAACAGGAGAGTATGAGTATAATTATTGTTGCAAATAGTACAAAAAACATACTTTTCCACAAAAAATAAGGTCAATACTTCTATTTTTTATTAACTTTGCAGTCTTGTTTTAATATTACAAATAAAAATATATACTTTATTAATAATTTTAGATTAGCAAATGGCTACATTACAGAAGATTAGGAACAGAGGCGCACTTTTGGTCGCTATTATCGGTTTTGCTTTATTAGCATTCGTACTCGGAGACGTATTTACATCGGGTAACACTCTATTTATGCGTGCAAAAGACAAAGCATTTGTTGTAAATGGAGATATTGTATCAACCCAGGACTATGCCGAGAAAATTTCCGAATGGGAAAATTTCCAAAAAATGGTAAGTGGACAAACATCACTAGATGAAAACACCACACAACAAATAAGAGATGCTGTATATCAACAAATGGTACGCGAACGCATTCTTGACCACCAGGCTAAGAAATTGGGACTTACAGTTTCTAAAGCTGAGATAAACGACCTGGTGCACGGAGAAAACATTTCGCCGATACTACAACAGCTCCCATTTTTCATCAATCCCGAAACACGCCAGTTTGACAAAGCCGGATTAGTTAATTTTCTAAACACTATAAATGCTCAGGAAGGAACTCTAGCTCCGGAAGAGCAAGCAGTAGTAGAGCAATATAAAACTATGTGGTTGTTTATCGAGAATATGATTAAATACCAACGTCTCGAAGAGAAATACTCTATGCTTTTAGCATCTGCCGTAATGGTGAACGATGTGGAAGCTAAAACCAATTTCGACATGTCGCAACAAAGTGCTGACGTAGCTTATGTTGCACAAAACTATTTCTCAATTCCCGATTCTACTATCACAATTAGTGAACAAGAGATAAAAACATTCTACGATAAAAACAAACATATCTTCAAACTAGACGTGCCATTAGCAAAGATTTCATATTTCACAAAAGAAATCACACCTAGCGAAGAAGATTTTGCCGAAATAGAAGCACAAGCACAAGAAGCGTATCAAAAGCTTTTAACTGCAGAAAATCCAACAGCAATTGTTACAGACTATTCTGAAACACCATACCGCGATATGTTTCTATCTGCTCGTTCGTTAGATAACAATCAAAAATCATTTGTAGAAACTGCAAACATCTCAGACGTTAAAGAGCCCTTCAGAAACGGAGAAGTTTATTTAATGTACAAACTTATTGATAAAAAAGTATCACCTGACTCTGTACATTTAAGAATGATGGCTATACCCGAATCAACAATGATGGGTCAAGACACTTTGGTTACAAACTTTGTTGATAGTGTTTATAACGTAATAAAAGGAGGTCAAGCTTTTGCAGATGTAGCAAACAGCCTTAATCCGCAATCAAACGGAGCCGATTTGGGTTGGGTTCGCGAAATGGATATCATATCTGCAGGTAGCGACGTAGTAAAAGCTATTTTTGAAGCACCCGTTGGACAAATTCAAAAACTAAGAGCTACAGGTCAACAAATTCTTTTCCAGGTTGAGGCAAAAACATCACCTGTTCAAAAATACAAATTGGCAACAATCACTATGCCTGTTATCGTGAGCGAAAAAACATCGAACAATATCGATAACGAATTGAACCAATTTATTTCGGAAGCTAATGCAGGTGGCAATTTTGATGAATTGGCTACAGAAAAAGGATATATGGTTAATTCAGAAGCAAGAGTATCGGCAAATGACTTTACATTGATGCGTATGCCGGGATCACGTCAAATCATATCTTGGGCTGTAAACGAAAAGAAAATGGGAACAATTAGAAAGTTCGACCTTTCAAAATCGCGTGTAGTTGTTCGCGTAGATGAAATTTTCCCTGCAGGTGTAGCTCCAATGTCAGAAGTATCAAAAGCTATTGAAGGTCGTTTGATGAACGATAAAAAAGCTGAAAAAATAATTGCTGATTTACAAGCGAAAAATCTTACTTCTCTCGATGCGTACGCATCTGCTATCGGAACCGTAGTTGATACTTTGAAGTTCGTAAACTTTGAAACTCAAAACATTTCCGGAGTTGGATTTGAGCCAACAATCAATGCACAAGCTGCATTTGCACCTGTTAATAAATTGAATGCTCCTACCAAAGGAAACAGAGCTGTTTATGTTACCAATGTACTAAACAGAACAGAAAACAACAGTGCAACATTTAATGCCGAAAGTCACAAACTTGGTATGCAGTCACGCAATGCAGGTCGTATTCAAAGACAATCGATGGATATCTTAAAAGATAAACTGAAAGTTGTTGATAACAGATATGTATTTTTCTAATAGATATTTTTAGTATAGTATATAGCAAAAAACATCATCGAGATTTCGATGATGTTTTTTTTGTTGGTTTGATTAAACTATATTATTTTATTTCTACTCCATCTAACACAAATTAATAGCAAATATTTAACTCAGATTTTATTCTTGTTTCTTACTATATTTATTCCGAAGTTCTTCACTAAAAATAATTGACATAGTACTCAACAATGGTTCATGCTTTCCACACCTATAGTAAATATTCCATTCCGGAATAGATTTAATTACTCTTATCGCCTCATTATCAAAAATGTCATTGTAACCTAAAATTACCCTTGCATAATCAATAACTCCTTCTTCATTTGCTGCAAAAGAGACAAGAACCCTTATCTTTTCATCATCTTTCAATGCAGGTAAATTATCCCACTTTATATTGGAATAGATAAAATGTTTTAATAAATCAGCATCGAAACTATAAATAGACTCTCTGGTTTTTGAGTTGTCATGAATTATTATTTCAAGCACCTCTCCGGCATTAATTCGAAATTCGATTTCTTTTTCATAGAACAAACCATAATCATTATAAAAATCACGAATTATTTTGCCTTTTGGTGCAATTAAATTATCTGTTACCCAATCTGCCTTTACTTTACCATCCACATAGCGAGTTTCGAACAATGATTTTAGGTCTGCTTTAATAGAATCCTTATAATAACAACAGCTATAGAGTTCTGTTAAATATAACTGATTCCCTATTATTTCCCATTGTGCTATATAACCTCTCCAGCAACCTGTTGATTCACACACATCTTTATCTTCAAATAGATTTGGACGAGTTGGATACTGCATTAATAACGATTCGAGTGGAACTGAAGATAAAAATAGAGTATCTCCTTTATAAATAAGCCTATCAAAAACTTGCGGTGTTGAAAAAGTATTTACAAAAGGAATAACTAAAAGGAGTAATAAGATAAGAATATTCTTGCGTTTCATAGATTTATTATTCAATCAGTTTTATGAGATTTAATTTAGCAAACAATAAACAAACAGCAAACCAAAAACCAATGTATAAAATGCTACAGAGTACCAAAAGGAATTAATTACTATTGTTCTTTATTTCACGCAAAGAAATTACGATTTGAACATTATCACTTATAGTTCGATTATTATACACAATGCAAATTCAAACCGTAATGTACTTGTAACGAGGGCACAGCCATCGTCTCCTCGAAACTAATCGGATTTAGGGACACACCACGCAACTCGCTAACCCGGAACCCGGAACAACTAATCCCCTACTCCCCAATTATCAACTGTTGCAACTCTTCGGGAGTAACATTAGTTTTTATTCTGCCCTCACGAGCAAAAGAAATTCTTCCGGTCTCTTCCGATACAATAATTACTTTAGCATCTGTCTCTTGTGTAACACCCAATCCGGCACGGTGACGGAGCCCCATATGTTTTGGGATATTCGGATTTTGAGAAACAGGCAAAATACATCCGGCGGCTTTTATTTTATTGCCAACAACAATCATTGCTCCATCGTGCAACGGACTATTTTTGAAAAAGATATTTTCAATCAATCTCGAAGATACATCGGCATTAATAATCTCTCCGGTCTGTTCAAATAGCCCTAGTTGCATATCGCCTTGATAAACAATAAGAGCTCCGGTTTTATTGCGTGCCATATTCATACAAGCCAACACAATAGCTACAACATGCGAATAATCTTCCTTCTGATTATTTTGTGGAGCAATAAATTTGGCTATAAACTTCCAACCTTTTTTAGAGCCTAACGACATTAAGAAACGCCGTATTTCGTCCTGAAACAGAATGACAAGTAATATAAGTCCTATGCTCACAAATTGGTCTAAAATAGAGCCTAACAAAACCATATTGAATACTTGCGACACCAGTACCCAAATCACTATAAACACAACTATTCCCAAAAAAAGGGGACGCATTCCTGATATTCGTACTAACTTAAACAGATAGTACAGCAACGATGCGACCAACAGAATGTCTATAAAATCTTTTAAGCCAAAATGTTCAAACATAAAACTGAAAAATATTTTTTTGTTTAGAAACTGCCAACTTAATGCCTTACAACTATTTATTCAAATTCTTTCAATTTTGACACAATCTTCACACACTCTACCGCCTGTTTTACATCATGTACGCGAAGAATATCGGCACCATTCAATAACGAATATGTATTCAAAACAGATGTACCATTCAAACTTTCGAGTGGATTAGAATCCAATAATTTATATATCATCGATTTTCTTGAGATACCTACCAATAACGGGAAATCGAAATTTTCAAAGTGTTTCAGATTAGCCATCAATTCATAATTCTGAGCTACATTAGTTTTACTGAACCCGAATCCGGGGTCTAAGATAATATCTTTTACTCCCAAGCTATTCAGTTGTGCGATTTTTTCCGAAAAGTAGTAAAACACCTCTTCGATAAAGTTTTCGTAATCTGTATATTGTTGCATGGTTTGCGGCATACCAATCATGTGCATAAGAATGTACGGGACTTGAAGTTCAGCAACAGTCTCGAACATTTTCTCATCAATTTGTCCTCCCGAAATATCGTTAATAATATTCACTCCATATTTTTCGACCATACATTTCGAAACTTCCGAATAGAATGTATCAACAGAAATTATTACATCGGGAAACTCTTTTCTGATAAGTGTAAGTGCCGGCTCCAATCTTTCCAACTCCTCTTTTGCTGTCAAAAGTTGCGATGTTGGCGTTGTTGATTGCCCGCCTATATCGATTACTTTTCCACCTTCGTTTAGAATTTGCTCTACCCGCTCTACAATCTCATTTTCTGTCTGTTTTCTACTTCCCGAATAGAAAGAGTCAGGGGTAACATTAAGAATTCCCATCACCCAGGGTGTGGTAAAGTCTAACAATTCGCCGTTTATATTTATCGTTTTTTTCATAACCGCTTATTATCTTGCTAAGATACAATTTTAAAACTCTTTATAAAACAGAATTAGGATTTTTATTTGGATAATCGATTGTATAGTGCAAACCACGACTCTCTTTTCTTGCCATAGCCTGCTTTATAACCATATAGCTTACTTTGATGATATTACGCAACTCACAAATTTCACGAATAACCTCCGAACGCTGGAAAAGGTCTTCTGTTTCACGAAACAGGATATTCAATCTGTCCATAGCTCTCTGCAATCGTAAATCGGAACGTACAATTCCCACATAAGATGACATTATTTGTCCTACTTCTTTATAGCTCTGCGTAACAAGTATCATCTCTTCGGTAGATGTTGTTCCTTCGGCATTCCATTCCGGAATATCTTCCTGGAACGAGTAATTTTTGAAAATTGGAATCACATTTTTAGCTGCAGAATCGGCAAAAACTACTGCCTCAATCAGAGAGTTAGACGCAAGTCTGTTGGCTCCATGCAAACCGGTACAAGCACATTCTCCGTTTGCATATAATCGGTCGATAGTTGTTTTGCCATGTATGTCAACAGCAATTCCTCCACACAGATAGTGTGCTGCAGGCGATACCGGAATCATATCTTTTGTAATATCAATGCCGTAAGACAAACATTTTTCATATATACTTGGAAACTGTTTTTTTGTGGTTTCAGCATCCATATGAGTAACATCCAAATAGACGTGGTCATCTCCTCTAGCCTTCATTTCAGAGTCAATTGCACGAGCCACAATATCACGCGGCGCAAGCGATAGTCGCTCATCATATTTGTGCATAAACTCTTCGCCACCCCTTGTTTTAAGGACACCACCATATCCTCGCATAGCTTCGGTAATCAGAAACGAAGGTCTCGCTCCCGGATGATAGAGTGCTGTAGGATGAAACTGAACAAACTCCATTCCTTTAATCTCCCCTTTTGCACGTGCAACCATAGCTATGCCATCGCCTGTGGCAACCAATGGATTAGTAGTATTTTGATATATACATCCAATTCCTCCCGTAGCCATCATTGTTACTCGCGAAAGAAAAGTTTCAATCTTGTTTGTTGCCAAATCAAGAATATATGCACCGTAACACTCAATATTGGGTGTAGCTCTTGTAACCACTTGTCCTAAATGGTGTTGGGTAAGAATCTCAATAGTAAAATGATTGTCAAAGACATCAATATTAGGATGATTGCGCACAGCATCAATCAAGCTTACCTGAATTTCGGCACCTGTACTGTCTTTATAGTGTAAAATTCTAAATTCAGAGTGCCCTCCCTCTTTATGTAAGTCGAAATTTCCTTTTTCGTCTTTATCGAAATCTACTCCCCAGCCTATCAGTTCCCTAATTTGCGCAGGAGCATCTCTAACTACCTTTTCTACAACCTCTTCATCGCACAACCCTGCACCTGCATCTAATGTGTCTGCAATGTGTTTCTCAAAATTGTCCCATGGATTTGTTACAGACGCTATGCCCCCTTGTGCATAATAGGTGTTAGCATCTTCAAGTGTGGTTTTTGCAACGATACACACTTTTCCGTACTTGGCTACTTTTAATGCAAAGCTCATTCCGGCAATACCGGAACCGATAACCAAAAAGTCATATTTATGAACCATCTCTTTACTCTTATGTGCTTACAAAATTACGCAATAAAGTTAAATAATCGCATATAATTTGATTTTTAGTTCAATATTATTACATTTGTGTGTTGCTAAAATAACATTTTATATCCATAGTTTTGTAAATTTAAAAAAAATTGAGATGAAAAAGTTTTATATATTTTTTTTGGCATCTGTTTTTTCCTCTCTTTTGATATTTGCCAACCAGGAATTTCCGCAACAAGAAGAATCAATCAGACTACATGGGCGTATTTTAGCATCCGATACTCAAAAACCATTAGCCAATGCCAGTCTGACACTGCATGAATCAAATATAGCAAGTGTTACCAATCAAGACGGCTATTTCTCTATCCTCATACCCTCATCTGCTGAAAGGTCACATCTGATTGTACGTTTTCTGGGTTACGAAAATCTTGAAGTAGCAGTAGCTACATTAAAAGATAAAAACGATAATAAAATATTCCTTACTCCTGCAGCTTTTAAGTTGGGAGAGTTACAGGTTGTGTCGGGCGATGGCACTCATTATGTCCGAAGTGCATTACGCAAAATATATGCTAACTACCCTTCGCAACCTAATATGATGATAGCATTTTATAGAGAGTCAATAAAAAAAGGAAATAACTATATATCGTTGGTAGAAACCGTTTTAGATATATACAAAGCATCTTATCGCTCTCTGGAAAGTGATCAGGCAAAAATATACATAGGCAGAAAAGCAAGCGATGCATCACCGCGCGATACGGTACTTATGAAGTTTCAAGGCGGAATAAGTGCTGCACTATTGATTGATGTTGCAAAAAATCCTTACGAAGTATTTGGCAGTGATGGAGAAGATTACAATTTTCATATAGAAGGGATTGCCCATATCAACAATAAGCCTCATTACGCCATATCCTTTTCACCAAAAAGTTGGGTAGAAGATATAATATATCGTGGAACTGCATATATAGACACAGAAACACACGCTTTTTCTAAAATTGATTTCCAGATGAATGTTGAGGGAAGAAAAGATGCCGCAAATCTTTTTATCCGCAAAAAACCAAGTAAAATGCGGGTTACTGTAGAAAAAGCTGCATACTCGGTTGATTATATTGAAAAAGACGGAAAATGGTATTTTAATCATAGCAATGTAAATGTTTCATTTAAAGTAAGATGGACAAACAGACTTTTCGGATTATTTGCTACTACATACAGTATTGGTTCCGAAATAGCTATAACAGACATTTATAATCAAGAGGTAAGCAGGTTCCCCCGAAAAGAGCGAATCCAATCAACCGATGTTATAGCAGAAAAAATTGAACATTTTCAAGACCCCGATTTTTGGGGCAATTATAACGTAATAGAACCCGAAATAGAAATTACACAAGCAATTAAAAAGCTGAGTGATAAACTTCAACGACGAAAATAAAAAAAAGTTTCTTGGGTATAAACATTACAAATTAAACTAATTGTATCTTTTTTAAAGATATAAGAAGGAATTCTTATAAAAGAATTTCATTATCTTTGTACGAACTATAAAAAATAGTGGAAAACTAAAGTATCATTTATATTTTGCAGAACACTTAATATTTGTATGGAAATAATTAATTTATCAACAGAGAACTCATTAATAAGCAACTACCTTCGTGAGGTTAGAGATATAACTATTCAAAACGACAGTCTGCGCTTCAGGCGAAATTTAGAGAGAATCGGTGAAATAATGGCATACGAAATAAGTAAAAGGCTTTCGTACAAAGAGATTGAAATTACAACACCTTTATGCAACACATCGGTAAACACTTGCGAAAGCGAAGTTGTAATTGCTGCAATTTTACGTGCCGGATTACCTTTTCACCAAGGAATGCTTAACTATTTTGATGGTGCCGAAAACGCATTTATTTCCGCTTATAGAAAATATAAAGAGATAGAACATAAAACATTTGATATTCACATAGAGTATATTGCTTCTCCCGATCTTGACGGAAAAACACTCATCCTTACTGACCCTATGCTTGCAACAGGCAGCAGTATGGACCTATCCTATAAAGCTTTGCTAACAAAAGGCAGACCGGCACATATACACATAGCAACAATCATTGCAAGCCAGCAAGCTATCGATTTTTGTACAACTCATTTCCCTAAAGAGAAAACTACTATTTGGGCTGCAGCAATAGACCCGGGATTGAACGAAGCTTCATATATAGTGCCTGGTATGGGTGATGCCGGAGATTTGGCTTTCGGCAAAAAAGTATAATCAACAGACAACAAATAAAATAAATTGAAACTCACACATCTATCAATAATAAATTATAAAAATTTAGAACAGGTAGAAATATCTTTATCTCCAAAAATAAACTGTTTTATCGGCGACAACGGGATGGGAAAAACCAATCTGCTCGATGCTGTCTATTATCTGTCTTTCTGCAAAAGTCACACAAATCCTATTGACTCGCAAATTATCAGACACGACACAGATATGTGCATGATAAAAGGCAAATACAGTTGCGACGAAACAGTAGAAGAGATTTTTTGCGGTCTGAAAAGAAGACAAAAAAAACAGTTCAAAAGAAATAAAAAAGATTACGAACGACTTGTTGACCATATCGGGTTTATTCCGCTTGTGATGATTTCGCCTGCCGATATTAATTTAATAAACGCCACCAGTGAAGATAGGCGCAGATTTATGGATATGGCTATCTCGCAGTTCGACAAAGAGTATCTATATTCGCTTGTCAAATATAACAAAGCATTACAGCAACGTAATGCCTTGCTAAAAATGGAAGAGCATGAGCTTGATTTCACTCTGCTCGAATTGTGGGAAAACCAAATGGCTGAAAATGCTGAGTTTGTTCATAAAAAACGATGCGAATTTATCGAAAACTTTACACCCATTTTTGAAAACTACTACTCAATAATAAGCAAAAGCAAAGAGAAAGTTTCATTTAAATATATTTCGCATCTATTTGACGGAAGTCTGCAAAAAATGCTACTCAACAATCGCCAGCGAGATATTGCAATCGGTCATACAACGGTTGGAATACACAGAGATGAGCTGGAAATGTTGCTCAATGATTACCCGATAAAAAAAATTGGCTCACAAGGTCAATGCAAGACCTATTTTGTGTCGATGAAGTTTGCACAGTTTAATTATCTTTTGAAGCAAGGCAAACAAACACCTATTTTACTTTTGGATGATATTTTTGACAAATTGGATTCGGAACGTGTGGAGGAGATTGTAAAATTGGTATCGGGAGATGATTTTGGACAAATTTTTATTTCAGACACCAATCGTGAATCTTTAGATAAAATATTAAATCGCATCAATAATAATCATCACCACATTTACAAAGTAAAGGATGGGGAAATAACACATCTAAACGGATAAATAGTCAACACTATCTACGAATAACATGAAAAAAAAGGATGCAATATCGCTTAAAGAAGCAATGTCCAATTTTTTTGAAGAAAATGAATCTCTTAAAGTTGGGCTGGCAGAACGTAAAGTGGTAACTGCATGGAAGGAACTGTTTGGTGAAGGTGTAGCTCATTACACAAAAAAAATATATCTTCGAAACAATACTCTGTACATACATCTGTCATCATCTGTATTACGGGCAGAATTGTTGATGAACAAACAAAACCTGATTGACAAACTTAATGAAACGGCAGAAATGGATATAGTGAAAGATATTGTTTTAAGATAAAAAAGAATTTCCACACACAACTATTTGTTTATAATCACACCAATATCAACGCAAATATTTTCTGTAATAGTGAAATAAATGCAAAAAAACAAAAATTCAGTCCTTTATATTAGAATAAATCCAACAAAAATTGTTATTTTTGCGTGCAATAAAATTTAAACATTACGAGTTATGTCATTTATTGCAGATAAAATAATAATGGAAGGGTTGACTTTCGACGATCTACTGTTAGTCCCCGCCTATTCCGAAGTTCTTCCAAGAGAAGTATCTCTTCAAACAAAGTTTTCAAGAAACATTACGCTAAACATTCCTATGGTATCTGCCGCTATGGATACCGTTACAGAATCTACAATGGCAATAGCTATTGCACGCGAGGGAGGTATTGGTGTTGTTCACAAAAACATGACAATTGAAGAGCAGGCAAAACAGATTAGTGCTGTGAAGCGTGCCGAAAACGGAATGATTATCAACCCGATAAGCACAAATCCGGAGAAAACTGTTGCCGATGCTCTACAAATAATGAAAGAGTTTAAAATCGGAGGTATTCCCGTCGTAAACAAAGACGAAAAACTAGTAGGCATTGTTACCAATCGAGACTTGCGTTTCGAAAAAGATATGGATAAAAAAATCTCGGAGGTAATGACTAAAGAGCATTTGGTGACCGCTAAACCGGGAACAAATTTGGAAGATGCTGCAGAAATCCTACAACAGTACAAAATAGAAAAACTTCCTGTAGTTGATTCCAACGGTAAGCTTGTCGGACTTATCACATACAAAGATATTACCAAAGCTAAAGACAAACCAAATGCTTGTAAAGACGACAGAGGCAGACTTCGCGTTGCAGCAGGAATCGGTGTTACTCATGATTCTTTAGAGAGAGCAACTGCACTTGTAGAAGCAGGTGTTGATGCTATCGTAATTGACACGGCACACGGACATTCAAAGGGTGTTGCAAATATGCTCAAAATAGTAAAAAAGGAATTCCCGGAAATTGATGTAGTTGTAGGAAACATTGCTACCGGAGCGGCAGCTAAGTTTTTAGTAGAAGCAGGAGCCGATGCTGTAAAGGTGGGTATTGGGCCGGGTTCAATTTGTACTACTCGTGTAATTGCCGGAGTTGGGGTGCCACAACTATCTGCCATTTACGATGTATCAAAAGCTTTAAAAGGAACAGGTGTACCACTAATAGCTGATGGTGGTTTACGCTATTCGGGCGATATTGTAAAAGCACTTGCAGCCGGAGGTTCATCTGTAATGATGGGCTCGTTGCTTGCCGGAACAGAAGAGTCCCCGGGCGAAACTGTAATTTTCAACGGACGTAAATTTAAAACATATCGTGGAATGGGTTCACTTTCAGCTATGCAAAAAGGTTCAAAAGACCGCTATTTCCAGGATGTGGAAGACGACGTTAAAAAATTGGTGCCCGAAGGCATAGAAGCTCGTGTACCTTTTAAAGGAACATTACAAGAAGTTATTTATCAAATGGCTGGCGGACTTCGCGCAGGAATGGGATATTGTGGTGCAGAAAACATCGAAAAACTACACCAGGCTAAATTTACACGCATTACTGCTGCCGGTTATACCGAAAGCCATCCACACGGAGTGATGATTACTCGTGAAGCTCCAAACTATAGTCGAGGAAGTGAATAAACTTTTCTGAGAAAGATACAATTTTCAGAACATTAATATTAAATAGACTGTTTTATTATATAAATAGTAATTTTTTAAATAATATGAAAACCAAATTAAAAACTTTTTTATTGCTTGTTTTGTGCTTTCAATTTTCATTTGCTCAACAAAACGATCCTGTTGTAATAACTATAAATAATAAGCCTATTACACAATCAGAGTTCGAATATACTTTTAATAAAAACAACTCTGAAAATGCGATAGATAAAAAAAATCTGGACGAATATGTTAATATGTTCGTTGACTACAAATTAAAAGTTGAGGAAGCCAAAGCATCGGGACTTGACACAATAAAGTCTTTCGTAAACGAATACAACACTTATAAAAATCAGTTGGCACAACCATATCTTGAAAATGACGAAGTAAAAACAAAACTTGCGCATGAAGTATACGAGCGCAAAAAAATAGAGACAGAAGCAAGTCATATTCTGTTGAATCTCCCACGTCAGTATTATCCTAAAGACACATTAGAAGTTTATAACAAGCTAATGGAAATTCGTGATAAAATTGTAAACGAAGGCGAAGACTTTAACGCTATGGCGGCAGAGTATTCACAAGACCCAGCTGCAAGAAGAACTAAAGACCCCGAAACTGCAGGCTACATAGGCTGGACAACAGCACTAAGAATGGTTGACGACTTCGAACACGGTATGTACGCTACAAAAACCGGAGAAGTGAGCTATCCCGTAAGAACACGATTCGGCTATCACCTGATTAAAGTACACAATAGAAGACCTTCGCGAGGCGACGTGAAAGTTGCACACATTATGTTTGCAACAGCCCCAACAATGAGTGAAGTTCAAAAAGATAGCGTAAAAAACATTGCTAACGATGTTTATAAACAGTTGAAAGCGGGAGGAGACTTTGCTGAATTGGCAAAACAATATTCAACAGATATCAATTCAAGAGATACTGGTGGAGAATTATCTTGGTTCACAAGCGGACAATATCCAAAACCTTTTGATGATGCTTCATTCGCTTTACAAAACAAAGGAGACTATACCGAACCAATAAGCACCAATTATGGCTATCATATCATTAAATTGATTGACAAAAGAGATATGTTAAGCTTTGAAGAAACTAAAGAGAGTCTGTTTGCTGCTTTTGCCCGTGGATTTAGAATGAGAGAAAACAGAAATGGGGAAGTAGAGAGAATTAAGAAGTTGGTTAAATTCACAGAAAACACAGACGCATATCAACAATTAGCAGCTATATCAGATACTCTTTTTGCAGGAGATCCCAAGTTTCACGAATGCTATCCCAATAAAGAAGACCTGCTATTTTCTATAAACGATAAAGAGTACAAAGTTGCCGACTTTTTCGAATACTTGAAATTTGATAAATATCCAATGACATCACTGTCAACAGAAGATTTGAACGATAAATACAACAAATATTTATTGAATCTTCTAAAAGAAGGAGAAATGGAATCGTTAGCAGATAATAATCCGGAATTTAAAAATCTATCACAAGAGTATTATGATGGCATTTTACTATTTGAATTGATGAACAGAGAAGTATGGAACAGAGCTCAGAATGATACTCAAGGATTAGAAAACTATTTCGAAAAGAACCAAAAAAAATACAGATGGAAACAGCCTAAATTTGTAGGAGCTGTAATATTAGCGGCAAATACACAAATAAAGAACAGAATAGAAGAGATTATCGATCTGCCTACAGATAGCCTGTATGCCAGATTAGAAGATATGCAAAAAGACGATACGAACTTCAAAATTAGAATAGAAAAAGGCACTTGGGAAAAAGGAGAAAACAATTTTGTTGATTTTAAAGCTTTCGATGGTGATATCTACCCGGCTACAGAAAATTCTTTCCCGTTCTATTTCGTAGTAGGTGAAATACAATCACAACCTAAACTTAACGATGTGCGCGGAGAAGTTTTGAATGACTACCAAAACTATTTGGAACAATCTATGATGCAAAGACTTCGCAAAAAATTCCCTGTAAAAATAAACAAGGCAGCAATAAAGCATTTAAAATAGAGTAAAAAAAGGCAGTCAATAATTTGACTGCCTTTTTTTATTCATCCAAATATAAAATATAGATATAATTTTTGTACTTTTACTTACTACAACCAACAAAGTATCAAAACAAAGAAATGAAAAATATAAAACAAATATTTCATATATTAAGCTACTTCCAATATCCATTTTTGTTAATTGGATTGTATTTTTTGATTAAACCATTTTTCCATGGGCTTGATTTTGCTTTTTCAAATTCTGAATACTTATTTAAATCATACAATAATATGTTGATATTTTTTGGACTAACTCTCAGTTTCGCTTCTATGCAAGATCCAACTAAAACATCTTTACGTTATGAAAAGAAAATATGGCATAATCCAAAGAAAGCAAAATTTATAATCACATCGACTATCTCTACAATGATTATCTTTTTCATTGCCGGGACTTTTGGATTCATAGTAAAAGAAAATGTTATCAAAGAGTTTTCATATGGCTCTCTAATATTAGCAATCGGCCTATTAGGTTATCTTAAATTTCAAATAGAACTCTTTGAGAATCACAAGAAAGTTAAAAAGAAATAATACAATATTATCACATCTGACTCTTTTCATAGTATTGTTATAACAAAACAATCGTAGCCTTTATTTATAATCCAATTTTATATTTCTTTACCGTAATTATAAATTCATCCACGATGATTTTTTAGAGCTAACGCAGACTATGTTTTTTGCACAACATCCCTTCCTTCATTGCACATATTATTAAATATCAGGTGTAATAGTCAAAAGTAATGATTTTTTATCCTAAAAAACACACTAATGTT
>CAYFUW010000003.1:0-54795 GCA_964346495.1 uncultured Dysgonomonadaceae bacterium
AAATATGTTCCATGGTCGTGGTGGAAAAAATCGAAAAACAAAGCTGTCCGCAAAACTATGGAATGGGTTGATGCAATTGTATTTGCACTGATTGCTGTATATTTTATCAACACGTATTTCTTTCAAAACTATCAGATACCCACATCGTCGTTGGAAAAATCGTTGCTAGTGGGCGACTTTTTAGCTGTAAGCAAACTTGCTTATGGTCCGCGCTCACCTATGACACCGCTCTCTTTTCCGTTGGCGCAACACACTATGCCTATTGTGGGCGGAAAATCATATTTCGATAAGCCACAATGGAAATATCGTCGTCTGAAAGGTTTGGGCGAAGTGAAACGAAACGATATTGTTGTTTTCAACTTCCCTGCCGGAGATACAGTGGCACTGAATATGCAAGCCGTTGATTATTATCTGTTAAGCAAGTTAAATCCCAACGGTTGTGCCGGAGTACGTGCCGATAAAAGAAGATACGGCGAAATAGTTTATCGTCCTGTTGACCGTCGCGAAAACTACGTGAAACGTTGTATCGGACTTCCTGGCGAAACCATTGAGTTGCGTGATGATTATGTTTATATTGATGGAAATAAATTAGAAAATCCGCCACTTTCGCAACAAACTTATATGATTCATACAGACGGCACTATAATTTCAGAGAATATTTTTAAAGAGTTGGGAGTAAGCAAAGATGATTATCTTTACAATGCAAGCGAAAGTTTTGTGCAAGCTCCACAAAAAATGCAAGACCTGACAGGATTAGACAGTTTGAGCATGGCAAGCGCCGGACTAAAACAACATGATGGCAAAAACGGAAAAATTTATTTCAATATTCCTCTTACCGAAAAGATGGTTGCCGAACTTAAAGCAAAACCGTTTGTATGGGACGTGATTAAAGAGAGAGAAGAACCGGGAAGCAATATCTACTACCCTATTGATATTCAAACTAATTGGACTAATTCTGATTTCGGTCCGCTATGGATTCCGAAAAAAGGTGCTACAATTAAATTCGATACAGATGTAGATTTCAAAGTTGCCGCTTATAAACGTTGCATCAAAAATTACGAGGGAAACGATTTTGAGTATCGCGACGGAAAGGTTTTCATCAACGGACAAGAAGTTGACTCATACACCTTTAAGATGGACTACTATTTTATGATGGGTGACAACCGACACAATTCTGCCGACTCGCGCGTATGGGGCTTCGTTCCTGAAGACCATATCGTAGGACAACCTATGTTCGTTTGGTTATCTTTGGAAAAAGACAACAAATGGTTTAGCGGAAAAATCCGCTGGAAACGTCTCTTTTCAAGTGCAAAAAAATAGTTTTCAAGAAAGAAATATTCTGTGGAATCTACAGTTCTGTTATCATCGCTCTACCTTGCACCGATTGAATATTACAGCAAACTGTTTCGAGCCGAAAAGGCAATTATCGAAATAAACGACAATTATCAAAAACAGTCGTACCGAAACAGATGTAATATTTTGGGTGCCAATGGTGTAATGTCGCTAAGCATCCCGATAGAGAAGCCACAAACATTGAAATGTAAGATGAAAGATATCCGAATTGCCGAGCATGATAATTGGCGACATCTGCATTGGAATGCAATTATTTCGGCATACAATTCCACACCATTTTTTGAATATTACGAAGATGATTTTCGTCCGTTTTACGAAAAGAAATATATCTTTCTGCACGATTTCAACGAAGAGTTACGTCAACTTATTTGCCGACTTATCGGCATTGAAACGCCTGTAACTTTCACAGAAGCATATATTAACGACACTTCATCGGTAATCGATTTACGAGAGACCATTCATCCCAAAAGAAAATCCGATTTTACAACAAAACCATACTACCAGGTGTTTTCAGATAAACACGCTTTTTGCAATAACCTGAGCATTATAGATTTGCTCTTTAATATGGGCAACGAAAGTAGGTTGTGGCTGTAAAAAGCATGCATTTACATTTTTTTTCTTACCTTTGTGAGTTAAACATTAATAAATTATGGATAAAAAAGTAAGAGTTCGATTTGCACCAAGTCCCACCGGACCACTACATATCGGTGGTGTACGCACGGCATTATATAATTTTCTGTTCGCCAAACAGATGAAAGGCGACTTTATTCTACGAATTGAAGATACCGATTCCACCCGATTTGTACCCGGTGCGGAAGAGTATATTCAAGAAGCTTTCGATTGGCTTGGATTGCCATTCGACGAAAGTCCCGCCAAAGGTGGCAACTATGGTCCGTATCGTCAATCGGAACGAAAAGATATCTACAAAAAATATGTCGATCAACTTTTGGATAATGGGTTGGCATACATCGCTTTCGACACACCCGAAGAGTTAGAGAAAAAACGCAACGAAATAGCTAATTTCCAATACGATGCATCAACAAGAATGCAAATGCGAAATTCGCTCACTCTATCATCGGAAGAGGTATCGAAATTGATAAACGACGGAACGCAATATGTAGTTCGCATCAAAATAGAACCAAATATTGATGTTACCGTTAACGATTTAATTCGCGGTGAAGTGGTAATTAACTCATCTGTTTTAGACGATAAAGTTATTTATAAATCTGCTGACCAACTGCCAACATATCATCTTGCAAACGTGGTCGATGACCACTTGATGGAAGTTACGCACGTAATTCGCGGCGAAGAGTGGATACCTTCGGCACCGTTGCACGTGTGGCTATATAGAAGTTTTGACTGGGAAGAGACCATGCCGCAATTTGCTCATCTACCGCTACTTTTGAAACCCGAAGGCAACGGTAAACTTAGTAAACGCGATGGCGATCGTCTTGGGTTTCCTGTTTTCCCGTTGGAGTGGAAAGACCCTGCATCGGGCGATATTTCATCGGGATACCGTGAAAGTGGATATTTGCCCGAAGTAGTTGTTAACTTTCTGGCACTTCTGGGTTGGAATCCCGGAACGGAACAAGAGATATTCTCGCTTGAAGAACTGATTGATGCTTTTTCATTTAACCGTTGTAGTAAAAGTGGTGCAAAATTTGATTTCGAGAAAGCTAAATGGTTCAACCATCAATATATAATCAATAAATCCGATGCTGAATTGACAAAAATGTTTATGCCTATCTTAAAAGAGAAAGGTATAGATGCATCGGAAGAGAAAACAGAAAAAATTATCGGCTTGGTAAAAGAGCGCGTGAGTTTCGTGAAAGAGCTTTGGGAGCAATCATCGTTCTTTTTTGTGGCACCCACAGAGTATGACGAAAAAACAGCACGTAAACGTTGGAAAGCTAATACACCAGGCGAAATGCAACAACTTATTGAAGTGTTGAAAAATATTTCCGACTTCTCATCGCAAAACCAGGAAGCAGTTGTAAAACAGTGGATTAACGACAACCAGCTAAGCATGGGTGCAATTATGAACGCTTTCCGATTGGCTGTTGTTGGCGAAGGAAAAGGACCGCATATGTTTGATATTACCGAGATTATCGGTAAAGAAGAGACTATAAGTCGATTGGAAAAAGCGATAGAAAATATCGTACCGGCTGAATAATAAACGATTTTAGATTTTAGATTTCGGATTTACGATTTATTAATATGCAAATGTGATGATATGCCAATATGCCAATTGTGATTGGTGTATTTCTTGTCATTCTGAACGTAGCTTTGCGAAGTGAAGAATCTATTTCTTTTAAAACAAAGAGCAAAGAGTAAAGACACAAGATTTTCAGTGTTATTTGGCTTGCCATATAGCAATAGCTGACAAGCCGATGAAATAGATTTCTCACTTTGTTCGAAATGACAGGAAGAACGAACATCATCTCAACTAAAAAGCCAATAGCCAATAGCCAAAAGCTAATAGCTGACAGTTGCTACCGCGCGAATCCTTTCGCGTGATTAGGATAAAGTAGCAGCTAATTTTAAATTAGTAGCTACTTATCAAAATTAAAAATTTAATGAGCAAATCAACTAAAAATTAATGCTTATGAAGTTAAAATCAAAAAGAAAGCTTAGAATTAAGTCGAAATACTTTGTTCCGGGAGCATTTATTGTTTCTATCCTCCTTATTACTTATCTTTTCCCACGACAAGGAAGTTTTAAGTACTCGTTCAATGAAGGTCGTCCATGGCAATACGGCTTATTGACTGCGCCATACGACTTCCCGATATACAAATCGGCAGAACAGTTGCAAGAGGAACAAGATAGTATTTTACAATATTATGAGCCATATTACAACATCGATGAACAGGTTCAAAAAAATGCCATAATGGACTTTGATGCTGATATTAACTTAAGTTCGAAACTGAAGCAGCTGTCTGCTAACGAATTGGGATATGTCAGAAATAAGTTGGAGGAGATTTATGAAAAGGGAATTATGCGCTCGGATGATTATGATAATATTCAGAGTTCAGAAACACGCTCTTTTCGCTTGCGTGTTGGAAACATGGCAAAATCTAAAAATATAGATGAAGTTAATACTATTCGCTCGGCTTATGAATCGGTTTTATCAGATGCTCCTAAATCTATGGATGTTGCTCAACTTAGAGCGGCAGATTTGAATAAATATATCCGCGAAAATATTGTTTATGATGAATCTACATCCGAAAAAGCCAAAAAAGAGTTTATTCAGCAAATTTCCAACTCAACGGGAATGATTCAGGCAGGACAAAGAATTATTGACCAAGGTGAGATTGTTGATTCTCAAACCTTTAAAATACTATCATCATTTAAAAAGGTAGCCGAAGAGCGTTCAGGCGGTGCATCACGAAACAGATGGACTTTATTAGGTCAGTTTCTCCTAACGGCAATTATGCTTAGTGCTTTCTACTTCTATCTCTATTTTTTCCTTCCAAACGAGTACAGAAACAGCAAGCATGTTGTGTTCATGCTGGTACTTATTGTCTTTTTTGTAGCACTTACAGCCATCTCGGTCAGACTCAAACTTTTCAATATATACTTTATCCCATACGCAATAGTTACCATACTTGTGCGAACTTTCATCGACTCACGTACAGCACTTTTCACGAGTCTTATCACAATACTTTTAAGTTCGCTGATGGTAGGGTTTCCGTTTGAATTTATTGTTATTCAAGTTACCGTAGCTATTGTTTCGATATTTATGTTGAAAGAGTTATCGGAACGCTCGCAACTTATTCGCAGTTCATTCTTTATATTGCTTACCTATATTCTAGTGTACATAGGTATGACTATGTATCAGGAAGGAAGCGTAAGTGAGATAGACTGGGTAGTGTTGATCTATTTCTTAATCAACTTTATCTTTATAATGTTCACTTACTCACTTGTTTACGTTGTTGAAAAAACTTTTGGATTTATCTCCGGCGTAAGTTTGGTTGAGTTATCAAACACCAATAAGCCGTTGTTGAAAGAGCTTTCGGAAAAAGCACCGGGCACTTTTCAACACTCTATGCAAGTGTCAAATCTGGCGATGGCTGCGGCATCAAAACTTGGAGCAAACTCATCTCTGATACGCACGGGAGCACTGTATCACGATATTGGAAAAATATCTAATCCGGAATATTTCACTGAAAATCAAGTGCCCGGAAACAATCCACACGAAGGATTGCCTTATGAAGAGAGTGCACGCATAATTATCAATCACGTGCATGACGGAATGAAAATCGCAAAAAAACATAATCTGCCGAAACAGATTACAGATTTTATTGAAACTCATCACGGCGAAAGTATGCCAAAATACTTCTATATTTCGTGGAAAAACGAAAATCCCGGCAAAGAGATAGATGAATCTAAATTCAGATATCCGGGACCAAATCCATTTACTATGGAGACTGCTATTTTGATGATGGCTGATGCAGTTGAAGCAGCTACTCGCAGTTTGCCGACATTCACGGAAGAGAGTATTAGAAATCTGGTTGAAAAAATTATCGACACACAACTGGAAGAGGGCTATTTTAAAAATGCACCGATTACTTTCCGCGACATTCAAACCGTTAAAGATGTTTTTGTTGATAAACTAAAAACAATTTATCACTCGCGTGTTGCTTATCCGGAGTTGAAGAAATAATTGCAATTATATAAAACAGAAAAACCGTTGAACTTCGTTCAACGGTTTTTTGTATCAATTCAAATTCCGAATTCGTATCTTATAGACAACATAGAAAAGAGCTGTAACTCTAACTTATATAAATTTTGGCTAAAGCCTTTTTTATACTATTATTTGGTCCATGGGTCAAAACCCATGGTAATTGAAAACACAAACTTCAAAAGTCTTGTTTCCTGCATCTTTAGTCTTGATTCTAAAAAAATCCGAAATCCGAAATCCGAAATCGTAAATGGATTTATTCCCACTCAATTGTTGCAGGTGGTTTCGAAGAAATATCGTACACTACCCTATTAACGCCTTTAACCTTATTGATAATTTCGTTAGAAACTTTCGCCAAGAAATCGTAAGGTAGATGCACCCAATCAGCAGTCATGGCATCAACAGAAGTTACGGCACGCAAAGCGATAGTGTTTTCATATGTTCGCTCATCGCCCATTACACCAACCGATTGCACGGGAAGTAAAATCGCTCCGGCTTGCCAAACTTTATCGTACAAACCTGCAGCACGTAAATTGGAGATAAAAATTTCGTCGGCATCTTGTGCGATACGTACTTTATCGGGAGTAATAGCACCAAGAATACGAATACCCAATCCCGGACCCGGGAACGGGTGTCTGTGAATAAGATGAGGTTTCATTCCCAATTCTAATCCAATTTTGCGAACTTCATCCTTAAAGAGTCGTTTCAACGGTTCGCAAAGTTTCAGATTCATCTTTTCGGGCAGTCCGCCCACGTTGTGATGACTTTTAATTACTGTTCCGGTAATAGATAGCGACTCGATAATGTCGGGATAAATTGTTCCTTGTGCCAACCATTTTATATCTTTCAGTTTATGTGCTTCCTCATCGAAAATATCGATAAAACCTTTACCAATAATTTTGCGTTTTTGTTCGGGGTCGGATACACCTTCTAGCTCTTTATAGAAATACTCTTTCGCATCTACGCCAATAACGTTCAAACCTAAATGTTCATAGTTTTCCAACACGGTTTCAAACTCATTTTTACGCAAAAGACCATGATTAACGAAAATACAGGTCAAATTTTTACCGATAGCTTTATTTAGCAAAACAGCCACTACCGATGAGTCCACACCGCCCGAAAGACCGAGAATAACCTTATCGTCGCCCAGTGTCTTTTTCAAATCGGCAACCGTAGCCTCGATAAACGATGCAGGAGTCCAATCTCTTTTTACACCACATACGTTTAGGAAATTGTCCAATATTTTTGTTCCCTGCTCAGAGTGGTAAACTTCGGGATGAAACTGTACCGCCCATGTTTGTTCGTCTTGCACCTTGTATGCAGCAACTTTTACATCTTGGGTTGATGCAATTACCGAAAAGTTTTCGGGAATTTGCAAAATAGTATCGCCGTGCGACATCCATACGGTTGACTGTTCGGGTAAATTGCCCAATAGCAAATCGCTCTTATCGCTCACGTGCAAAGTTGCTCGTCCATATTCGCGTATGGTACTTTTGCCTACTTCACCACCCGATGATTGAGCAATAAATTGCGCTCCGTAGCAAATTCCCAAAACAGGATATTTACCGCGAATTTCTGACAAATCGGTTTTAAAAGCATCTTTATCGTTTACCGAAAAGGGACTTCCCGAAAGAATTACACCTTTTATCGATTTATCGCCAAACGGAAATTTATTGTAGGGAATTATTTCGCAATATGTGCTAAATTCACGAACACGACGACCGATAAGTTGCGTTGTTTGTGAACCGAAATCGAGAATAACTATTTTTTCATGCATAATTTTTGAAAAATTAGAAGTTTTAGACTGCAAAGATACAAAAAGTATGGAAAATCTTGTAATGCTTATCAACAGATAATTACAAAAGAAAAGCCAATCAATATTCAACAATTATTTACTGTAATCAGATAAATATTTATCGTTTTTCGATAAATATTTGTTGTTTTATAAAATAATTGTATTACATTTGTGGCGTGAAAAAAATTATAGTACAAAAAATGAAACGAAAAACTTCAAAAACGCAGTTGGCTATCCTTTCCATTTTAGCAGCTATTGTATATCTGTTTATTATTACAACAAATATAGTAAGTGGATGGAAAAGCAGTGTTAAAGCTTTTAAAGATGGTTGGGAGCATGCCGAAATAGAAAACAAAACGGGTAAAAAAAGTTCATGGCAAAGTTACACGTTACTACTTGAACCTAAAAGTTTCGACCATTTTTATACCGATTCCATCCGTAACATGAAAACAGGCGAACTTATTCCTGTTAGCTACGAAAGAGTACAAGTACGATACGATTATAATCAACCGCAAAGTTCAAAATCGTTACTACTTGGCACCGGAATGACGCTTGCAGCCCTGCCAACCGTAATATTGTATGTGCTAATTCTGATTTTGTTCTACAAATTGATATTGGCATTTTATAAAGACAATATTTTCTGTAATGTAAATGTGAGACGATTAAAATTATTGGGAATTTACACACTGATATTGTGGGCTTTAGATGTTGCTTTTAATTCAATGTATCTCGCATCGGTAAAATCGCTTATAGAACTTGCCGATTATCAAATAATAATTTCAGAGTATTTGGAACACAAACTTTTGCTGCTGGGTATAGTTCTACTTATAGCAACAAATGTGATGAAACGTGCTATAACAATTAAAGAAGAGCAAGACTTAACTATTTAAATCGTAAATCCACAATCGTAAATCGTAAATAATAAAATGCCTATTATAATAAATTTAGATGTAGAGATGGCGAAAAACAAAATTTCGCTTAATGAACTTTCGGAACGAGTTGGAATTACGCCTGCCAATCTTTCGATACTAAAAAACGGTAAAGCTAAAGCTATACGATTTAGTACGCTGGAGTCGATATGTAAAGTTCTCAACTGCCAACCGGGAGATATTATGGAATTTCAAGACGAATAATTAATAAAATAGAACTATGTTGATAGACGGCTATCGCCGTGAACAGAGTATGGATTCAATAAAAATATAAACATCAAACTTTAAAACAATGAAACATTTAGAACGTGCTTTACTAAACAATAACAGTTTCGGAAAATATATTCTCATTATATTTCTTGCGCTATTAGTTGGCTCTATAGTTGGTAGTATTCCTTTGGTAATAGTGACGATAGCAAAGAGTTTTTTGTCGGGAAATATTACACCCGATAATTCTACAGATTTTGCAGCTCTCGGTATCTCAAATAATTTAGGCTTAATTTTGATGTTGCTTTCTTTTGTTGCTGTATTTTTCTTTTTCATTGTGTTTCTTAAATCAATGCACGGCTCAACACTAAAAGAGACAATAAACGGACGCAACTACATACGTTGGAATAGAGTATGGACAGGAGTTACCGTGTGGGGAGCATTGATGTTTCTATCTTTGGCGGTATCAATACTTACATCATCGCCCGAAGAATTTGAATTTCGTTTCAATCCGGGAGCATTTTTAGGATTATTGATCATTATAATCACAATACTTCCATTTCAAACAAGTACTGAGGAGATATTAATGAGAGGCTTCTTGGCACAAGGCGTTGCTAAATGGACAAAAAATCGTTGGTGGACACTAATTATTCCATCAGTTGTTTTCGCACTTTTGCATGTTGCAAATCCCGAAGTAACAAAGTTCGGTTTCTGGATATCAATGCCCAACTATCTGTTGATGGGTTTGATGTTGGGATTAATTTCAATTCTTGACGACGGTATAGAGTTAGCTCTCGGAATCCACTTTATCAACAATGCATTTGCCGCACTATTTGTGACACATCAAGATTCAGTACTCCAAACCGATTCACTATTTCTAATTCATGAAGTAGATCCGGTTGCATCTCTTATTGAAACAGCTGTTTTCACGACAATTACTGTAATTATACTTTGGCGAATCTTTAAATGGGATTTCAAAATAATGAACAAAAAAGTAAAGATTGAAACACCCGAAGTTCCGAACCAGAACATAGCAACATTAGATGTTTAAAAATATTAAAACAATATTTATAAATGTATAGTATATCAGATGTTAATAACAAAATTACTATCTTTGAATACAGAAATAAAACATATGAAACTAAGACACTTTTTATATACAATTTTATTTAGCTTTTTCTGCATAAGCCTGCAAAGTCAAACTTTGGATGATGCAAAAGCTATGTTCAACGATGGCAATTTTGCTGAAGCACTACCCATATTCAGAGCAGAATATGAAACAACACCTGATAATGCGGCTCTAAACCACTGGATAGGTGCTTGTTTATTCGAAACCGGACAGTTAACAGAGTCGGAAAAATATCTCGCTTTCGGGTCGAAAAATAAGATAAACAACTCTTACATCTACTTAGGCGAACTATATGCAAAAATGTACCGCTTTGCCGATGCAGAGAAAGAGTTTGTAAAATTTGAGAGAGCAAACAGACGCAATAAAGAGGCTTTAGCAAAACTTGCAAAAAAACGCGAATATGCATCAAAACTAAAACAGAATATTTCCCGTACGGAAGATATACAAATCATTGATAGTGTTGTTGTTTACAAACAAGATTTTCTGGAAGCTTACAATATAAGCAATGCATCAGGAAAAGTTGTTTTATCTCATAAGTTTTTCAGGAACAGTCCCAAAACAGATAAAACTGTATATGTCAACGAACTGGAAAACAAGATATACTACTCACAAATGGGTAAACTGTTCACGATGGAGAAACTAATCGACACATTTGGGAACGAAAAACTATTGCCCGAAAATATCAACGACAAAGGTATTCAGGATTTCCCGTTTGTAATGCCCGACGGAGTAACCATATATTTTGCGTCGAAATCAGAGGAGTCTATGGGAGGATACGACATTTACGTTACCCGATACAATCTACAAACGAACAGTTATCTTAACCCGAACAGACTGAATGCACCTTTCAACTCACCATTCAACGATTATATGATGGCTATTGATGAAGAGAAAGGCATCGGTTGGTTTGCAAGCGACCGCTTTCAGCCGAGTGATTCCGTTTGTGTTTATACGTTTATACCGAACGAACAAACAACAATGCTCGAAAACGAAAGTATGGAGTATATGATAAATCGTGCCCGTATATCTGAAATTGCCAACACGCTAGATCCCGACAAAGACTATTCAGCTATTTTGGCAAAGGCAAAAAGGAGAACTACTTCGAGAACAATAGAAAACGAAATAGAGTTTGTTATTAATGACAAGGTAACCTATCACTCACTTAATCAATTCAGAAATCCTAAAGCACGAAATCTCTATTCACAAGTTATGAAGTTGGAAAAAGAGATGAATCAGTTGCAACAACAACTCGATTCTTATCGTGAACGATATGCTACGGGAGAAAAATCACTAAGGAACAGCATTTTACAATCTGAAGCTCGTTCGAAAAACCTATTTGACGAACTGGACAAGTTGAAAAAAGAGGTCAGAAAAGAAGAAATCAGAAGTTTATCTTTTTAAATCAATATAATTCTATGACTTTAAATATCGCTATAGTAATTGCACTTGCAGCTCTTGGCATAATCTTTATGTTAATAGAGATTTTTCTACTTCCGGGTATCAGCATAGCAGGAATTGTTGGTGGAGCTCTTATTGTGGGAGCTGTAGTATATGCATATATGTTTTTGGGAGCTACTGCCGGAACTATCGTTTTAGTTTCATCATTGGCAGTCCTGGCAATAGCCTTTATATGGCTGGTCAAGTCGAGGTCGCTACAGAAAATCGGACTCAAAACCAACATTGAAGAGACAGTGGACAACAGCGATCTGCTTAAAATAAAAGCCGGCGATAAAGGAGTTAGCTTATCCCGACTAAATCCAATCGGCAAAATTATGGTAAATGATACCATTATCGAAGGAAAATCTATCGACGGTAGCTTTATTGATGAAGATATTGAAGTAGAAGTTGTAAAGATTGAAACTTACAACGCCTTAGTAAAAGAAGTAAAAAAATAATAACCCTTTTAAAAATAATTAATTATGGAATTTGGTTTAATTATTATTGTTGCATTAATAGTAGTATTCGTACTGATTTTCTTTCATTACGTACCATTCTTTTTATGGATTAATGCTCTGTCGGCAGGTGTACATGTGTCACTGTTACAACTATTTATGATGCGTTTGCGTCGTGTACCGCCACACACTATAATTTACGCTCTTATTGAAGCTCACAAAGCAGGGCTAAAAAATGTTACACGCGACAATCTTGAGGCACACTACTTAGCCGGAGGACACGTTGAACAGGTTGTTCACGCGTTAGTTTCGGCATCTAAAGCTAATATCGATTTAACGTTTCAAATGGCAACAGCTATCGACCTTGCAGGACGTGACGTTTTGGAAGCGGTAAAAATGTCGGTAAACCCGAAAGTAATTGATACCCCGCCCGTTTCTGCTGTAGCTATCGATGGTATTCAGTTGATTGCAAAAGCACGTGTTACAGTTAGAGCCAATATTAAACAGTTGGTTGGAGGAGCAGGTGAAGAGACTATTTTGGCACGTGTTGGAGAGGGAATCGTTTCATCTATTGGTTCGTCAACTTCACACAAATCGGTTCTCGAAAATCCTGACTCAATTTCTAAACTTGTTCTTAAGAAAGGTTTGGACGCCGGAACAGCATTTGAAATACTCTCTATTGACATTGCCGATATTGATATAGGTAAAAATATTGGTGCTGTGCTACAAATGGACCAGGCACAAGCTGACAAAAATATTGCACAAGCACGTGCAGAAGAACGTAGAGCAATGGCTATCGCTCTTGAACAAGAGATGAAAGCTAAAGCACAAGAGGCTCGTGCAAAAGTTATTGAAGCCGAAGCAGAAGTGCCTAAAGCTATGGCAGAAGCATTCCGAAACGGTAATATGGGCGTTATGGATTTCTATAGAATGAGAAATATACAATCCGACACCGATATGCGCGAAGCAATTGCAAGACCGCAAGGTGGAAAGATAGAAGACAAATAAATAATTGCTGCTGTAGAGACGCGGCATGCCACGTCTCTAGCAATTGCCAATATTAAATTATTATGAGAATTATTCCTGAATCAGAACTTATTATCAACTCCGATGGAAGCGCATTTCATCTACATATCAAACCCGAACAGCTTTCGGATAAGATTGTAATGATGGGCGATCCCGGACGGGTAACGATGACAGCTTCGTTTTTCGACACTATCGAATGTGACGTTCAAAGTCGTGAATTCCATACCGTTACCGGAACATACAAAGGCAAACGCATTACTGCACTTTCGCACGGAATTGGAACCGATAATATAGATATTGTTGTTACCGAGTTGGACGCATTGGCAAATATCGATTTCAAAACACGACAAGTTAAAGATGAGTTTAAGCAGTTAACTATGGTACGTGTAGGAACATCGGGAGGTATGCAACCACATTGTCCTGTCGGCTCTTACGTTGTTTCCGAAAAATCTATCGGTTTCGATGGAGTATTGCACTATTATGCCGACTCTGAAAAAGTTAGAGAAATCGACTTTGAAGATGCATTTAAAAAGCATGTAAATTGGTCTCCAAACCACTGCAATCCATATGTGGTAAGCGCTGATGAAGAGCTAATAGAGAGAATCGGTCACGATATGATTCCGGGTGTAACAATTTCGGCAATCGGATTTTACGGACCGCAAGGACGTTACGTTCGCCTACCGCTTGCAGACCCAGAACTGAACAGTAATATCGAATCGTTCAGATACAATAATCACTCTATTACCAACTACGAAATGGAGAGTTCGGCAATAGCAGGATTGGGGAAAATGATGGGACACAAATGCTTAACCGTTTGTGCTATTATAGCCAATAGAGTGGCACTTGACTCAAATACAAACTACAAAGGCTCTACTGAAGGGTTGATTAAAGTAGTGTTAGACAGAATTTAATTTTTAATTTTTATATATAATCATAAACAATAACTAATGAGAAAAATTTCTTTATTATTTGTCATTTTGCTGACAACATTTGCAGCAATGGCACAGCAAAATCCTGAGCTGCCCATTGACCCGGCAGTAAGAAAAGGAACATTGGAAAATGGATTGACGTATTATATTCGTCACAACAAAACACCTGAAAAAAGAGCCGATTTCTATATCGCTCAAAAAGTAGGTTCTATGCAAGAAGAAGACAACCAAGCAGGTTTGGCACACTTCTTAGAACACATGGCTTTTAACGGAACAACTAATTTTCCGAAAAAGACCATGCTTGAATACTTACAAAACAACGGTATTAAATTTGGTGTAAACATTAACGCTTACACTTCATTTGACGAAACGGTATATTTCATGACTGATATACCTACAGATAACAAAAACTTAGTTGACTCTGTATTGCTTGTTCTTTACGATTGGGCAGACGGAATCGCTTTGGAAGAGGAAGAACTAGATAACGAACGTGGTGTTATTCGCGAAGAGTGGCGTACAAGAGGCGGTTCACAACAACGCCTTTGGGACCAATTACTTCCAAAAATGTACCCAGACAGCAAATATGCAAACCGTATGCCGATTGGTAGCATCGATGTTATCAATAACTTCAAACCCGAAGAAATTCGCGCATATTACGAAAAATGGTATCGCCCCGACTTACAAGGTATTATCGTTGTAGGAGATGTGGATGTTGATGCTATCGAGAAACAAATTGTGGACAATTTTTCAAAAATTGAACTCGACCCGAATCGTGCGGAACGCGTATATTTCCCCGTACCCGATAACAAAGAACCTATCGTAGCTATTGCAACTGACGTTGAAGCTCGCGACACACAAATATTGTTATTTTACAAACACGACGCGATGCCCGATGAAATGAAAAATACGCAAGGAGGCTATATTTTAAATGCTATCACAAATGTTGCCAGCATGATGATGGACGAGAGATTTAACGATATGGCTCAAAAACCAAATGCTCCATTTACTTTTGCAGGTGCATATGACGGCGATTACTTCGTTTCAAAAACAAAAGATGCATGGACAGTTGTTGCAGGTTCAGCAGAAGACAAAATTGAAGAAGCTTTAGCTGCTATCGTTAGAGAAACAGAAAGAGTAAAAAAACACGGTTTTACTGCATCTGAATATGAAAGAGCGAAAGCCAACCTTCTTAAAAATGTAGAAAACAGCTACAACAATCGCGACAAACAAAGAAACTCTTCTTATTCAAGAGAATATGTATCAAACTTTACCGACGGAGAACCAATCCCGGGAATCGAGTTCGAATACAATATGTTGAACATGTTAGCTCCAAATATTCCTGTTGAAGCTATTAACCAAGTTATTCAAGGACTTATCGGTGATGAAAATATCGTGATTGCAGTAACAGGACCCGAGAAAGAAGGTTTGGTATATCCAACAGAAGAACAATTGCTAAAAGTATTGGAAACTGTAAGAGCAGAAGATATTGAAGCTCATGTTGAAGAGGTTTCAAATGAACCGTTAATTACCACACCTCCAACTCCGGGAACTATTGTTAAAGAAGAAAAAGATGCCGGTTTTGATGCTACTGTTTGGACTTTATCAAACGGAGTGAAAGTGGTTATGAAGAAAACCGACTTCAAAGATGACGAAATCAGAATGACAGCTTCCAGCTTTGGCGGAACAGCACAATATGCAGAAAAAGACCCTGTTAACGCTAAAGTTATGGGACAAGTTATAACTCTTGGTGGTGTAGGTAACTTCAGCGCTACAGAACTTCCAAAAGTATTGGCAGGTAAAAATGCAAGTGTACGCCCACAAGTAGGTTTAACAACACAAGGATTCTCAGGTTCATCATCTATTAAAGATTTTGAAACTATGCTTCAATTGGTTTATCTATACTTCACTGCACCAAGAAGCGATAAAGATGCTTTCGACTCTTTCATGCAACGCATGGATGTTCAGTTGAAAAACCAAGAAGCTGAGCCAATGGTAGCTTTCTCTGATGCGGTTATAAATGCTCTTTATGACAATATTCCTTTTACACAACGTCTAAAACACGAACAATTAGGTGATATTAATTACGAACGTATCATGCAAATGTACAAACAGATGTATATGAACCCCGGAAGTTTTGTATTTACTTTTGTTGGAAATATCGATGAAGAAGCTATGAAGCCGATTATCCTACAGTACCTGGGTTCAATGAAAGGACAATATGCTGAAAACAGTTTCCTACAAATACCTATGGACTTCAGAAGCGGAAAACATGAAAATATTTTCCAACGTGAAATGCAAAATCCCAAAGCTTCTGTATTCAAAAGCTTTAACGGACAAATGGAAAGAACTCTCAAAAACCAAGTGGTTATGAGCATCTTCGACCAAATACTAGATATCGTTTATACTGAAAAAGTACGTGAAGACGAAGGTGGAACTTACGGTGTTTATACACAAGGTGGAATCTCCAGATATCCGGAAGGTCAAACTATTTTGCAAATCATCTACGATACTGACCCTGCAAAAATGGAGCACTTAAACAAAATTATCGTTGATGAGTTAGAAGCAATTGGTAAAAATGGTGTTCGCACAGAAGATTTCCAAAAGGTAAAAGAGTATATGGTTAAAAAATATAGCGAAGATATTAAAGAAAACAGCTATTGGCTATCTAACCTAAACGAAAAATACTTCTATAAAGAAGACTCTCATACCGAATATTTGAATACTTTAAATGCAATTACTCAAAAAGACGTTCAAGAATTTGTACAAAAACTATTATCTCAAGGTAATAGCGCAGTTGTAGTAATGATGCCGAAAGAGTAATTTTTCGAGTAAAAACTATTCAATAGTTATAAATAGAAAAACCGACCTAAGCTTAAGTGCTTAGGTCGGTTTTTTCGTTGCCCATTGCCCGTCGCCTGGATTTGTAATCCAGGCTAACTTATTATAGGGATTTGCAATCCCAAATTCCAACATCTACCTTAAAAACTAATCGATACTCTAGCCATATAATTTCGTGTAGCCTGCGGATAATATCCAATCCAATTAATAGTTTCGCCGGTAGCAAAAGTATCGGTTGCTGCCCAACCATTGGCAATATACTTTTCGTTGAAAAGATTATTTACAAAAATCTGAACGGTTATCTCCCCTACTCTTGTATCTGAAAAAGTATATCCGGCCGATAAATTGCTAACGAAATACGCATCCAAAAATTTTTCATCGTCAGATGTGTTATCTAAATACTGTTTTCCGACATATTTTCCTTGCAAGTTTACATATAAAGCATTTGTCGGCATATATGTAATTCCAAAAAATCCAACTAAATCAGGCGAATATGAGATATTGGTTGTTGCAAATTCTTTTGATATTTGCCCTACCCATTCGTAATTATCGGGCGTATCGTAATGATCGAAATATGCGGTATAGTTTTTAATTTTGTTGGTACTGATTGTCGCATTTCCATCCAATCTAAGTTTGTTATTCAACAAAGGTACAGCCATTTCCAACTCAACACCTGCACGATAGCTATCTTTCACGTTTTCCATAAGTTTGTAACCGTTATCATTGAGTTTTCCGGTTTGCACCATCTGATTGTAGTAATCCATAAGATATAAATTCGCTCCCAATCGCAATCCTCTATTGCTGGCAAATCGATAACCCAATTCATAATCAATCATTCGTTCGGGTACTATCATCATATTTTCCGAATCACCTTTTATCGCCTCCTTCAAATCGGAACGGATTGGTTCGCGCTGCGCCATTGCAACTGAAGCATACAGGCTATTATTTTTGTTGATGCGATAGAAAAGTCCCGCTTTCGGATTGATAAAATCATATACCAAATCTTTTTCCAGTGCAGCCAAATCATCATCAATTCCATCGAAACTATAATTTAGATGTCGATACTGAATATCGCCAAAAGCTGATAGGTAATCGCTTATCTGATACTCCGATTTGGCAAACATACTAAACTCCGATTTTCGTCCCATATTGCGATACCACTCGTAATCGGGTGCAATATTTTGCGAATATTTTACCCATGGCAATTTGCCGAAATGTGCTCCATCATAATAACTATACATAGTACCGAATGTCAATTTAAGAGCATCACGAGAATATTCCAATCCTAAATTGGCAACATAAAAATCGTTATCCATACACTTTTGACGAATTATATCGGAACGTTTATAAGTAACATCGTCAATAACTTGTGGTTCTAAACCAAAATCGGAAAATTTACGGTTCATTTTGTAATTTTCATAGTAACCAAATCCATGATTGTAGCTCAACGAAGCATTAAGTGAGAGTGCATCGGTAAGCTCCCTCGAAAAAAGTAGTTGCACAATATCCGAATAATAGTTATCGGTTTCGTTATCGTAATACAATCTGTTACCAGCCTCATCGTAGTACTCACCAGCCGGATTGTAACGACGACCATACACTTCGTCATTCATCTGCTCGGGCGAAACGCCTTCCCACGTGATACCAGTATGTTGCACTCCTCTAATGTAGGTCAATCGCAACAGTTGCCTATCCATATAATGCGAAAGAGCTAAATATAGATTGGCGTGATTTACCTTTCCATTGCGAACATATCCATCGCCAAAAACACGCGAATATCGGGCATCGAATGACAACCCGTTATTTAAAATTCCTGTTCCTGCTGCTATCGTTGAAAGAAATGTATTGTAACTTCCAACCGATGTCGATGCTTCGCCATAAGCATTAGAGCGTGCTCCTGTAGTTTTAAGTGAAACACTTGCTCCAAAAGCTGCAGAACCGTTTGTCGATGTACCGATACCTCGCTGTATCTGAACACTTTGCAACGAACTCGACAAATCGGGTAAATTGACCCAAAACACCTCCTGACTTTCAGGGTTGTTCAGTGGCATTCCATTTAAAGTCACATTTATGCGTGTTGCATCTGTCCCCCTGATACGAAAATAGGTATTACCAACTCCCAAACCATCTTCAGTAAACGAAACCAAAGAAGGTGTAACCTGCAATACTGCCGGAATATTTCGAGCCGTATTGTTTTTTTTAATATCCGAAACGGATACATTACTGTACGACACAGGCGTGCTTTGTCCTGCACGCGTAGCCGATACAATTACCTCCTCCAAACGCACATTTTTCAAACTGTCGGCTTTCTCCTCTTGTGCCTGCAATCTGCCACCCAAAGCAAATAAAAGCATGGGTAATAAATAAATCTTTTTCATTTCAACATGTTTTTCTGTTGACAAACGGGTACAAAAAGCACCATCTGCCAACTAAATTAATAAGTAACAAGGGGATTTAACCTAAAAAGAAAAACCTTTATAATTAAGGTTTCTATTGTTTCCCTACGCCGGCATTATCCGGATCAGGTGTTTGGGTATGTTCTCAGCCTGTAATTTTAAGGCACCCCTGCATAAAGATAGTGCAAAGGTAGCTATTTTTATTTTATCTACAAATTGTTACGAAAATAAATCAATTACTGTGCAGAAAAAAGTCAAAATGTTTTCTATGTTATTTATTTTTTGTAATTTCGCTTTCTAATGGTTTACATAAGTTAAAAAGATCAGATACTTTCCAATGGCAGACGATATAAAAGTAATAGATGAAGAACAGATGATTGATGATGAGTTTAAGGCTCTTATCAACGACTATCTCAATTCGAACCACAGGCGCAAGGTTGATATAATCACTAAAGCCTACAATTTTGCGAAAGAAGCACATAAGGGTGTGCGACGTCGTTCGGGTGAACCGTATATTATGCATCCGCTTGCCGTAGCGCGTATAGTGTGTGGTGAAATGGGATTAGGCTCAACATCTATTTCGGCTGCTCTGTTGCATGATGTGGTTGAAGACACCGAATACACATCGGAAGATATAAAAATGATGTTTGGTGAAAAGATCTCACTTATCGTGGAAGGTCTTACCAAAATTTCGAGTGGTATGTTTGGCGAAGATGTTTCGGCACAGGCAGAAAACTTCAGGAAATTGCTTTTGACAATGTCTGACGATATTAGAGTGATTTTGATAAAAATTGCGGACAGATTGCACAATATGCGTACTCTCGACTCTATGGCTCCTACAAAAAAATTCAAAATTACGGGCGAAACAATGTATATCTATGCTCCATTGGCACATAGATTAGGACTTTTTGCCATAAAAACAGAATTGGAAGAGCTCTGCTTTAAATATGAATATCCAGATAAGTACAACGAGCTAAGCAAACAAATTGAAGAGACAGCATCGGCTCGCGATAAAGTGTATCAAAACTTCTCTACTCCACTTATTAAATCGCTGGATAAGCTAAATCTAGAATATGAGATGCGGGCTCGTGTTAAGTCGGTTTACTCTATCTGGAAAAAAATGGAGAGCAAAAACATTAAGTTTCACGAAGTTTACGACCTTTTCGCTGTTCGCATTATTTTTGAAGTAACTCCCGATATGGATGAGAAAAAACGTTGTTGGGACATATATTCTGCAATTACCGATATTTATAAACTTCGCCCCGACCGTATTCGCGACTGGGTGAGCCATCCAAAAGCCAACGGATATCAGGCACTACACCTTACAGTAATGGGACCCGACGGTAAATGGATTGAAGTGCAAATCAGGAGTCGTAGAATGGACGATATAGCAGAAAAAGGTTTTGCAGCACATTGGAAATATAAGGATAGTAAAGTTGAAGAAGACAACGAGTTAGATAAATGGCTGAAAACCATTCAGGAGATTTTATCTAACCCCAATCCTAACGCAATCGACTTTCTCGATACCGTAAAGATGAATCTTTTTGCATCTGAAATTTTCGTTTTTACCCCAAAGGGAGATTTAAAAACCTTACCACAAGGTGCAACTGCATTGGATTTTGCTTATAGTATTCACTCAAGAGTAGGCGACCACTGTTTAGGAGCAAAAGTAAATCACACTTTGGTTCCATTGAGTCAACAACTGCGAAGCGGCGATCAGGTAGAGATTATCACTTCTCAAACACAACTTCCTAAAAAGGAGTGGCTTGGATTTGTAACAACAGCAAAAGCCAGAACAAAAATTGAAGCATCGCTCCGACGACAAAAACGTAGAGTTGAAAGACAGGGTATGCATATGCTGGAAGAGTTCTTAGAGATGAAACCGATAGAAAATCCAATATATGTAAAGATATTAAACTACTACTACTTAGAGAAAAAAGATGACTTGCACTTTCTATTAGGTAATGGAGATATAAGTCTTCCCGAAAATAAAAAAGCTTTTTTCTATTATAAAAAAGCAGAGCAAAAACAAGACAACCTGTTTGTTCGTTACGTGAAACAGGCTATGAATTCGCTCAAAAAAAGCCAGGACGACAATAAGAACAACAATACAGGCAAAGCAGAGCAAAAGAAAGATTCTACCCAAAAAATCGATACCAAATCAATCTACGAACTCAAGGAAGAGAACTTTAAAAAGAACTTTATTGTTGCCTACTGCTGTAAACCGCTACCCGGAGATGACGTATTCGGATTTATTACAGAAAAAAATGAAGTGGAAGTTCATAAACGCTCGTGTCAAACAGGAATAAAGCTTAAATCGAGTTTTGGCGAAAGAATAGTTGATACCAGATGGAGAAATTTTAAACAATACTCATTTACATCAACTATAGCTTTAAAAGGAATTGACAGAATTGGAATTTTTAAAGAAATATTATTAAAGCTAACCGAAGATGAAGCTGTTAATATACAAAGTGTAAATATTGCTTCAAAGGATGGAATTTTTGACGGAACAATAGATGTGAGCATTCACAGTGTTGAAGATGTACAAAGGCTTTGTCGTAAAATTGAAGAGGTTGAAGGTATAACCAGCGTTCGTCGTTATATGAATAATTGAAAAAACAATTTAGTTTACAGTATTGAATGTTAAGTCTGCAAAGTAGCAACTAATTTGGAATTAGTAGCTACTTAAACTAATAAAAAACACGACCAAACAATAGACACACAATTCATGTCGTTATTTGGTCGTGTTTAATGTTTTTATAGAACTTGTTATTTAGCTTTTTTCTTTCCTTTACCTCCCAAAAAACGCTCTGTAACCCTTTTCATAATGAAGCCCATTACTGCCGGCTTTCCAACCTGCCAGGCCACCTTGCTTACCAAAGGAAGATTTGATGTCAAAATATTCAGCCATGCCATCCTGTTTCTCCTTCCCGAAAGTGGGAAAGCAGAATCGAAAGAACCACCCGAAAGAGTATCCAGTGTTTCTGCAAATTTGGTTTTAACACTTGAAGCTATGCCTTGAGTAAGCATAGTACCCCAGTTATCATCCAAATATTGTAACTGATACGATAATCTTTTCGCTGCAATATCGCGATTCTCACGTAATTTTTTCTTCTCTAAGTGAAGTTCGTCAAGGGGTGTCAGTTTGTATGTTCTCATTGTTCTATTTTAGATAAATCAACCTCGTGTTCCTCTTTTCTCATCAAAAACTTAACTACTGAATTTGTAGTATTTCGTTTAATTACATTTTTAAAGAGAAACAATACTAAAACTATTAATAGTAAGGCTCCGGCAATTACTCCAAAACCTTTCCAATAACAATTAAAAACAGACTCTGAAAGATAAAATCCGAGTGCAAAAAGCAGAAAACTAAGAAATAGAAATCCAAAAAACAGCATTAACAGTATAAACAAAAAAGTACCACTGCCTTTGCTTATTTTTTCGTAGCTTTCTAGTTTTCCTAATTTTAATGTGTTTACCACATAACTCGAAATATCATTCTTCATCTCTCCGAGTAACGAGGTCACAGTTTTCTTTTCTTGCATTAAGGAGGTGTTTTTTAGTTTTTATTGTTTAGCCAGTTCTTTTTTTGCTATATCAGCAATATCATCAATATCTTCTTTCAAATCTGCAACATCATTTCTTCCTTTGTAAATAGCAGATTTCACATTAGCATGCACTTTGTCGGCAAAAGCACTAGCTTGCTCAAGCCACTCTTCTTTTTTATCTGAGCCCATAATATAACCTACTGCTGCTCCAAGTGCAATACCAATTCCTAATCCTAATAATAATTTAGCTTCTGATTTCATAATTTTCTGGTTTTAAAAGATTTTTAATAGTATGTTTATTAATAAAAATAAAGTAGTTGTTTTTTTATGAATTAATTATTCATTAATATCACCCATGTTTCACTCAATATAAAACACATTAGTTGCTAAAAATGTTTTTACTAATAATAATAATTCTAAACAAAGATACAATTTTAAATATATATTTCAAACACAATACATAACTATTTTATGCAAGAAAATAAGTTTTTTAATTAATATCATTACATCCAAGATTAAGCACTATATTTTTGTATAACTTTAATGAACATTATCTTTATTTAATTGTTGTTTAATTAATGAATTTTTTCTTTAATTAATATGAAAATAAAACCCAACGACAGAATTGTGATAATAGGAGGAGGTTTCGCAGGCATGCAGTTTGTAAAAAAGCTTAAAAAAGCTCCCGTGCGTATTACTCTGATAGATAAACAGAACTTTCACTCCTTCCAGCCGTTACTTTATCAGGTAGCGAGTGCCCGTTTAGAACCGGCAAGTATTGCTTTTCCTTTTCGAAAAGCCTTTCACGGATTCAAAAATTTTGATTTCCGCATGTGCAGTGTAGAACATGTAGATACTACTCAAAAACAGGTTATTACCGATGATGGAATTATCAAATATGACCATTTGGTGGTTGCAAGCGGTTGTACATCTAATTTTTTTGGGAATGATGAGTTAAAAGAACACGCACTCCCGATGAAAGAAATGTCTGAAGCTATAGAGATTAGAAACCGTATCCTTCGTGATTTCGAGAGCTATGCTACTGCACCAAGTGAAGAAAAAGAAAAACTGATGAATATTGTTGTGGTAGGAGCAGGAGCAACGGGAGTTGAATTATCAGGTGCTTTTGCAGAGTTGAGAAATGACGTACTACCAAGAGATTATCCAAAGGTGGATTTTTCAGGCTTGGATATTATATTGCTTGAAGGAGGTCCACATACACTCGGAAACATGAGTTAACAATCTCGTAAATATTCTCGCAAATATCTGGAAAAACTTGGTGTACGAGTTAAAACTGGCGTTTTACTTAAATCTTACGACGGACACAAAGCTGTTTTAAGTAATGGCGAGGTTATTCCTTGTAAAAACTTGATATGGTCGGCAGGTGTTTCAGGAAATGTGATAGATGGTATTACAGACAAAGAAAATATTGTAAGAAATCGCTATGTGGTAGATAGGTATAACTTAGTGAAAGGTACAGAAAATATTTATGCTTTGGGCGATGTAGCTTATATGGAAACTCCTCTTTATCCTAAAGGACATCCACAAGTGGCAAATGTGGCTATAAATCAGGCAAAAAACTTAGGGGATAACATCATAAGGTCACTGAAAGAAAGAAAATTAAAAACTTACGAATACAAAGACCTTGGCACAATGGCAACAATTGGAAAAAATAAAGCTGTAGTAGATCTAAAACATATTAAATTTCAAGGTTTTTGGGCATGGATAGTATGGATGTTTTTGCACCTGATGCTTATTTTGAGCGCAAGAAATAAAGTGATTACTTTTATTAACTGGGCATGGGCATACATTACAAAGGATACTTCACTTAGATTGATAATAAATCCTAAATCAAAAACAAAATAAAATAAAATTTTGTGATAATACGGAGGGACTTGTTGCCAGGTTTGTGCACCAAGTCCCTCATTAAGTTTATATTTACCTGTTTTTTATTAATCTATCGCCTCTCCCAAAAGCGTTGCCGGAGTAAAATCTGTAATTCGTACGCGAGCAAACTGTCCAATCTTGTAATTTTTCTTATCAAAAACAACAACTTTATTCTGTTCTGTTCGTCCAAATAGTTGCTCGCTCGAACGTTTAGACACTCCTTCTATTAGCACTTCAAACTCCTTGCCCAAATCGTTCTCATTACTTGCACGGGAAAGCTCCAATTGCAAATCTATAATCTCTTGTAATCTTCTGATTTTTACATCTTCGGGAACGTTGTCTTCCAATTTTTGAGATGCAAAAGTACCTGGTCTTTCGGAATACTTAAACATAAATGCCGAATCGAAACCAACTTCACGCATCAATGATAAAGTCTCCTGGTGGTCTTCTTCGGTTTCGGAATGAAATCCACACATTATATCGGTAGAGATTCCACAGCCGGGAAGAATTCTCTTTATCGCAGCTATCCTATTCAGATACCATTCCCTGTCGTATTTTCTGTTCATAAGTTTCAGCATACGCGAACTTCCCGACTGAACAGGCAAATGAATATAGTTGCACAAGTTTTTATGTTTGGCAATCACTTCGAGCGTTTCATCCGTCATATCCTTCGGATGCGAAGTTGTGAATCGCACTCGCATTTCGGGTGCTTCTTCAGCAACCATAGCAAGCAGAGCAGGAAAATCTATGCTAACTTCATTATCCACAAAATGATAAGAATTCACATTTTGCCCCAACAGAATAACTTCTCTGAAACCTCTGTCGCGCATATCACGCAACTCGTTAAGAATGCTTTCTGGCTCTCGACTACGCTCACGACCACGAGTATATGGCACTATACAATAAGTACAGAAATTATTGCATCCACGCATTATTGAAATATATCCCGAAATATTCACACCGGGCATCTTAAGCGGAATTACATCTTTATAAGTTTCCGTTTTTGACAACTCAATATTAATTGCCTTTTCACCCTTCTCAACTGCACCAATTAAATTTGGCAAATCGAGATAAGCATCAGGTCCCACTACCAAATCGGCATAATGATTTTCAATCAACTCATGTTGCACACGCTCAGCCATACAACCCAAAACACCGATGATAAGATTTTTCCTTTTTTTGTTCCTTATAGCATTCAGATATTCAAGTCTCTGGATAACTTTTTGTTCGGCATTGTCTCTAATCGAACAGGTATTTATAAATATCAAATCTGCTTCTTCTATGTTTTCAGTTAGCTGATAACCCTCCATACTCATTATGGCGGCAACAACTTCAGAATCAGCTACGTTCATTTGACATCCGTAAGTTTCTATAAACAGCTTTTTTTCTTCTTGTAAATTTGAGTCTATATTCATTTTTTTCATTTTTATTCGAGCCACATCGTCAAGTATGACGAAGTTTAAACTGATTTATTGTTAAATGATATACATTTTTTTAAACGGACAAAGTTGTTTACAATAAAACACCACTCACCCATCAATTGTATATCAACATTTTACACAAATTATCTTGATTTAAATAATGATTGTCATTATTTTGTTCATATTTTCATATATCACAAAAAATGACTACTTTTGCAAGAGTACAAAATTAGTAATTTTATGGATTTAGGCGACATAATTTATATTTTAGTCTTGTTTTCTTTTTTTATTTTTGGGTTTATTAAAGATATCAAAAAGAAAGAAGCATCCAAACAACAAAAATTACCACAAAATATTCCAAGCCCTGAGTCTATAGACAAAAAAAAGAAGTCGGCAACCGTCACTTCACAAAAACAACGGAATAAAGTGGTTCCACCACCAGTGCCAAACTTTGATACTGTAGGTCAATACAAATACGAGGGAACTTCTTCGACAATTCCGTCATATGCCCTTGAAGGTCATTCTGCTCTTCAAAACAGAGAAACAATAGGTCACTTCACTCAAAAAGAAGATAACAGTTCTGTTATTACAAAAAACAAATGGCATCCTATTTTAGAAGACCTGACTGGTGAAAACCGTAGTGAAGAGCTTCGCAAAGCTGTTATCTACAACGAAATAATAAACAGAAGATATTAATTTTACAATTTACAATCTAGAACAAAACTATTATAATTTAAACTATGGCTTTAAAATTTATAAGCGCTCAAGAAGCAGCCGCAATGGTAAAACACGACTATAACGTGGGGTTCAGCGGCTTTACACACGCGGGATGTCCTAAAGTAGTTCCCGTTGAAATAGCTAAATTGGCTGAAGCAGAACATGCAAAAGGAAATCCGTTTAAAATTGGCGTTTTCACAGGAGCATCAACAGGCGACGGTATTGACGGAGCTTTGGCACGTGCAAACGCGGTAAAATTTCGCACACCTTATCAAACCAACAAAGATATGCGTAATGCTATCAACGATTTTGAACACGATGCGGTAGTATATTTCGATATGCACCTGTCGCAAGTGGCACAAGAGATTCGTTACGGTTTTTTAGGCGGAATTGATGTTGCTATTGTTGAAGCATGCGATGTTACAGAAAGTGGAGAAATTGTACTCACTTCGGGAGTTGGAATTACACCAACTATTTGCCGTTTGGCTAAAATAGTTATCGTGGAGTTAAATAAAAAAGTTCCACAAAACTTGCGTGGAATTCATGATATTTACGAATTGCAAGATCCACCAAAAAGAAAACATATCAATATTTACGATGTACACACACGCATAGGTCTTGAATATGTAAAAGTAAATCCCGAGAAAATTTTTGTTGTTGAAACAGACGAAGAGAGTCAAGGTGGTGGCTTTGCACCAATTGATGAAACAACCGCAAAAATTGGTCAAAACGTAGCAGATTTCTTAGCAGCAGAAATGCGCAAGGGAAATATCCCTAAAACATTCCTTCCACTACAATCAGGTGTAGGCAATATTGCAAATGCTGTATTGGCAGCACTTGGCGAAAGTCCCGAAATTCCAAACTTCGAAGTTTATACCGAAGTTATTCAAGATGCGGTATTAGACATGATGCGTCAAGGAAAAATTAGTTTTGCAAGCGGATGTTCGCTTACAGTTAGTAACGAACAATTACACAAACTATACCAAGATTTGGATTACTTCAAACAAAAATTGGTGTTACGTCCATCAGAAATTTCAAACAACCCGGGTATTGTACGTCGCTTAGGTGTTATCGGAATTAACACTGCAATAGAAGTGGATATCTTCGGTAACGTGAACTCTACTCACGTAATGGGAACAAATATGATGAACGGAATCGGTGGCTCAGGCGACTTCACCAGAAACGCTTATATCTCTATTTTCTTAACACCATCTGTTGCTAAAAACGGAGCGATTAGCTGTATTGTTCCGAAAGTAACGCACTGCGAACACACCGAACACTCTGTTAAAGTAGTAGTATCTGAATACGGTGTTGCTGACCTTCGCGGAAAAGGTACTTACCAAAGAGCGAGAGAGATAATTGAAAAATGTGCTCACCCGGATTATCGTCCGCTATTGCATCAATACATGGATTTGACTCCAAAAGGACACACTCCGCAAAGTCTTTATGCTTGCTACGATTTCCATAAAGCATTCCTGGAAACAGGCAGCATGATAAATGCAGATTTTTCGAAATACAAAAAATAAAACCTGAAATATATTTATCGAAAAACCCGCTCTTAGGAACGGGTTTTTTATTTTAATGGAAAACAAAAAGCAACCAAATTTCGTTTAGTTAGATAGCACACTAAACAAAACTAATTGAAAGGAAAAACAAACAATGAAAAAAATACTTTTAGCATATCGCTTCAAAGAGGAAGGATTAAAAGATTTAATTGGGAAATACGATATTACAATGCCCAAAGAGAGAGCTTTTAGTCGCGACGAGATACTCGAAATGGTACAAGATTACGAAGTATTGGTGCCAACTTTCGGATTTTATACCGATAAAGAGATTATTGATAAAGGAGAGAAGTTGGAACTAATTTCTAATTTCGGTGTCGGCTATAACAATATCGATGTGGATTATGCCACAAAAAAAGGCGTGGCTGTAACAAATCTGCCGAGAACCACATGCGAACCAACTGCCGAATTGGCTTTTGGATTGATTCTTGGAGCAGGTCGCCGACTTGGATATTACGACCGAAAAATCCGCACACCAGAAGGAGTAAGCTGGGGACTTTATGCAGAGTCGGGAGTATCAATATTTGGCAAAACACTGGGAATTATCGGAATGGGCAGAATTGGTCAATCAATTGCACGCCGTGCCGTAGCTTCGGGTATGTCTATTATTTACCACAACAGAAATCGTCTGCCCGAAAATATAGAAAAACTATACAATGCCAAATACGTTTCGTTTGACGAGTTGCTAAAAACGGCAGATTATATCTCGCTAAACGCACCATCTACACCCGAAACAATCCATATGATTGGCGAAAAAGAGTTCGAAAAAATGAAACCGACCGCTATATTCATCAACACTGCTCGTGGTAATATGGTAGATGAAAAAGCTTTAGCCAAAGCCTTGAAAGAAAAAACAATATTGGCTGCGGCACTTGATGTTTATGAAAACGAGCCGAAAATATTGCCCGAACTATTAGAGCTTGATAACGTTTTGCTGTCGCCACATGCAGGAACGAAAACGATAGAAGACCGTATAAAGATGTCTATAGAAATGGCAAGAAATATTGTCGGTTTCTATGAAGGAACGTATGAAGTTTCGAGAGTAAATTAATAAGGAGAATCAGTATCGTTTTTCAATGATGAATGACCCTGTTAAAAAATCAAACCACATAGAAACATAGAAAATATAGTTTATTAAATAGGAAGTTGAGACAAAGTTATTACAAAGAAAACATGTCTTACACATAGTAGCTATGCTACTTTGACTATTGTATAACTATTTACATCTTTGCATAAATACTATGTATCTATGTGGTTAAAAATTGATTAAGATATTTATATTATTTAATGAAAAGTGTGGTACTACCCTTTTCTACTATATCGTTTTTTCACTTATCAATATCTTCAATTTACACATTATCTAAAAAATGAGCGCATCAGACGTAAAACAACAACTTATTGCCCTGGGAAGTACTGAAAAGGCGGAACATGCAAAATATTTCTTCAAAACCGGAAAAGGCGAATATGGTGAAGGTGATATTTTTATCGGTTGCACCAATCCAGAAGTGCGAAAAGTGGCATCGGCAAACAAAGCTCTATCTTTCGCAGAATTGAAAAAGCTTATTACTGACGAAATTCATGAATGCAGACTCACGGCAATAGTTATTCTGACCGAACAGTTCAGAAAAGCTAAAGAAGAGAAACGAAAAGAAATCGTTGACTTCTATTTGCAAAACACTGCAGGTATCAACAATTGGGATTTGGTCGACTTATCGGCATACAAAATCCTGGGCGAATGGCTTGTGGATAAAGAGCGTGACATTTTATATAAGTTGGCAAAAAGCGAAAACATGTGGGAGCAAAGAATTGCAATGGTCGCCACAAAGGCTTTAATACAAAGAAACGATTTTTCCGACACATTAAAACTGGCTGAAATGTTCCTTACACACAAACACGACTTGATGCACAAAGCCAGCGGATGGATGTTACGTGAAGTTGGCAAAAAAGATGAAAAGACATTGACCGATTTTCTCGATTTGCATCACAAAACTATGCCACGCACAATGCTCAGGTACTCGATAGAGAAACTTACAACTGAACAACGAAAGCATTATATGTTATAATTTAGACGCAAGATACAAGAACAAAGACAAAAAACATTTCGATTTGGGAATTCGGATCTCCGATTTCGGATTTACGTTTTTTGTTGCTTCCGCGCGAATCCTTTCGCGTGGTAATTGAAGCAAATTAGATTTTCCATTTATTATGAAATGACAAAAATCATCAATTGCCGCGCCTTTTAAGGCACGGATAAAATAAACAAAAAAATGGGCTTTAGCCCAAACTTATAAAAAAACAATATGAATCTTTACACCCACACACTACCAAACGGATTACGAATTATACACAGAGAAACTCCATCCAAAATCTCCTATTGCGGAGTTGCTATCAACACAGGTACTCGCGACGAAAATGAAGATGAACAGGGAATGGCACACTTTGTGGAACACATGCTCTTTAAGGGAACAAAAAAACGAAAAGCGCATCAAATCTATAACCGAATGGAAAATGTGGGTGGTGAACTAAACGCTTTCACTACCAAGGAAGAGACTTTTATATATGCCACTTTTCTGTCAGAATATCTTGAACGGGCAGTGGAATTATTGAGCGATATTATTCTTAATTCAACATTTCTTGAAAATCAAATAAATAGAGAACGAGATGTTATTCTGGACGAGATAAACAGCTACAACGACTCTCCTGCCGAACTGATTTACGACGATTTTGAAAACATCGCTTTCCACGAAAACCAATTGGGACACTATATTTTGGGCACACCCGAATCTTTGCAGGAATTCGATGAAGAGAAGATAAAAAGTTTCGTAAAAAGACAATATCGTCCTGAAAACATGGTGCTTTTCTCATCGGGCAGAACTCCTTTCAAAAAAATAGTATATCTGGCTGAAAAGTATTTCGAGTATGAAGATACTGAAAATCAGAAGATAACAAAACGAGTCAATCCTATTTTCGAAAAACCACGTGAATACTCTGTCGAAAAAAACACTTCCCAAACGCACATGATAGTCGGGATGCCGGCTCTCGATATGTTTCATAAAGACAGATATGCACTATATCTGCTAAATCACATCATTGGTGGCGGCACTGTAAACAGCAGGTTAAACAATTCGTTGCGTGAAAAGAACGGACTTGTTTATAACATAGAATCTGTACTTACAACCTATACCGATACCGGACTTTTTTCGGTCTATTTCGCTTGCGACAAGAAATACACCAATAAATGTATAAAACTGATTAATAAAGAGTTTGAAAAAATTTGCGAAACGCCGCTGACACAAACCCAACTTGCTACGGCAAAAAGACAATACAAAGGACATTTGGGAATTGCATCCGAAAGCAACGAAAACGTAGCTCTACGAATGGCGAAAAGTTATCTGCATTTCAACAACTACTCACCTCTTGAAGATATATTTAAAAAGATTGATTTGGTAAAGGCAGAAGATATTCAGGCTATGGCAAAGCAAGTTTTTGGCAACGAAATAAAATTCAAGGTAAAATACTGGTAATAAGCCCAATATTATATTAAACTCCCAGTCTTCGTTTCATCTCATCAATTTGATTTTCCCACAAAGCTATAGCATCACCTTTTTCGTCGGGTTCGGCAAAATCGGTTATTTGCAGAGCAATTTCTCTCGATAGTTCCAATTTGTGCAATTGAAACTCGAAATATACATTTTCTTCTTCCTCGTCACTCCATTTGAAGCGAATACTTGTTTGTGGTTTCAAAGACAAGATCTCCGCATCGCTTGCTGACTTATGCCAGGTAAATGTATAAACCGTTTCGTCATCGTTGCTGGTAACTTCATCGGCAAACCACTCTGAAAGCCCATCTACCTGGCTTATCATTCTCCACAAACTGCCGTGTGAAGCACTCCCCATAACGAATTCTATATGAAATTTTTCCTTTGGCATTCAATATGTTTTCAAATTTTGCTAAATGTACAACTTTTTTTTAATATAATAACAGCATATAGGAAGTTTTTTCATGTTATGATGATAAATTGCACAACAAATATAAATGCTTCGCATGACAAGAACTTTTTTCGACTAAATATTATTTTTAATCACAGAGTTTCACGGAGATAAATTACAAAGTTGCACAAAGAGAGTTGTTAACAAGATAAATTACTTCGTGAAACTTAGCGAATAACTTTGAGTATCTTTGTGGTTAAACCGCATTGTGCATAGAAAAGTCGGGATTACAAATCCCTCCGACACGACGCCATAATATGACGTTTCTACTGTCGGGACACGATGCCTTTGGCTTCGTGATATTTTTGACGAAGGCACAGCCATCGTCTCCTAGAAGCGAAGCGATTTTGGGACGCACCACGCACCACAAAAAACAAATTAAGGGCAATGCGGATTCAAACCGCAATGCCCTCTTTGCGAGAAAAAGTCTTATATCTTGGCTCTTGTGTCTTTTGTCTAAAAAAAATCATAAATCCGAAATCGAAAATCGCAAATAAGGCAGTCTTGTCTCTTGATTCTTGCGTCTAAAATCTTTTTTTATTTCAACAAATCCGGTCTAAGTAACTTTGTTCTTTCGTGCGCCTGCTCAAGTCGCCACTCGGCAATTTTTCGTTCGTGACCCGAAAGCAAAACATCCGGAACACGCCAACCGTTATATTCAGCCGGACGAGTATAAACCGGCGGTGCAAGCAAATTGTCTTGAAATGAATCAGAAAGAGCCGACTGTTCATCACCAATTACACCCGGAATAACACGCACTACGGCATCGGCAATCACCGCAGCGGCAAGCTCTCCGCCTGTAAGTACAAAGTCGCCGATAGATATTTCTCTTGTTATCAGATGCTCACGCACACGATAATCCACACCCTTGTAGTGTCCGCAAAGAATAACGATATTTTGCATCAAAGAGAGCTCGTTTGCAATATTTTGGGTAAACTGTTCGCCATCGGGTGTGGTAAAAATAACTTCGTCGTAAGTGCGACTCGATTTCAGATGCTCCAAACATCGGTCTATAGGCTCAATCTGCAACACCATTCCCGCTTCACCACCATATGGATAATCATCCACGCGTTTGTGTTTATCGAGTGTATAATCACGTAAGTTGTGCAGACCAAACTCCACCAAACCTTTCTCTTGCGCACGCTTCAGGATGGAACAATTCAATGCTCCCTCTATCATTTCAGGCAAAACGGTAATAATGTCTATTCGCATCTTGTTTATATGTTTTTTTTTAGTTTTAACGTCCCATACCACCACCGGAAGATTGCTGTTGTCCGCTATCTCCCTGCATAACGTCATCATTAGAAATAGTACGCTGCACACGTTTCATCGATGTTTTCAAATCGCCAAAACGATACGTAACGTTCAAACGTAAATTGCGCATTTCCCTTCGGAAAATATTTTTCTGTATAAATCCTTCACCCGTTGTAGTTGATTTGAATTCTCTAAATTTATGAAATGGCGAAGATAATCCAAGCCCAATATCTAACTTCTTATTAAGAAAACTTTTCTGCAAACCTAATGAGTAGAAAAAGAAAGCCGATTGGGTTGTTTGCAACTGCACATCCGAGTAGTAAAAACCACCATTTACACTCAATCTGAAATCTTGTGGGAAAGTGTAAGTAACACGTCCAAATGCATTACCAGAGAATCCATTGCTTTTTAAATCAGAATCCAGAATACTCTCCATCATGGTATAATTTATAGAACCATTCAAATTTGCTCGTAATGCAGGTACAGGTGTCCATCCAAGATATCCGCTCAATCCCACCCATTTGTGTTTTCCTATATTCTCATAAGTATTGTGCGTAACTCCATCTTTTACAAAAACATATGGCGATATCACATTCTTAGAAAACGAGTAACTGAGAGAAGCGTTAAAATTAAGTTTTTGTGAGAACGAACCGTAATTGATATTGAAATTATGAGTTTTTACAGCCTCCAGTTTCGGGTTTCCATAGCTGATATTAATAGGATTTGATTCATCAATATATGGATTCAGATACCAGATACCGGGTCTCGAAATACGCAAGTTATAACCTCCCCGAAGAGTTTTTGTCATTCCCAACTGATAAGAGAGCGCTACAGACGGAACTAAATCGAAAAAGCTTGAAGGCACAATTGTATCGTTTTGCGCACTCATAAAATGTATTGTCTGATTGGTGTTTTCTCCTCGTGCACCCAACTTTAAACCAAATTTTCCTGTCTTAAATCCATAACTGGCATATCCCGAAATAATACTCTGCTCATGGTCAAGGTCATTTTTTCTGTTCGGGTCATCATGCCATTGTCCATTGAAAAAAGAGTGTTCTCCAATACTCGAATTATCACGGAAAATATATTTTATTCCCGCTTCGATACTATGTTTCGAGTTTATTGGGTTGGTATAATCTATCTGTCCTGTGTGCTCAACACCTCCGGTACTGTTAATACTTTTCAAACGATAATCGTTTGGATAATAAAAATCCGTTCCGATTACATTGTTATATTGGCTTTCCGACTCACTACTGTTAGGGTCTTTATCAAACAGATATGAGATTGTCAACAATTCTCCTTTTTTTCTAAAACTATGCTGATAATCAGCTGCCAAACTGAAAGAACCAAAATTCCTCAAAGAGTTATTGTTAAGCAAATAGGAATAATTTCTTACGCCGGAAGAGAAAACATCTTGCTCAAAATCAGTACGAAATTTACCATCAACCTGATCAACAGAAAGATTGAACAGATTAAGCGTATCCGGCTCATAACTTAACGAAGTGCTATAAAACAAACCGCCACCATTACTGGTTTGAGTTCCATTTTGAGTTAACATATTTACAGGATTTGGTGCTATATCTTCTCTGGTAAGAGATGTTACAGATGCAGGGCTTTTATGATAAAAATAACTGCCGTTTCCTGTAAATCCAAACTTTCCATATTTCAAAGATAGATATGCATTGGCTCCATATCCGCCAAAAGTATCTCCGTTTCCACCAACAGAACCTGAATACCCCTCATCAACAACTTTATCGGTAATTATATTGATAATTCCCCCTACGCCTTCGGCATCGTATTTTGCACCCGGATCGGTAATTACCTCAACATCTTTTATGCTGTTTGCAGGCATACTTTTCAACACCTGCGACGGATTGCTCGAAATCATATTCGAAGGCTTACCGTTCAGATATATTTTAAAATTAGATGAGCCTTTCAATTGGATATTATCGTCTCCATCAACCGTAACCAACGGTACTTTTCTGAGCAGGTCCAGCACATTTGAAGTAGAAGACTCAGGGTCTTCTTTGGCACTATACGTAAGTTTATCAATCTCCACTTTCACAAGCGGACGTTGTGCCACAACACTAACTTCAGACAACTCAACAGAACTTTCGCTCATCACTATTTCGCCCAGATTCATCTGTTTTTGCCCGGTTTCTACCGTTACATTCTGGCTGTTTTCGTTCATTCCCACAAAATGAAATTTAAAAACATATTTTCCGCTTTGCAAAGTGGTAGAAAAATTACCGTTTTCGTCACTAGCGAACTTTTTTATCGGTTTTCTCATATCCGATTCGTTCAAAACAGTGATTGTTGCATATGGTAACGGTTTTTTACCGGTTGCATCTATAACCTGACCTCTAACTGTAGTTTGTGCATAAGTAACCAATGCAACTAAACAGAAAAATAGTAATGTTGAAAGCTTTTTCATAAAAGAATTACAATAATAATCGTGTTTAAAGCATCAAAGTTAATCTAATTTACGCAATTACAATCATAAGGTTGTTTTTCGTTACCGTTATTTAGTAAAGAAAAATATTTTTGTGGTGCCTATTTGTAATATTTAACAATGTCTTTTTGTGTTTGTTGCAATTGTAGAGACGCGGCATGCCACGTCTCTACGTAAAAACAGAAACAAATGTTATGTTGTATATTTAAAAATGTTGTATTTTTGTTTTATAAACAACTCCGCTCGCGCGCTTTTGTAAAGCGTGTGTGTCGAAAACAAAAATTACTCATCATCGGATTACAAACCCAATTGTAAACAGCAAATGAAATCAACCCACCTAAAAAAATTTATCTATCTCTCCGTCGCAACTGCGGTGGCAACAATTCTATTGAAGTTTTACGCCTATCGTGTAACAAATTCGGTGGGATTGCTGTCGGATGCGTTGGAATCGCTTGTAAATTTGTTTGCTGCAATTTTCGCCTTAATAATGCTGAATTTGTCGCAACAACCTGCCGACCGCAAACATGAGTTCGGGCACAGTAAAGCCGAATATTTTTCAAGCGCAATCGAAGGTGCACTAATTCTTGTTGCAGCATTTAGCATTATCTATTCCGCCGTTCCAAGAATTATTCATCCTACCGAATTGGAACATGTTGGCACCGGATTGATTTTCTCGCTATTGGCTTCACTGTTGAACCTTGGCACCGGATTGATTTTGATAAAAAGCGGCAAAAAACACAAATCGCTTATTCTCGAAGCCGACGGAAAGCACTTGATGACAGATGTTTGGACTTCAGGCGGTGTAATAGTAGGTATATTGCTGGTAAAACTTACCGGATGGCTGATTCTCGACCCAATTATCGCTATTTTGGTGGCATTGAACATTATTTACACGGGATACAAACTAATAAGTCGCTCGGCTAGCGGATTGATGGATGCGGCAATTCCCGATGAAGAGTTGCAAAAAATAACCGACTATCTGGACTCGCTGAAAGAAAAAGAGATAACTTACCATTCGCTTATGACTCGCGAAGCCGGAAGACGAATATTTGTATCGCTACACTTATTGGTTCCGGGAAAATGGACTGTAAAAGAGGGACACGATTGTGCCGAAATGGTGGAACAAGCTATTATAAACATGTTCGACGAGCCCACTACCATCTGCACACATCTTGAACCTGTTGAAGATCCTGCATCGATGTATGATATTGGAATTGATAGAAAAAAGGGTTAGTTTGGAGTTCTGAGTCTTGAGTATGTAGTGTCATTTTGAACGAAGTGAAAAATCTAACTATTTGCGATTTTAGATTTCGGATTTACGATTTATAGTTAGCTGAAAATAAAAAGGTCTTTTGTCTTGACTCTTGTGTCTTATGTCTAAAAAATGATAGATGCTTCGCATGATAAACAAGATAGAAACTTCGTTCGAATGACCACTGACCATTGAATTAATCCAAAATAAAAGATTTATTTACCCGAAGGGTAACATTTTCATAACCGTATGCAAACGAGGAACGAGTGTAGCTTACGGTAAACTCAACCCCGAAGAAATTCTGCCTGAAAGGCAGTACAAAAAAAGACAATATAAAATCACGTTTTTACATTTAAATACCAATCACACCAAATACAAAAAATCTTTTCCCAAAATAATCTTCTTCGATTTCAGATAATTCACTACTTTTGCATGGAAGTCATTCGTTCGCAATTTTTCACAGAACATCTGTTGAAAGAACGCACGGATTACAAATCCGCGCGAGCAAAGTTACAAATCCGCACAATCAAAAATGCGGACAAAAATAAAAACTACTAACTACAAACTACAAACTAAAAAAATATGTCAATCAAGTTTCGTCTTATTCTCATGAATTTTCTCCAATTCGCAGTTTGGGGAGCATATCTAACATCCATGTCACGATATTTGGGACCCGCAGGAATGGGAGCACATATCGGACTTTTCTATTCCGTACAGGGAATTGTCTCAATTTTTATGCCCGCGCTGATGGGAATTGTTGCCGACAGGTGGATTCCCGCGCAAAAACTATTGGGAATAAGTCATCTTTTGGCAGCAATGTTTATGCTAACTGTCGGTTGGTATGGATTGAGCGCAGGCAGCGAAGTAGCATTTGCACCATTTTTCACACTCTACACGTTGAGTGTTGCGTTTTATATGCCGACACTGGCACTATCTAACTCGGTGGCATACAGCGTACTCGAAGATGCAGGTTTGGACACGGTGAAAGCATTTCCGCCTATCAGAATATTCGGAACGATAGGATTTATCTGCACCATGTGGCTGGTAGATATTTTGGGTTATCAAACCACTTCCATGCAGTTTATGGTAAGTGGAATAATCGGGTTGGCATTAGGGCTTTACGCTTTCACACTTCCCAACTGCCCTGTTAATACCGATAAATCAGATAAAACATTGTCACAAGCATTAGGATTGAATGCGTTTAAACTGTTTAAACAACGGAAAATGGCACTCTTTTTTATCTTTTCCATGTTGCTGGGGGTTTCATTGCAGATTACCAACGGCTTCGCCAATCCCTTTATCGCATCTTTTGAAGCAGTTGCCGAATATGCCAACACGTTTGGCGTAAAACACTCAAATATACTTATTTCGCTTTCGCAAATATCCGAAACATTGTGTATTTTGCTTATACCATTCTTTCTGCGCCGTTACGGTATTAAAATAGTTATGCTCATCGCCATGTTTGCCTGGGTGTTGCGTTTCGGATTTTTCGGATTGGGCAATCCCGGAAGTGGCGTGTGGTTACTGATATTGTCGATGTTGGTATATGGTGTAGCGTTCGATTTCTTCAACGTATCGGGTTCGCTTTTTGTGGATAAAGAGACACCGCACTCCATCCGTGCAAGTGCGCAAGGTATGTTTATGCTTATGACAAACGGAATTGGTGCCACATTGGGAACATTGGGAGCACAATGGGTGGTAAATCAATATTGCAGCTGGCAAAATGTAAGTGTGGGCGAAACAACAAAATCGCTATTAATAGGCGATTGGCAAACCGTATGGTTTATTTTTGCCGCTTACTCGCTTGTTGTGATGATTCTTTTTGCCATTTTCTTTAAATATAAACACAAACCGCAAGTGTAATCTTTTATCGCTTGCGCACTATTATTATAAAGAGTGTGTGTCGAAGTGTAATAGCGCACGGATTGCAAATCCGCGCGAGCATAAGCTAACTCAAAGTTAAAAGCTACTTGGTAAAACAATTCGCAGAATCGCCATTAGGCAATTACAAAAAACATAAATATATATATTTATATATTGCTGTCCGATAAACATTTTCATATTACTCTGAAATGATTTATTGTAAATGATTTCAGTAATTATTTGAGATAAATGGCTTGGAAAGCCAAACTTTCATAACCGTATGCAAGCATAGCGCAGCTTACGGCATAAATAAACACCCATAATTTCAACCCGAAGTGGTTGGACTTATATAAAGTCATAAAATCCTGCCTTTCAGGCAGTATTGTTCCATTGCTTTAACACCGCAAGCTACTCCCGATTAACATCGGGATTGCATGCGGTTATGAAAATCTCGCCTATTCAGGCGACAATCTGTTTTAATCGGACAGCAATAATATTTATACTGTTTCGGTGCTCTGCACCTCTAAATGTTGGGAATTTCAAGATTTCTACAAAGGTATTGGTGCTCTGCACCTTTAATTTATTGCTACAGAGTAGCAAAATATTTGTAGTTATTGTTTATTTTTGTACGTATTGAGGTACAGCGTACCGATATATATAAATGATAACTATTTAAATATTAAATAAAAAAGACGCATTACATAAAATAGATAACACAGATTACAAATCTGCGCGAGCAGTAACGCACGGATTGCAAATCCGCACAAGCGAATGTAATCAGGAACAACATAATCAACAATAACACTATGAACAAAATCAAAATTTTCATTATCTCCATTTTCTTTTTCATTCCGCTACTATTATCGGCGGAAATTGAGAAAAGCACACACATTTATGCCGTAAAAGACAGAGAAGAGCTCAAAATGGATATCTACTCATCCGATTCGTTTTTTAGCACTAAACAACCATGTCTGATTTTTATTTTCGGCGGAGGATTTAAAGAAGGCAACCGCGATGCAAAAGATTACGTCACCTATTTTGAATATTTTGCCGAAAGAGGTTTTAAAGTGGCATCAATCGACTACCGATTGGGAATGAAAGACCAAAAAGTTCCCGGTGTTTTCAACCACAAGCCACTGCGAAATGCTATCGCCCTGGCTGTAGAAGATTTATATTCTGCTACAGATTATCTGTTGAAAAATTCCGATAAGTTGAATATTGATACTGACAAAATTATAATCAGCGGTTCGAGTGCGGGTGCACTTACCGTATTACAAGCCGATTACGAAAAACGCAATCAAAAAGAGTCGGCAAGTCTGCTTCCGCAATCGTTTCAATACGCGGGTGTAATCTCTTTTGCCGGAGCTATTTTCAGCAATGAGGGCACTCCATCTTACAAAATAAAACCTGCTCCCACCCTATTTTTCCACGGTAGCGGCGACAATCTGGTCCCTTATAAACAAATTCGACTTTTCTCGCTGGGAATGTTCGGTTCCAAATCGCTGGCAAAGCAGTTTAGAAAACAGGGCTATCCTTATATTTTCTACTCTATGGAAGATATTGGTCACGAAGTTGCCATCTATCCAATGAAAGAATACTTATCTGAAATTGAACACTTTATACAAGAACTGGTGCTCAACAAAAAACAGTGGATGGTCGATATCAATCTGAAAGATAAGCTTAGGAAACCGGAATTAAAAATGAATCCGAGAGATTATTATTAAGCAGATACAATTAGGCTCTTTTTAAGAAAATATGTACATTTGTACTTGTTTTAATAGAAACCCGGTAAATACAGATTATGAGTACTAAAAGAAAACCCGAATGGCTGAAAATTGCCCTTCCAAAAGGGAAAGAATATCTAGATTTAAAAGAACTTGTTGAAAGAAAAAAACTGCACACAATATGCGTTAGTGGTAAATGTCCCAATCTGGCGGAATGCTGGGGACGAGGAACAGCCACATTTATGATTTTAGGCGATATCTGCACACGCTCGTGTAAATTTTGCGCTACTCAAACAGGAAAACCATTGCCTGTTGATTGGGATGAACCCGAAAGACTGGCGGAAACTATCGCCGGAATGAACCTGAAACACTGCGTGATAACAAGTGTCGATAGAGACGACCTGGAAGATGGCGGAGCCGAATTCTGGGCAAAAACGGTACGAGCTATAAAAGAAAAATCACCAAATATTACAATAGAGACTCTGGTTCCCGATTTCGATGCAAACCCTGACTTCATCAACAAAGTGATTGAAGCTCAGCCTGAAATAATTTCGCACAATATGGAAACCGTAAGGCGATTGACTCCGCAAATTCGCAGCCGTGCAAAATACGATGTAAGTTTAAAAACCATCGAAATAATTGCACAAAGCAAAACTGTTAAAGCCAAATCGGGAATCATGGTTGGATTGGGTGAAACCGAAGAGGAGGTTTTTCAAACGATGGACGACTTACTTTCTGTTGGCTGTAAAGTGTTTACAATAGGACAATATTTGCAACCCACTAAAAACAATTGGCCCATTTATGAATATGTAACTCCCGAACAATTCGACAGATACAGAGAAGTGGGGTTGAAAAAAGGTTTCGATTTTGTAGAGAGCGGTCCGTTGGTGCGTTCGTCTTACAGAGCTGAAAAACATGTCTAAAAGAGTTGAAAGCATAAAGTTGAAACAAATATGAGTAAAAAGGTTGCTTTTCAGAATCTTGGTCGTATTCGGTACAAAAAAGCGTGGGATTTGCAAGAAGAGCTGTTTCAATCGGTTTTGGATGCAAAAATCAACAATACAGCACCCAAACATCAGCATCTGCTGTTTTGTGAACACGAACATGTTTATACATTAGGAAAAAGTGGCGATAAGCACAACCTGCTTATCACGGAAAGCGTTTGTAAAAACAAAAATATCGATTTTTTTCCTATCGACAGAGGAGGCGATATCACGTATCACGGTCCCGGTCAGCTGGTAGCATATCCAATTATCGATTTGGAAGATTTCGGTCTGGGCATAAAAGCATATATAAATAAATTGGAAGATGTGGTTATTCAAGTGCTGCAACATTATGATATTATTGCCGAAAAAGACCCGAAAGCAATGGGCGTTTGGATAGATGCCGAACATCCCGCCAAAGCCCGGAAAATATGCGCGATAGGTGTTCGGGCAAGTCGTTTTGTTACCATGCATGGCTTTGCCCTAAATGTAAATACCGATTTAAATTATTTCAACTACATCAATCCATGCGGGTTTACCGATCGTGGTGTTACATCAATTCAAAAAGAGTTGGGGCACAAAGTTGATTTTCAGGAAGTTTCAAAAATAACAAAACAGGCTTTTGCGGATATCTTCGGGATGGAATTGGTTGGGTAACTCGTGCACTTTTGCATGTGTGTCGAAAACTGATAGTGCACGGATTACAAATACGTGCGAACAAAAATATTACGTCTGAGGGATTTGCAATCCCGACTTTTTAAGTATATTAATGTGAATTCGATATAATAATTTGCATATTTGACTGATAAATAAGCCAATAAGGTTAAGGTGGTTTTGCATTCTAATTCTACTAAGGTTTTTGGTGTTAAAATAAGGTTTAAAAATAATTATAAAAAAACCTTATTTAGTTCAATAATACCTTAGTAGCAATAACAGCCACATACAGCAATACCTTATTACCTTATTTTCCGATTGTTACATTTTTGTCTTACATCGAACTCACGTTATATTAAGTAGCAGCTAACTCAAAGTTAGCAGCTACTTGGTAAAAATATTAATTGAATAATTTACTTGTGGTGCACGGATTACAAATACGCGCGAGCAAAAATATAAAACCAAATGAAAAAGAAAATAACCATAATATCTGCACTGTTTCTGTTATTGCTACTCTATATCTTTTTTATGATTTCACCAATCTATTACACAAAAGACAGGTCGGGAAACATTGGAAACTTTACTCTTACCGCTCACCGTGGTGCAGCCGGACTTGCTCCCGAAAACACGATAAGTGCCGTACGGGCAGGATTAAAATATGGCGCTGACAGAATCGAAATAGATGTGCACCAATCATCGGACGACTCATTAATAGTGATACATGACAACACATTAGACAGAACAACAAACGGTTCAGGTAAAATAAAAGATTTCACTTACTCCGAACTGATGAAATATAGTGCAGGGATAAAATATTCAGAAGAGTACGCTAACGAAAAAATCCCAACCCTCGATGAAGTGATAAAAGAGATTAATGGCGATGCAATCTTGCTTATCGAAGTGAAACATGGCGGCGATATTTACCCAAATATTGAAAAAAACATTGTTAAAGCAATAGAGCGAAACAGTGCACAACAATGGTGTATTATTCAATCTTTTAACCTCGATATTTTGAAAACAATAAATCAAATCAATCCCGATATAACTATTCATAAACTAAATATCGCGAAACTACCTTTTCTAAATATCTGGATTAGCAAATCTGTTGAGTTTGAAAACATTCTGAAATACGATTTTATTGACGAAGTCAGCATAGCCTATCCATTTGCTAATAAAAGTGTTATCAGAAAAGTTCATGCTGCCGACAAAAAAATAAATGTATGGACAATTAACGATAAAAAAAGAATCGGGCAATTAATAAATCTGGGTATTGACGGAGTTATTACAGATTATCCAAACTATTTTGGTGAGATGAAGAAAGAGGGACTTTGCACATATTTCAAATAGGTAAATTTAAACACCTAACTAATAACCTGCTTTATTGTTTAATTTTGTATTTTTGTTTTGTAAAAAAACATTCAAAATTTCATTATATATTAAGAAGTGAGTAAATTAACCAAAGAGCAAAGAAGAAAAAACATGCAATCAAACAAATCTACAGGTACAAAACCTGAACTTTTGTTGGGCAAAGCACTCTTTGCACGAGGACACCGTTACCGCAAAAACAATAAAACTGTATTTGGGAAACCTGACTTTACTTTCAAAAAACTTAAACTAGCAATTTTTGTAGATGGTGAGTTTTGGCATGGAAAAAATTGGGAAGAACGGAAATATGACCATAAAAGCAATAAAGAATTTTGGATCAACAAAATAGAACAAAATATTGAAAGAGATATAGAAGTAAATAATACCCTAAAAAATCAAGGCTGGACAGTTTTAAGATTTTGGGCCAAAGAAATTGAACAAAATTTAGTATCTTGCGTTTTGCAAATTGAAAAAGTAATTGAGGAATTAAAAATGAGATTTAAAGAGAAAGTTTCTTTAGAAACGTTTGATGACAAACAGTTTAGAATAAGGCTGATAGAACCTGAAGATAATAAGGAGGCAGCTCTTACTCACTATTTGCACAACTCAAAAGATGATGCCGGGAAGTTTTTCAAAAACGATGCTGTAGAATTTGCAAAGGAAGTTTTAGAATACAAATACCCAGAAGATGATATTTCTCTACAAGTAGCTGAAGAAGCATTACAGTACGGACTATTTGACTTGATGGACGTACCATTTCCACCAACAGCTAAACCCAAATTTAGTTTTATTGACTTATTTGCAGGAATTGGAGGTTTTCGTATAGCATTACAAAATCTAGGTGGGAAATGCATATTTAGTAGTGAATGGGATAAAGAAGCAAAAAAAACCTACAAGGCTAATTTTGGAGAAACACCTTTTGGTGACATCACTAAAGAGGAAACAAAGTCATACATTCCTGATAATTTTGATATACTCTGTGCAGGATTTCCTTGCCAAGCATTTTCTATTGCCGGTAGACGTGGAGGATTTGAGGATACTAGAGGAACATTATTCTTTGATGTCGCGGAAATCATAAAGCGCAAACAACCCAAAGCCATATTTCTTGAGAACGTAAAAGGTTTAAGAAATCATGATAGAGGAAAAACCTTAGAAACTATATTAAATGTACTAAGAGCTGACCTAGGATATTTTGTTCCTGAACCTGAGATAATAAATGCTAAAGATTTTGGAGTTCCACAAAATCGCGAGCGAATTTTCATAGTAGGTTTTCATCCTAGTACTGGTGTCAATACATTTGATTATCCTGAACCTTTGAATAAAGTTGTCACTTTTGCAGATATTAAAGAGGAAAAGGTACCTGCAACAAAATATTACTTATCAACACAATATCTTTCAACATTAGAAAATCATAAAGCGAGACACGAAAGTAAAGGAAACGGTTTTGGTTATCAAATAATAAATGATGAAGAAATTGCAAATGCTGTAGTATGTGGAGGCATGGGACGGGAAAGGAATTTGGTTTATGACCATAGAATTACTGATTTTACTCCAACAACCAACATAAAAGGAACTGTTAATCGTGAAGGAATTAGAAAAATGACACCAAGAGAGTGGGCTAGATTACAAGGTTTCCCCGATGAGTTTATCATTCCGGTAGCTGATTCCTCTGCTTATAAACAATTCGGCAACTCAGTCGCTGTACCTGCAATACAAGCGACTGCAAAAGAAATACTAAAACTAACCAAATTAATATAAAGAACAAATGTTAACTGGAAACAAAGGTGAATGGAGTGAAGTTTACACGCTTCTGAAAATTATCGCAGACAAACAGCTTTTTGCGGGTGATAGTAATTTAAATAAAATTGAGAAATTAATTTATCCAATAATAAAAGTTTTACGTGATGAGTCAAATGGGACATTTGAGTTTAGTTATGATAATGATTTGGTAGTTGTAAAAAATCCCGGCAAAGAATTAAGAATACCAATAAATGAGTTTCAAAAACAAGCATATTTTTTATTAACTAAACTCAAAGGAAAAACAAAAGCCACTTTTTCAATCCCAGAGACTGAAGAGTTTATTAATTCCTTCAATAGCAATTCTATTAAAGCAAGATCTAGCGTAAAAACAGATATTAAAGTTGTGATACATGACTATCGAACAGGAACAACACCTGAACTGGGTTTCAGCATCAAATCGCAACTTGGAGATGCTTCTACTTTATTAAATGCAGGAAGAACAACAAATTTTATTTATAAAATAAATGGATTAAATTTAACTACCGAACAAATTTCTAAAATTAACTCAATTAGTACATGGAGGAAAATAAGAGACCGAGTTAAGGAAATACTTAAACTTAATGGAATATTCCAATTTGAAAGACCAGAAAGCCCAGTTTTCGAAAATAATTTAGTATTAATTGACAGTGCGTTACCAAAAATAATTTCTGAAATTCTGGTCTTATATTATAGTTCCGATTATTCTACAGTTTCGGATTTGGTCTCTGAAATTTCAAAAACTAATCCGCTTAAATTTAATTTAGAAAACAATCATCCTTTTTATTCATATAAATTCAAACGATTTTTAACAGACATAGCTCTAGGCATGATGCCCTCATCTGTTTGGACCGGAGAATTAGACGCTACAGGTGGATATCTAGTTGTAAAAGATAATGGAGAAGTTTTGTGTTACCACATTTATAACCGCAATGAATTTGAAAATTATCTGTTTGCTAACACAAAATTAGAAACTGCTAGTAGTACAAGACATAAGTTTGGAACTATTTACGAAGAAAACGGATCAATTTATTTTAAATTAAACTTGCAAATACGTTTTATATAATTTATACTCATAAATGCTTTATAAGTCTGTGAGTCAAAAACAATAACAAACCAATTCCCTTGAAACACCCTCTCTACCAAATCTCCGCCTTTACCGACACAGTTTTCGGAGGAAATCCAGCCTGTGTTGTTCCGCTCGACAATTGGTTGCCGGACAATGTTTTGTTGAAAATAGCTAAAGAGAACGCAGTTCCCGAAACAGCTTTTTTCGTTGACAAAGGCGACAAAATTCATCTGCGTTGGTTTACACCCGATATCGAGATGGATTTGTGCGGTCACGCCACACTTGCAACATCTCACGCTTTGGTGAGTATTCTCGGCTACAAAAAAGATGAAATTGTTTTTGAAACTGCAAGTGGCGACCTGATTGTTAAGGTTGAAAACGGACTCTACAAAATGGATTTCCCATCCAGAATGCCTGTTGCAGCAACACTGCCAATAATAATTTCTAAATCGCTCAATATTCAACCGAAAGAGGTTTTAAAATCGAGAGACTACGTTTTGGTGTATGAAAACGAAACCGAAGTCAGAAACATAAAAATCTACAGACAACTATTCGACCAGATAAATCTCGACCCGGGAGGAGTTATCGTAACTGCAGTAGGCGATAATTGCGATTTTGTTTCAAGATTTTTCACGCCGCAAGCATCCATTTTAGAAGACCCTGTAACCGGTTCGGCACACTGCTCTCTTATTCCGTTTTGGGCGAAACAACTCAATAAAAAAGAACTTTATGCCATGCAAGTTTCTGAACGATTGGGCAAACTCTATTGTGAAGACAGAGGCGACAGGGTTTTTATTAGCGGACAGGCAAAAACATACTCTATCGGAGAATTTCGGATAGAATAAAAAAAACGGACATGTCACACCCTCGCTCGCGCGAGTTTCCAAACTCGTGTGTGTCGAAGACAAAAAACAATACCCACACAACTGTCCCGATAGTTATCGGGACTGAGGGGTTGAAATTATATTTTAACTAAGACAATTTTCTTTTTTCATAACCCCACCTCCCGTTTCACGGGATACTCCCCTTATCTTAAGGGGAGAGCTACAAATCTTATATTTTAGCCGTGTGTAAAAAAATAAAAGGAAATATTTTTTTCGATATCGCGACACACAGATTGTAAATCCGCGCAATCGGGTGCAAGCAAGGAGTCGCACGGATTACAAATCCGCGCGAGCCAGGAAATCAAATTAGTAATTATTAATTGGAAATTTCCAACGGCTTAATACTCTGATGCAAAGTGAAAACGGATATTCTTAAAATCTTGTTGTGCCATAGATAAAAGGTAGCCCGATTCGGCAAGAAATACATCCCTACCCTCTTTATCCTTAGCCATATACTGATATTTGCGTTTTTTGAAATCTTCCAGTTCGGCTGCGTCGTCGCTCTCAATCCAACACGCTTTATAGAGATTTATCGGTTCCCATTTGCATTGTGCACCATACTCGTGCAACAAACGATACTGAATTACCTCGAACTGCAACTGCCCTACGGTACCGATAATTTTTCTTCCGTTAAACTGGTTGACAAATAGTTGTGCCACACCCTCATCCATAAGTTGCTCAACACCACGTTGCAACTGTTTCGATTTCATCGGGTCGGCATTCTCGATATATTTAAACATTTCGGGCGAGAAGCTCGGTAATCCTTTAAAATGTAAATCTTCTCCCGAAGTGAGCGTATCGCCGATTTTAAAGTTTCCCGTATCGGGTAATCCCACGATATCACCTGCAAAAGCCTCATCCAAAATCTCCTTTTTCTGAGCCATAAATGCCGTTGGCGATGAGAACTTCAACTGCCTGTTCAAACGCATATGTTTGTAGTTCACATTTCGCTCAAATTTTCCTGAACAAACTTTCACGAAAGCTATACATGAACGATGATTCGGGTCCATATTGGCGTGGATTTTAAAAACAAACCCGGTAAACGGTTCTTCATATGGGTCAACCACTCGCTCAACTGCTTGCACAGGTCTGGGCGATGGAGCAATCTGTATAAAACAGTCCAGCAACTCTTTCACACCGAAATTGTTGAGTGCAGAGCCAAAGAAAACCGGAGCCAATCGTCCTGCAAGATACTCATCTCTATCAAATTCGGGATATACTTCCGTGATTAGTTCTAAATCGTCGCGTAACTTTTTCGACAGATTTTCACCTATATGTTTATCTATTTCAGGCGAATCGATATCGAGATGCACCGATTGCGTTACGGTTTGCTTGCTCGGTTGATACAAATCCAGACAGTTTTCGTAAAGATTATAAACTCCTTTAAATCGCTCTCCCATCTCGATGGGCCAACTCAACGGACGAACAGCGATTTTCAGCTCCTCTTCCAACTCATCCAAAATCTCGAACGGGTCGCGACCTTCACGGTCGAGTTTATTCACGAAAATCATTACCGGAGTTTTACGCATACGGCACACTTCCATCAGTTTACGAGTTTGCGTCTCCACACCTTTGGCAATATCCACCACAACGATAACGCTATCGACAGCGGTAAGCGTGCGATAAGTATCTTCGGCGAAATCCTGGTGACCGGGAGTGTCGAGAATATTGATTTTATGATCGTCGTACTCGAAACCCATTACCGATGTAGCCACGGAAATTCCGCGTTGCTTTTCGATTTCCATCCAGTCGGATGTAGCTGTTTTCTTTATTTTATTCGACTTTACGGCTCCTGCCACGTGAATGGCTCCGCCAAAAAGAAGTAGTTTTTCCGTTAATGTGGTTTTCCCCGCGTCAGGGTGACTAATAATGGCGAACGTGCGCCTGCGTTGTACCTCTTTTTTTAATGACATTGTTTTGTTGGCTGTTGGCTATTGGCTATTGGCTTTTAGCTTGCTAAGCTTGTTTGCTATCTAATTTGTAATTAGTAATTAGTAATTGGTAATTTATTAAAACATCGTAAAAGTCCGTTTTCCCAACTTGGAATTTCTACATGAAAAGCAGAACTAATTTTCGATTTGTCCAACACACTATATAGCGGACGTTGAGCTTTGGCACCGTACTCTTCTGTTGTAACAGGGTTAAGAGAGCACTTTTCGAGATGTGCCAACTCTCTTATCTTCTCTGCAAAACCGAACCAGGTTGTTTCGCCCAGATTGGAAAAGTGATATTTACCCGTTTTCCACTCGTTTTCTTCCGAAAATTCCAGGATATGCACAATCATCTCTGCCAAATCGGCGGCATAAGTGGGTGTTCCGTGTTGGTCGGCAACTATATTTAGGCTATCTCGTTCGCTCATCAAACGAATCATCGTTTTCACGAAGTTATTGCCAAATTCGGAATACAACCACGATGTGCGAATTATCATCCACTCTTTGGCAAATTTACGAACCGACTCCTCACCTTTCAGTTTCGATGCACCGTAAACAGATAGTGGATTGGCTTGTAAATCTTCGGTATATGGCGTGGTTGCCTTCCCATCGAAAACAAAATCGGTAGAGATATGGATTATTCTACAATCGTTTTCGGCAGCTGCTTTCGCCAGATTCTCAGCACCAACGTGATTTATCAGATAGGCAGTTTCTGTGTCCTCTTCTGCTTTTTCCACATTGGTATAAGCGGCACAATTGATGATATAACTAATCGATTTTGCTTTGATAAAATCAGAAACTTGTTGCAAATCGGTTATATCCAGCGTATCAACATCGGTATAAACAAACTTGAATATATTGTTATCCATCTCATGGCGAACACGCAACTCATTACCCAACTGCCCGTTAGCTCCTGTAATAAGCACGTTCTTTTGTACCAATCCGTAATAATATTGATGTTTTTGGGTAACTTTTTCCGTTCCGCCCAAATGTTTGTTCGAACCTGTGTAAATCGCCATGATATCTCCTTACTAATAAATTACAATTTCCTTATTATATAAAAAAACTATCGGTCAGATAGTGATATTAATCGATAAAACTGTCTGATTTGACTTTTTTAAAAATTCGCAAAACATTGTGTTTTAAGAACATAATCAAAACCGACTGTTTCAATCTACAAAGTAATTACTTTTTTTTTAGTATCGCAACTTTTTTAGAAAAACAAGAATGGTTTATTCTGTCATTTATTATCAAAATATATACAAAAAAAACAATTCAATATTTCTCTCCACTATTGTCCGATTAATAATTGTCCGTAGGACAAAACCGTAAATAACCACCAGATTTATCTGGGGGATAGGAAATACCAGGTTAACGAAACTCTGTAAGAGTTTGTCAAAACACAAAAGGTTTTATTTTTTGGAGAGTCGGAATTACAAATCCCTTATACAAAAGTTTTCTGATAGTCGGGATTGCAAATCTCCCCGACAAAAATCATAAATCCTTTTCTTGTCGTTGTAGATTACTTTATGTTTCACTATTTTTGCAGTGTCAATTAATATCACGATTATGATTTGGATGGATATCGCAGCTCAAATTGGAATGGGAGTTGCAAAAATAGCTTCGCTATGGAATAAAAAGATGAAACTTTGGGTTGATGGACGCAAAAATCTACCCGAAAGAGTTGCCGCATCTATCGCGAAAGATGACAAGGTAATTTGGTTTCATGCCGCATCGTATGGCGAATTTGAAGAGGGTCGCCCGCTTATCGAAACCATCCGCTCACGATATCCAACTTACAAAATTCTTGTAACTTTCTTTTCGCCATCGGGTTACGAAGGACATAAAAATTACAAGTTTGCCGATTGGGTTTTCTATCTGCCACTCGACACAAAAAGTCAAGTCAAAAAATTTTTAGATGCTGCACATCCCGAAATTGCAGTTTTTATTAAGTATGAGTTTTGGCCCAATCTGTTAGCCGAAATGAAAAAACGAAAGATCAGGACATTCCTTGTTTCTGCAAGATTTATCCCGAACTCTGCATATTTCAAATGGTGGGGCGGAGTTTTACGAAAAGCGCTAACAGCTTTCGAAACAATTTTTGTGCAAGATAAAAACTCTTTAACGCTTCTTCAAAACAGTGGTTTTAATTGTGTAATTATTGCAGGTGACCCACGTTTCGACAGAGTAAAAGAGATATCAGAAGTCATTTGGAATGAGCCAATTGTGGAAAAATTTAAGAACAATGAAAAACTCTTTATCGCTGGTAGCACGGTTAAGGGAAAAGATGACGAAGTTATTCAGGATTTGATAAATCTGAATCCCAACACTCGCTTTTTAGTGGTTCCGCACGAAATGGACAGACTGCCCATGGAAAAAATGGTAAAAGAGACAAAAAAAGAGGCTAAAATATATTCCGAATGCAATATCGATACCGATTTCAGCAATACTCAGGTATTGATTTTAGATAGGATTGGGATGTTGGCAAAACTCTACAGATATGGAGATTGGGCTTTTATAGGCGGAGGGTTCGATTTAGGTATTCATAGCGTTATCGAAGCAACTGTTTATGGAATGCCCGCCGCGTTTGGTCCAAATTATCAAAAAAACCGACCCGGGATAGAGATGGTTGAACAAGGTATCTGTGCAGGAATAAACAGTAGCGAAGAGCTACACAAATGGTTTTCCGACTTAAAAAATGATGAAGATAAATTATCCGATTTAAGTAAAAAGGCAAAAGAATATACTTTGGCTAATTGTGGTGCTACAGAAAAAATATTGGAAGAGATTTTTAGTTAGACCCAGAAAAAAAATATTGTAGAGACGCGTCCCCCGCGTCTCTACAATTACAAATACCAAATGATATTAAATTAATTAAAACAAACAGTAGAAATTTTTATTCTACATTTCTTCTAGTTCCAAATCAGAGCAATAGTCTGTTTTGACAACTTAATCTTATTATAACCAGAAATAACCTATTCGCTATTAGAAGCAAACAGCAGGGAATATCTACCTCCTTTGTAATTATGTTCGAAAGGGGTATTTATTATTGACCTCTAAAACAATCTCTTTTTTCATGTTTTTTTGAGTTTAAGAAGTATTAAAAGGAGGACATTAATATCTCTGTCCTCCTTTTATGGTTATTCATGGTTATGTAATATCAGGATATCTTGTTTCCAACTTAATCCTAAATATAAATCTCTATTAAAAATGAATGTCCCACACTTTACATTGCACTTCAAATATTCTATTTTTAAAATATTGTAGTTCATGGTCGGTAGTGTTAGTACTTATGTTTTTTATTTAATCTTACCTTTCCAACCTTTGCACTGAAAGAAGAACATTACAAATTTAACCCTACTTATATTAAAAAAATAGGATTTATTAAGCAAATAACAGGACAAATTGAGCATTAACAATTAGGACTTTTAGGACAAATCAAGCATCAAAACCTCATATAGCACTGATTATCAATGAACAAAAAGTGCAAATTATTTTAATTTGTGATTAGAAAAATTTTCCTGTTTTTCAATTAAAAATTGATATAAGTATTCAATATTAGAGAAAAAGCAACTGTTTTTTGTACTGCATTATATTTTTTATATTTTTGTAACTGCAAAAAATAAACTTAACTATGTTTTATTATAATATGAATAAGCTATTAATAAGCACACTTTTATGCTTGCTCGCCGTTTTTTCTGTGCAAGCACAACGAACAAAACAACCCATTTCTGTTTCTGTTTTCGATAAAACTCCCATTCTTTTTGACCCGGGTGAATACCCGAATGGCGTAGTTGAAAAAGATGGATTAACATATTTAGTTAACGGACGATTGGCTTTGAAAAAAATCACTGTTCCAACTTTCAAAAATTTTACAAACGTGGAGATTAAAACTACTTTAGTTTCTAACGGAGACCCTTGGGATAAAACAGGTTCATGCTTTATAATTCCTGCTAACTCTAAAATTTCCATGTTGGATATTGCCGCTAACAAAGCATCATATCCACAACAAGACACATTAAAATATGAACAATTAGCAGGAATTGTATCTGGAAAAGATTATTTGCCAACGGTTGAATTGATGCGTTTTATGACACCATTTGGTGTTGGGCATTATAGCGATAATGAAGATTCTGTTTCGATAAAACGTCGCCCTGTATATGTAGATGGATGGGAACAAGAAGTTGTTTGGGAACAAGATATTTCTGATTTACTCCCGCTTTTGGAAGGAGATGTATATGTTGGCGTTTTCATAGATACCTGGACCAAAGAAGGTTATACCATTGATGTTGAGCTTACATTTACCGAAAGTGCGTTGCATTGCGACAGAAAACCCAAACTACATGTTCAGCCCCTTATCAACACAAATTATTACATAGGTCAACGTCATCCCGATATTTTTTCGAGACAAGATGTTGAGGTTCCTTTTACAATTCCCCGAAACGCCAAAAACGTATGTTTAAAATACATTACAACAGGTCACGGTGGTTATTCCGGCGGAGATGAATTCCGCCCACAGCGAAATATTCTGTATGTAGATGGACAAGAGATGTTGAATTTTCTCCCTTGGCGAACAGACTGTGCTTCATTTCGCCGATTCAACCCAACATCGGGAGTTTGGTTGGTAAAAAAGGAAGTCGCCTATATCGACGATGACGGAAAAAGAGCCGAGAAAGAGATTAGCGAAGCAATTGCATCATCCGATTTGTCCCGCAGCAATTGGTGTCCCGGTAGCGATGTACCTCCTGTAGAGCTTGATTTGTCAAAAATAGGAGCAGGCAGCCACACACTTACTATAAGCATTCCGGAGTCTAAATCGATAGAAGATAACAAGCTAAACCACTGGTTAGTATCTGCTTATTTGGTTTGGGAAGAGTAATTCATTGGTGAATTTGCTCATCTGTTTTTTGTTGACTTAATATAAAAGATGCAGGTTAAAAATACCTTCTTATTTTTGATTTAAGATTTGGGGTTTATTTATTTTGATGTCAATCGAAGTCTATAACCCGAATCACGTAACACGAAGCCATTAAAAATATATGCTCGCGCCATTCTGTGAATGGTGTGTTGCGAAGCAAATAATTGCCTGTCGTCATACACGCTTCGTCATTTCGACAAGCTCAATGACCGCTTGCTCAGTGACAGCGCTTTACAAAAGCGCGCCAGCAATGTTTTTATTAGACATTAGATACAAGAATCAAGACAAAAGACTTTTCGATTTGGGATTTTGGATATCGGTGTCCCGTCCTGAAATAGGTTTACACCCAAAACAGGAAAAATTATGACAA
>CAYFUW010000004.1:0-49173 GCA_964346495.1 uncultured Dysgonomonadaceae bacterium
ATAGTGGCACGGTTTGACCGAAAAGAGTGGCACTATCAGACCGAAATACACATCAAACTGCAGGATACAGATATGCGAGAAGAATATATCGCCACGGCTGCATCTAAACCCTCGTTACTACTGCAAGGAGAAACACCGCGATTGCTTGATGAATGGCAAGATGCGCCTGTCCTGTGGGATGCCGTTCGAACGATGGTTGACAAGAGAAACTTGCCCGGACAATTTATTTTGACCGGTTCCAACTCCATTGACCAAGACTCCATACATCATTCCGGTACCGGCAGAATATCTAGGATGCAGATGTTTCCTATGAGTTTATGGGAGTCTAAAGAGTCAAACGGTAAAATTTCAATTAAAGAATTATTCGATAATCCCGAGTTAGATATCGATGGAATTACTTCTGAGATGCAGGTTGAAGACCTTATTTATGTGGCATGTCGTGGCGGATGGCCTGCAACAGTAAATATAAAAACAGATAAAGCCAAACTGCTTGTTGCCAGAGATTATGTCGACTCGATCTGCAAAGAAGATATTTCAAGAATAGACGGGGTGAAGCGTGATGAACGCACCGCAAAAATACTGCTTCGAAGCTATTCGAGAAACATCTCAACCCTTGCCAAAAACACTTCTATACTTGCCGACATCGTATCTTCCGGCGAGGTTTCAATGAGCAGACCCACTTTCGATGATTATGTGAATGCCCTACAAAAACTATTTGTTATTAGCAATATTAATGCTTGGTCACCGGCTATTCGCAGTAAAACAGCCATAAGGAGTAGTTCTAAGCGAGCTTTTGTTGATCCTTCTATTGCTGTTGCTTCTTTGGGGCTTACTCCGGAAGCGTTGCACACTCAATTAAAGACTTTCGGATTTATCTTCGAACAATTATGCATACGAGATTTAAAATCCTATACACTTGATTTTGACAGCCATATATCTTATTATCGTGATCGCTACGGATTAGAAGCAGACCTTGTACTACATCTTTCAGACGGAAGATATGCTTTAATAGAGTGCAAATTAGGCAGTAGAGAAATTGAAGAAGGAGCAATGCACCTCCTTCAATTAAAAAAACTCATTCGTGAACATAACGAGTATGAAAAACAGAATCCGCTCCGCGAACCCGATTTGCTGATTATTTTAACCGGTGGCAAAATGGCATATAGTCGCCCTGATGGTGTAAAAATTATTCCAATTGCAGTTCTCAAACCGTAAAGATCAAAATCGTTATGAAATCATCTTTTTATTCTTACTGTTAATGACTCTTCTTTCGTAACAGGTATGGTTTTAATTGTTGAAACTTCCTCCTTTTTAACCTCGCTGTTATCTTCCTTTTTCAGCGAAAGAGCAATATTTCTGTCCAATTCGGCAACTTGCCGTTTCAGCTCTTTCAGTTCACCTTCTTTTTTCCAAGAAGCAGCAGCTACCGATTCATACACGGGAACTTTGGCACGTATTTGTTCCAACTCTTTGGTGTGGCTTTCAGTTATTCTCGGAATTTTCTCCAAGGCATTGATAAAGTTCATCCATGCCAATTTCGGGTCGTTTGCCAAATGACCGTTGTTATACGTGTAGTAAATGCTGCCGTTCCCTTTCACGAAAAAACGATTATCTACGAAGTCGAAACTATCTTTCATCGAAGCCTCGCTCTTGACCGAAACCTGAAAACCGTATAACTCGCCGATAGGCAGATGTTCTCCTTTGGTACGAGCTTTATCCTCGTACTCTTTCAGCCTTGCGGCAACGGTTTTTATATCGGCATTTTCCGGTACGCCGTTTATTCTCAGCGGATTTTGATAGGTGCCGTCCTCGTTTTTCTTTACTTTCTGCTTAAACGTTTCAAAATCCGAATTACTCTCGTTTATCATCTTGGTGTGATACTCAATCGACATATTCACACCTTCCAATTTAGACCTGGCTGTCTCTCGCTCATGTTGGAAGTTTCTGCGTTCACTCTCCAATGCCAATACTTTTTTATCCAATTTTGCTTTTTCCAACAGGTCGGTATTTCCCGAAAGCACTGCCACATATTCGCTGAAATTCATTCCGGTAGCTTCATCCATGCTGCCTTCGTCAATACGGCGACTGCCCAACGAATTTGTTTTAAGCTGATTGATAAAAACCTGTTTGTTGTGCAGCAAATTAAACTTGTAGCTATCCAACGAACGTTCCACCGCATAGATAATAACATCTACGGTGTTGTCGGCAAAACGTTTGGCAACTTCATTTCCTCTTCTTATTGCTCTACCGTCCCGTTGTTCCAATGCACTCGGCACCCACGGCGTATCCAAGTGATGCACGGCAACGGCACGTTTCTGTGCATTCACTCCCGTACCAAGCATTTCGGTTGAACCAAACAGAACCCGAATATCTCCTATATTCATCGCCGCTATCATCGCTTTTTTGGCATTCTCCGTTTTACATTCTTGAATAAAACGTATTTCACTGCTCGGGATACCGTAATCTTCCGTCAGTTTTCGTTTAATTTCACCGTAAACATTCCACTCGTTCGGCTTATAAGTTCCCAAATCGGAAAAGACAAACTGTGTTCCCTTTTGAGCATCGTATTTTTGATAATAATCGTTTACCAACTTGGCACAATGCGAAGCTTTATTGTCGATGTGGTCGGAAAACGAAGGGTCAATCATTCGCATATCCAAACTCATTTTGCGAGCATAATCGGTAGCGATAAGCATTTTGGCTTTTTCCTCTCTCTCCGATAACGGTTCACGTCCCAAAATTGTGGCATCGCCTGTTTTGGCAAACTCCATCAGCTTTTGGATGAAAACATCTTGTTCCGGCGTGGGTGGAATGTTATGTAAAACTTCGTTCTTTTCGGGTCGGTCTATGCCAATATCTTTGGCGGTACGAAAATCACAAATCTCACTGTAAAACGCACCTAATTCAGGCACTTTAATAAAGGTACGAAAACGCTCTTTTTGAATAATCTCGTTGGTAACGGAAAACTCGTAATCGGTGCTTTTCTCGGCAAAAACGGCAGCCCACGCATCAAACGTGCGAATACCCTGTTTCTCCAACGCTTGCGGTCGCAAGTACTTAAAAATCGAGTAAAGTTCCGTAAGCGAATTGCTGATAGTAGTACCCGACAGAAAGGTCGCTCCAAGGTCTTTTCCCAAACGCTCCTGTATGGTGCGAATGGCAAAAAGCATATTCAATGCACGCTGACTGCCTGCCGGATTTCCTAATCCCGCAACACGGTCATGTCGGGTGGTAAAAGTAAGGTTTTTGAATTTATGGCTTTCATCTACAAACAGATGGTCTATACCCATACGTTTAAAATCCGTTACATTATCTTTCCGATCGGCAATATCGCCCATAATAAGCGAAAGCTTCGCTTCCAAGTTGTTTTTGCGTTTTTCCAATCCTCTCAGCATTGCTCTCGAAATCTCTCTACCCTGCTGACGCAGAACCTCCAAATTCTCTTCCACGGAATCGAGTTCCTGCTGTAAAATGGTTTGCTGTATTTCCAACGCTTGCGGTATCATTCCAAACTGCTCGTGCGTTAAAATCACGCAATCCCAATCGTTGTTTTTGATGTCGTTGAATATGCGAACACGGTTTTTAGCTGTAAAATCGTTCTTGCCCGGATAGAGAATACGTGCATTGGGATAAGCCTTGCTGAATGTTTCGGCTATATCATACACATTGGCTTTTAGCCCGATAATCATCGGCTTGTTTGCCAATCCCAAACGTTTCATTTCGTAAGCTGCACAACACATTATCAGAGTTTTTCCCGCACCCACTTCGTGGTCGCAAATTCCGCCGCCGTTAGTTTTGAGCATCCATACGGCATCTTTCTGACTTTTATACAGGTCGGATATGCCCAATCGTTTCAAGTCCAATCCGGGAAAAGTTTGATGACTACCGTCGTACTCAGGACGAACGAAACAGTTGAACAGACGATTATAACGCTCCGACAATTTGTTCTTAAACTCATCGGATTGTCGCGACAACCACTCGGTAAAATGCACCCTTATCTCTTCAATTTTACTGTTTGCCAATTGGATGGTTTCGCCGTCCCGCACCTTTATTTGTTTTTCTTCTCCCGTTTTTGGGTCGATAACCATTTTTGACTTACTGATGTCGGGAATTGTGTTGTGTAAAGCATGCTTGGTCAGATTGATACCGTCGTAGGTGCGAAATTCTCCCTTTACGGCAAAAGCGTGGTAAATCTGCGGTGTTTTGCGGTCCGATTTTACGGTATATTCGTCAGCAGACGAGTTATAATGTATCGTTACTTCGGTATCGAACAATTCCGATACAAACTTGGCATAAACACCTGACGGTATCCAACGCTCTCCAAAGTTAAAATCCAAATCGACAAAAGGGACAGGCGTGGGTATGGCTTCTCGCAAAGCTTGCAAACTTGCTTTTACCGCATCATTTTCGCCGTTTTCCAATATCCATTGCTCTAAATTATCGGCTTTTTCAATCACATTTCCCGCAATAAATTTATCGGCAATCTGATAACTGTTTTCTTCGGGTTGGTAATAGATACGACCTTCCAATTCCGAAAGAATTTCGCTCTCTTCCTTTTCAGGTAAAAGCGAACAGATATAAGGCAGATTGACATCGCCAAACTTATTTAGCGATGCCGAAAGAGCTTCCATAGGGTCGCTTGCACTTTCCAATTCTCCGACGGCAAAAGCAGTAGGACGGTCGAAAATATCGGCTTTGATATATTTTCCGTCAAGGCTTCTTTCCAAAAAGAAAATCTCACTACTGCCGCTATCCATTCGCAACAGTTCCGCATTCTTGCGACTGTTCAAATGTCCGTAACTGCTCACAAATCGGTCGTAAAGCGTGTTTAGGCGACTTCGCTGCTCCTTATCCTCAACCGATTTACTCGCCTCGTAATCGTAAAGACGGTGGTAAGTATCCCGAATATCAACATATAAACTCATTTTTGAGAGCTGAGCGTATGGCAAATCAATGGGATTAAACTGCGGATTGGCTGAGTTTATACCCGACAAATAACCGATTTGTTTACCTTGGACAACTACCGAACCATCCCGCAAATGTTCACCAATAGCGGAAAGATAAGGACGTGGCGATGCATCGAAAAGTGATTTGAGTTTTGTTTCCGATTGCTCTGCTTTTTTTTTAGAAATCGGCTCATCCCACATTCCGGAAAACAGGTCAGGCTGCTTCGGCAATGCCTCTTTCTTTGTCCGACTTCCTCTGTTTCGAACGAGTTGTTTCGATTTAGGTTTTATTGTCGGACTTGTTGAAAGATTGGAAACAGATGGTGTTACAGGGTTTAGTGTTGGCTTTACTTCCGCTTTACGTTGTTGCTCGATTTGATTAAACGTTTCCACTTCACGATTCCATGCAGCTATCTCCTCCGGCGGGAAAAGTCCGAAATCTTCATCCATTGAACTTGAAACTATCGGATGATGGTCTGCATCGAAATAGACCTGTTGGTCGTTCATTTTACGCGGTGCTTCCAAATCGGGACGTATTTCAGGCTCAGATTGGTTTTCAAATTGAGAAAACAGCGTAAAAACGGGAACGCCGTCAGGTGCTTTTTCTTCCGGTGCAAGGATGGTTTCAACTTCCTCTATTTCCGTAATTATAGGCTCATCGGATGTTTCTTCCGCTTTTTCAGGTTCAGGTTCAATAATTTGAATTTCTTCGGCATGTGTATAATCTTCGCCGACATACTCTTTCAACTCTTCGATTTGCGATAAAGCTTTCGGCTGAAAATGAATATCTCGCTCGATACCCAATCCCATCACTTTTACCGACTGCATCTCCTCGATGGACATATAACCCAACTCCCACTCGTAACCCATCGTGGTAAGTCCGAAACCTAATTTCTCTTTCGGGTCGTATTCCAACAAATACGCCGTGTAGGAACTCATCGGATGAAAATAGCGAGCAAAAGCAATACGGTCTCCAATCAATTCATTGTCGGTTGCATAAAGTCCGGGAAGTTGTTTTTGAATAGATTTGGGAACAAGGTCGTAAGCTTGTTGCTCTTCCGATTTTTCGACTTTATTTTCAGAAATCTCTTTCTTTACTTCCTTTTTGGGTTCTTCCAATCTATCCACGAGTGCAACACGATTGCCACTTCGCACCAATAATGGCAGATATTGGTCTAATTGGTAATGATGAAAACTTGCATAATGTGTTCCCGTTCGTGTTTCAAGTGGAATATCGCAAACTTGTGAAACCGTTTCAGCTACTTTCCCGATGCTTTCGTAGTAATCGCCGTGTCGCATCAAGACCAAAATATTTTTATCCTCTTGTTTAGATAAAATCTCTTTTTGCAACTTTTGCAGTTCTTCCATCGGCGATTGGTCAGGATTAACAGTTTCGTCTATTTCGTTTTGCGGTGCAATGTTTTGTTCCATAGCGGGACTTACGGCATACACACCTAAAATATCGCTCGTCGGGACAGTAATTAAACCTCTGTTTTCGCCTTTTTCATCCGCACTGATAACCGCTCGAACTGTGTCGGCTTGCGTGGCAGGCGGATTTTCGGTGTAAACCGCCATTGTTTCCGTTCCTAAAAAACGGATATGTAGCATATCGCCTTCTTGCAAATCAGATATGTTCTTGCTCTCTTGAAATTGAGTTCGCTCCAACTCCGACAGTAACCACGGATTGTTGATGTGAGATGTAATCTCTTTTAAATGCAAATTTTCTTCATTGGGTTGCCTTTCTTCTATATTTTGTACTATATCAAAATCTTCATTACTCGCAACACCTGTTCGATAGAGTTGTTTATCCAATCTGTTATTTACATCAACAAAAAGCTTTCTTGTCAAATCATCAGCAATGCCGTCTATACCTTTTTCGTGGGTATAAACCCAACAAGGTTTGCCGTAAGGGTCGGTATCCATCGTTTTATCGGTAGCGACAAGACGACTTTTCACTTCCTCGCTATCTCCCTCGAAAAGTGCGTTATGATGAAAAGCGATATTGAAACCGTCGCCTTTGGGTACGCTGAAAGATTGAGTAAAAAGTTCTTCCGTTTTGTTTGCAACACCTTTTCCTGTCTGTTTTTGTAATACTATCAAATCACTTCCGACATCCGTTCCGGCATTTTCGCTAAACATCTTATCGGGCAGACGAAGTGCCGAAATAAGTCGGCTGTTTTCCATCAAATAACGACGGATCGGTTCGTTTTTCGGACTGTCCAACACGCCTCTTGAAGTGATAAAAGCCATTATACCGCCTTCTCGAAGTGCATCCAACCCTTTCACGAAAAAATAGTTATGCACGGCTCGCGTAGAAACCTCTTTTATCGGGTCTTTGCCTTTGGCGTAGGCTCGGTCGTAAACCACCATATTGCCAAATGGAATATTGCTCGTAATCAAATCGAACGTGCCGTTTTTTTCGGCAGGGATTTCTTCAAACCCTTGAATGTTTATCTCCGTGTTTTGCCTGTCCGACGACAATGCTCGCAGAATGCGTCCGGTAATTTTATCTTTCTCGAAAGCGGTTACTTGCGTATATGGTCGGGCAAAAGATTGTGTGAACACACCCATTCCGGCGGAAGGGTCGAGCATCTTGTCAATGCGAATACCGGCATTGTACAAAACATCAGCAATGGCATCGGCTATTCGCTTATCCGTATAAAACGAAGTTAAAACACTCTGTTTGATGCTGTTCAAAAAAAGATTAAATTCTTGATTGCTTACCGTGTTTTGACGGATAGTCTCTTTGAGTTCAGCCACTAACGGAAAAAGCTCTTTTTCGGATTCCGTCCATCGGTTCAAATCGGCTAATGTATCGGTAGGATTGAGTACGCATTTTAGTCCGCCGAAACCGTTGTATCGAGATAAAACTTCATGTTCGGCAGTTGTGGGCAAGCGATGCTCTTTTTCGATACGAAACAGGGTTCGTATCGCTTCGGTATTGGCAATAAGGGTCTGCCTTTTGTTGTAAGCCATAGAGATAGATTAAGGTTTTCGGTTAGATTTGGTATCGGATTTTTTATTTGGTTCAAAAGCAAAAGATGTGGTGTGGTCGGCATTTAACACCAATCGAGCATTGAATTTTTTGCCACTTTTGGCGATTAAACCTTTTAGTAATGGTGTTTTTCTTTCGGTAAACAGAGCTTTCAATTGTTCATCGGAAAGTAACAGTCCGCAAATTTCACGGAATACTAAAAAATCACACTCTTTGCATTTGGCTACTTTGGGATAAAATATCAGGTTTTTGGTTTTGCATTTGGGACAATCCATTAGATTTGTAGAATTGTCAGAGAAAGAGAGAGACAACAACTCCTTACAGATTTGTCGGGTATAAATCTCAATACCTTTATGGAATGTTTCTGCATTCATTTTTCCGGTTTCGATATCTGCCAACGCTTTCTCCCAAGTTCCGGTCATCTCGGCATCGGCTATTTTACGGTCTTTTACGATTTCAAAAACGGCAAGTCCCTTTTCGGTGGGAATTAAACTCTTCTTTTCTCTGACGATGTAATCTCTTATAATCAAAGTTTCGATAATGGCGGCACGTGTGGCAGGCGTTCCCAACCCGCACTCTTTCATCGCGGCTTTGGCTTCTTCATCGGCAACCTCTTTGCCTGCCGTTTCCATAGCGGATAGTAGGGTTGCTTCGTTATAAAGTGGTTTGGGTTTGGTTTGATGTTGAGTGATTTCGTGAGATTGAACGGGTATGGTTTCGTCTTGCATAAAATTGGGAAGTTCGGTCTGTACCGTTTCATTTTCAACCGTTTCTGTTTTTTCGTTCAGCACGCTTCGCCAACCGCTTACTAAAAGGCGACTGTTTTTCGTTTTGAAAAGATACTCTCCAACAGTAAACTCAACATTTTGTACTTCTTGTGTAGATTTTTCTGAAAAGGCTTCCAACATTCGTGAAGCGATACAATCGTAAACTATTTGCTCGTCGGCAGTTAATCTGTCGGGAAGGTTTTCGGTAATCAGCAAAGCGTGATGGTCTGTTACTTTGGCATCGTTTACGCTTCGTTTGTTCAGCATTTTTTGGCTAAGTGTTCGGGCGTAGTTTCCGAAAATGGGATGTATGTGCAGGTTTTCGATAAGCGAAGGGATTTCTTCAAAAATATCTTCGCCGATATATCTGCTGCCTGTACGTGGATAAGTGATTAACTTTTTCTCGTACAGGCTCTGAGCAATGGAAAGAGTTTTATCGGCGGAAAAGCCGTGTTTTCGGTTTGTCTCTTTTTGCAGGTTTGTCAAATCGAATAAGAAGGGCGGTTCTGTATCTACCGTCTTTCGTTCGATTTTTGACACCGTCAATAAGCCGGTTTTGTCTGCAAAGTAAGCGTCGCAGACAGAACGGGCGATGGCGTTATCTTCAAATTTAGTATCGCTTACGGCTTTACAACGAATACCCGCTTTTTCGATAGTGAGTTTTATTTGCCAATACGGTACACTTTGGAAATTTTTGTTTTCGAGAAACCGCTTGCAAATCATCGAAAGAGTGGGTGTTTGCACTCGTCCCAACGAATAACCGCCTTTTCGGGCAGCAAGAGAAAGTGCTCGACTTGCATTGATACCGACAAGCCAATCGGCTTGACTTCGGGCTTTTCCTGAAAAATATAGATTATCGTATTCTGAGCCGTTTTTCAATTTTTCCAATCCTTCCCGAATGGCTTTATCGGTCAATGAGCTTATCCAAAGTCGGTCAAAAGGTTTTTTACATTGCAGATAGTCAAAAATGTAGCGAAAAATAAGCTCTCCTTCACGTCCGGCATCGGTAGCGACAATAATTCGTTCACATTGGTCAAAGCAAGTGCGAATGATTTTTAGTTGTTTGAGAGCCGAAGGGTCGGCAATATACTCTTTTCCTTTTCTCACTTGACGAACCGTCAGTTTAAAAGGTTCGGGCAGAATGGGTAAATCGTCGGCGTTGTATTGCTCGAAACCATATTCGGCAGGCATCGCCAACGTTACGAGATGTCCAAATGCCCATGTTACGGTGTAATTGTTTCCGGCAAGATAGCCGTCTTGTTTTTGATTTGCTCCTACAATACGAGCAATGTCGCGTGCCACGGAAGGTTTTTCCGCGATGATGCATGTTTTCATAAATAAATAGATTTAGGTTAGTAAATAAGATGTTAAAAAAACGGGCAAGCGGATTGTATAATCGACTTGCCCAACCACGTAGGACAATTACATGCGTCTGCTTCTTTTCTTGGTAGCTTGTTCCTGTTTTTTCTCTTTGTTCTCCTGTTTGGCTTGCTGCTTTTCGTCCGGTTGTGTTTGCCCGCTTTTTAGCGGTTCTTTTACGTTTTTGGTAGCTTCGTTGGTTTTGCCTTCATTGTTTACAGCCACTTGGGTTTTGTTTTCTTCGGCAACGGATTCTACTTTTCCTTCTTTCTTGTCGGGATTCCATCTGTAAAAACGTGGACGGTTTTCATCTTTATCAAAACGCACATAGGCATTGAACGGCTGTCCTTCTTTATCCACCATATTTTTCAGGTAAAGGGTTTTCCCGTCAGAAAGTGCTTTTTGCTGTTTCTCCGAGAGAGAAAGTCCGCAAATAGTTCCGGCAATACCGTATTTATTTTCAGGCTTTTGTTCCGGCGAAAGACGTTCTTTAAACGACCTGTTGTTGTCAAAAATAAACTCGATGCCTCTACGTTCTGCATTTACTTGAAGCGTTGCATCAAACGGTTTCCCGTTTCGAGAAAGCATTCCTTCCACTTTCACGGCTTTTCCTTCGCTTAAATCTTTATGCTGTTCGGAAGTGAGTTCCACACCTTTTATCTCTCGTGGAATATTTATCCGGTCAGCTTTCAAGGCGATAACTTCGTTGGTTTGTGGGTCAATAGAGATATAGGCTTTAAACGGTTCTCCGTTTTTAGGAGTGAGTTCCACCAGTTTTCCTAAATTTCCGTTTTGGAGCAGTGTTTCTTTATCTTCTTCACTGAAACGGTAGCCCATATAGGGAAAATCCAATTGCGGCTCTTTTCGTAAAGTGTGAATGGCTAAACCAAGTTTACCGTCTTCATCATGTCGAAGTGCGACACGAGCTTCGGTGTAGATGGTGGTATCGCCAAAAGGAATGGCGATGGATAAAAGATTGGACTTTTGCCAATTCAGCACCTTTTCCAAATCGCCCGATTGTTCCAACTTTTCTTTGGATAACCCGATGCGTTCCATCTCTTTCCAATCAACATCATCGGGATGAATGGCGGTTGGTTTTTGTGTGGGTGCGAAATCGTCTGCGGTTACTCTTACGGCATCAAGAGCAGATTTGTTGGCAGGAGTATCTCGGTTTTCCAACATTTTTTTGAGTACACCTACCGATTCTTCCACTTTATCTGCTAACAGTTGATAAACGCCCGTATGGGACGGGTCTTTAAATTGTTGGCTAAGGTTGGAAAAGAAGTTTTGCAACATACTGTCGTTCTTCTTGAACTTCATAAAAGCATTGCTGTTGCTGTCCAACGGCTCTACGGTATTGATTTTACCGTTTTTGTCAATGGATGACACCACGGATAGTTTGCCGGCTTCATCGGCAGATTTGGTTTGACTGCGGTCTTCGAGTACGAGAACGTAGTTGTCTGAATTGTTTGTTTCCATATTATTTGCTTTTTAAGGTTTACAAAACAAAAATATGGAGATTTTTTATGAGTGGGATATGTGGATGGATAAGGATTTCTTTAAGTGGAAAGAAAGGGAAATGTCAAACTATAAGGTTTAAAATACATTGCCAAAATTACTATTGCAACACGTCCCTTAAATCCACAACTATTGTTAATGAACTCAATGTCTTTCTTCTCGTCATTGACCTGAAGCGTGGCATCAGAGGTTTTTCCGTTCTTATCGGTCATTTCTTTCACCTTCACGGCTTTGCCTTCCACAAGGTCTTTGTATTGGGCATCAGAGAACGGTTCTCCGTTCTTGGGAGTCACATCAATCGTCTTGCCCAGATTATTTGTTGTAGAGAGGAGTTGTTCCTTCTCTTCTATAGAAAACTTGTAACCTATACTAGGAATAGTCCAGTTATGGTTATTTACGCATGGAGTGGACAGCCAAACCAATGTTGCCGTTGTCGTCCGTGCAGAAAACAAGATGGGTTTCAGCGTAGATGGTAGTATTACCTACGGGTACTGCAATCGTCACAAGGTTGCTCTTCTGCCAGTTGAGCGTTTTTCCGGTTCTCCACTCAGCTCCAATCGTTCACGGGATAGTCCCAGACTGTCAAATATATTCCAATCCACCTTGTCGTCGGGGTCGATGACGGTAACACTCTTCTGTTGGGGCAGAAAGTCTTCAACTATATCTTATCTTTGCCAATTGTTCCTGCGTTTCGGGCTTCTCTCGGCTTTGAAGCATCGCGCGGAGATTATCCACGCCTTACTCATCATGTTATGGGACAAGACCTTGTAGGGTACAAAGCAGGTCGGGTCATTGAACTGCTTGAGGAAGTTGGTCATGAATTTCTTTAGCAGTTCGTCCTTGCTGTTGAACTTCAGGAAAGCCGCCTGATATGCTTCTTTTGCTTCTGCTGTTTTGAGGTCGCCTGTTTCGTCAATCCCGGAAATAAAGGAGAGTTTACCTGCCTTCTGTCCGTTATTCCAATACCAATACGTAGTTGTTATTGTTGTTCTATATCAAAAAAACTTATATTTTTCTGATTAAATAATTGTATATCAAAAAAATAAAGGAATAAAATAGGCGTCTTACAAGGCTGAGATGATACAGGATATGATGAGAAGTATCGGGAAAATGAAATTTTTTCGGAATTCCTTTGGGTTTTCTTTGTTTGTCTGATTATAAAAGATAATGATTATCCGCAATAGTTCCTATTATAAATTCTTGATTTGAAATCGGGCGTGTAAGTGAGGGCAGCTACCAGAAGCCTGTCAAACTGCTTCTCACCGAAATAACGCCTGTTGAACTTGTAACAGAACTGATTTAGATAATATTGTAAATATTCGGGTTTCATTTTGTAATATACGCCCAATAATTGTCGCTTGGCATTACTTATTGCCGTATGGACCCAGGGCAGGACACTGGGGAGCTCCTTGGGTGGGATGACAGATGCCGTATGCGAATGGACATGTTCTTTTAATTGTGTATAGGAAGTCGAATCATCGGTGGTTAAATCCGCCGTGTTCTCGATGTGTTCTTTGACATTCTTTGTGATTGTATCGGACTTCAAATCGTTGATTACTTTCATTTTCAGGTATCTGACCTTCTTTGGTTTTTTGCCTGCTTTTGGGCTTTCAACTGTTTTGCTTTCAGCCATTACCAATACTTTGGTTTTTTTCTGACTGCCGCGGCCGCGTTTCAACGGTTTATCCCTGTCTTCAAGGGATATTTCCGTGGAAAAGAAGGCATCGTCCAGCTCGATGGCACCTTCAAGAGTGTACTCATCATCACGCTTGCCCATCACGTCACGCAGCTTATTGACCATTTCCCATATGGGCTGATAACGCTTGTGCCCCAGCTGGCGCTGCAGCTCTGCCGCGGAAAAGGAGCCCTTGGTCGCCGTGAGCAGGTGCATGGCCACGAACCAGTAACGGTAAGGCAGGTTGGAGTGTTGCATGACAGTGCCTGAACGCAAGGTTTGGCGGGCATGGCAACGCTTGCATTCGTAGGCTTGTTTGTTTTGAAGCCAGTAATGTTCTTTACAATTACAATGACGACAAGTTATACCCATTTGGTCTCTTAGTTCTTTGAATTTTTTCCGACAGGACTCCTCATCGGGGTAATTTATGGCAAAATCCAGGATATTCATAGCTCGAATTATTTTATTGTTGTTGATGTAAATATAATGAATATCAATGAATTGTGCAAACATTTTTTGAAACTTATTTAGTCGTTCCTGTAAAGGGTAATACTGTATATTATATTGCCAATCTTGAATCCGATATTACATCAGATGATCTTTCGTACACAGATATTATAGAAATGAAGCAAGATATTCTCGAAGGATTAGAAGAAACATTAGTTAGTGTTCATAAAAAAGAAATGGCGCAAAAAGGTATACGTTTAATCTATATATACAAGAATAACAATGGCGACGAGTTTGCTAGAGTTGAAATTACATCAGATGATTTTTGATATAGCTACCGGGAGTTTGTACAATCTGGAGTTATAGCAAAATCCACTTATCATTGTTTGCGAAATTAGGTGATGAGTAGTTCCTAAAAAGAACTAGACTATCAAACTTACTGATGTTTGGTTAGGTACTGTCACTCCTTTAAAAGATGAGAAAGATTTGGAGATGTCTTAATCCTGTCAATCTCAACAGCCACAAGGTTTAGTACTTCATGTTTTACACGCTTATAGTTGGTATCAATAGTCTCTTTGAGATTATCGGAGCCATACTCATTTGTAAAGTTCGCTATCATGGGTATGGGTTGGTAGGCTTTCATTTCGGCAGTTATTTTGCTACTATCCACCACAATCTCTGCATGAAAAATCTTTTGTTCAATACGCTCATCAAAGTTATCCGATACTGCACCCACAAACATTCCCTGCGAAAGATTACTGATTTTACTTGCCGGGATAAGACTGTCCATTTGCGTGGAAATAGACGTAGATTTGTCTTGACGGTTAATGGTCATTGATTGCCGTTTCTGCAACACTTTTCCGAAACGTTCAGATAGAGTTTTAGCGGTTTCACCAACCACTTGACCCGAAAAGATATTGCCGACCGTATTTTGAATAACTTTACTCTCCTTGTCGCCGTAATCGCGTGTCAATTGCGAGTAATCCTGAAATCCCAAACATATAGCCACTTTATTACTTCGTGCCGTGGCAATCAAATTGTCTAATCCACGAAAATAGATTGTCGGCAACTCATCAATAATAACAGAACTTTTCAACTGCCCTTTCTTGTTAATCAACTTGGCAATTCTCGAATTATACAATCCCAACGCCGCCGAATAGATATTTTGCCTGTCGGGATTATTGCCCACACAAAGTATTTTCGGCTCTTTCGGGTTATTAATATCCAACGAAAAGTCATCGCCCGTCATTACCCAATAGAGAGCAGGCGAAATCATTCTCGATAAAGGTATTTTTGCCGATGCAATCTGTCCCTGTAATTGGTCTTGTGCACCGCCTTCCCACGCATCCATAAATGGCGAAAGGTAGTTGGCAAGTTCATCGTAGGAAGTGAGTATAGGAAATATCTGTGCGTAGGGACGGTTCAGGAACTCTATGACATGAGGAAAAGTGCAGTATTTACCGTTTTTATAGATTTTCAAATACCAAATAATGGCAGCCAATAAAATAATCGGACTTTCCACAAAGAAATCACCCTGTTTCTGTATCCACGTTTTGTTCAGGTTCAGCATAATCGTATAAGCACTCTCATACGCATCCGAAATATCGGTCATAAACTGCGGATTTATCGGGTTACATCGATGGCTTTTGCGCGGATTATCGAAGTTAATCACGTAAAACTTCGGTGGCACTTCATACTTATCAATATGTTTCAGCAGATGATTGTAAGCAATGGTAGAAAGGTCGTCGAACTTAAAATCGTAGATATACATCGAAAAGCCTTTTTCGATTTGTTGCTTGATGTAGTTGTTAACCACTGCATACGATTTCCCCGAGCCGGGTGTTCCTAAAACAATAGTCGCCCGAAACGGATTTACCACATTAATCCAACCGTTGTTCCACTTCTTTTTATAGTAAAATCGCGTAGGTAGGTTGACCGAATATTCGTTTTCCATCAATCGGGTTTCCTGCATAAAACTCTCATTTTCGGTATTGAACACATCATCCATCAGGTTGTTTTTCAAAAGGCGACTAATCCAAAGTCCTGCCATCAACAGACAAATATAACCTGCCGAAATTGTAAAAATATACCATACTGCAATACCTGTTTTGGCAATTGGTAACACCAATATCCAAAAATTCAGAAAAAACAGCACAATCCCGAAACCCAACACAATCCAAATTTTCGTCCACGTGATTTTCTCGGTTTTTACACCTTTTGTTCCCAAACAGGATAAAGCTAAAAACAGCACTGAAAAGAATTTCGTAATCAGCGGATGTTTGTACAATCCTGCCGTTCGATGAAAATTCATCAAAATTCTGTCTAATACACCAATCGTTACGCTCCATTCCCGGAACGTTTCGTAGCAATACCAATAACAGTGAATTACCACAAATAAAATACTCACGGCTCGCATAAATTCCATTGTTTTGGCGAGTCCCCTTAAATCGTCTTCTTGTTGCATAAAGCCTTATAGTTTTCTTCTTTTTCTGTTGATTTTCAGTTTTCCGTATTTGTTTCTCAACTTACGTTGAAAAGCCAACTCTTTGTAATCGATACCGTGAATGGTAATCGGCAAATCACTGTTTTCGGAAAACTCTTCGTAAAATTGTTCTTCTTCGATTGCTTGATTCGCAGAAAGTTCTTTTTCTGTATTGATTTGTTTCGCTGTATCAATCTCTTGTGTAGAATAGTCTAAAAACGGATTTTTTCCGTTTGTAAAGTAGTCGTTAAACACGTTAGCCGAATAGCCTTTGCCCAATCGTGAACCATTAGCAACCACACCCAACTCATCCGAAAGAAACGTAACACCGTAAATTCGTCCTTCTTCGTTTTGACGAAAAACCACATCAATACCGTGAGCCTTCATTGCTGTCAAAAATTGCTCTTTATCAGGCGAATTTTTCATAGTTTCAATAATCGCATTGCGAAACAAAGGAGCTTTCTCTTTGATAACCGCTTTCGATTTTTCAAAATGACGTGAAACAGCACTAAATCCCGTTCCACGACCGATTTTACTCGCGTGCAAAGGCGACATTAACTTATTTCCGTCTTTGTCAGTTATGGCATAGACCAAGCCGTCGTACTGTTTACCTTTGTATTCCTTTCGTACTTCTTCCACGGAAATATTGTATCGGGATAAAATCAAATTCATCTCGCCGAGCGACTGAAAAGCGTATCGTTTCAGCACCGCCCGAACCACATCGGAAATCTGTTCACGAACATTCCCATTATTTATATCAGCCGATTTAATTTCCTTTACGGCAATATCTTTTTGTGGTTTTTTACGATTTCCGCTCGGTATTAAACCGTATTTCAGTTCCAAATCATCGGTTATTTTCTTGCTTCGCCTGCCTTCAAAAGCGTGTGGAAGTTTTTTTCCGAAACTATCTACCCGAAGCGACACAATATGAATATGTTCACGAGCAATATCGTTGTGCTTAAACACGATGAAAGGCTGATTTCCATAACCCATTCGTACCATATATTCCGAAGCGATATTTTGTAATTGTTGGTCTGTCAATACATCATCCGGGTGCGGATTAATTGAGCAATGAAATACAGGCTTTTTGGTGTGAATACCCGACGGCAAACGCTTTTCCATATCTGCCAATGCTCGAAACAAGTCTGTTTTGCCGTTCTCGTCCACGCTCATAAGCGAAGTAAGAATAACCGAAGCCGTTCCCGCTTTTACCTTGGCGAAGTTGTATTCCAATACATTTTTCAGGCTAATCGGAGCAGTTATTTCGGCAACCATTTCACACTAAATTCTTCGGTTAAACGAATGCTCTCTTCCAAAAGCGATGTGGTTTTCTCTTGATAGGTTTCCAATTTTGCCAATAAAATACGAGCGGTATTTATCGAATGATAAACGTTAATCGAGCGGACAGCCTGATTATACAGCACACCTATTTTACGAATTTGAGCATTGATATGGGTCAATCGCACGTAAAAATCGACGGCGGAAGCATCGTGAGAAATCACTCGAAAAGGCGTTTGAAAAATCCGATGACGGATAAAATCCGACTTGCTTTTCGCACCTGACCGCTCGAACAGGTCGAGAAATCGGGCATTGTCCCTTTCGTTCAATCGCAAATAATAGCGGAACGATGTATTGTTCTCAATCTCTTGTTTTTTCATTATTGTATAGATTTAGGTTTTAGCTTACGACTTTGGAGTTAGCTTCACATCCCCGCACCGGGGCAAGGGACTTTTGTCGGCTAAGCATCGCGTTGTCGGACAAAAGTACACCTTGCCGAATTAAACGTATTGAAAAGCTATCAAGGCAGTCGGAATTTATGCGATGACTGCCTAAAAACAGCTGCTCAGAAACGATGTGAACTTATCCGATGCAAAGTTACGTCGCTATTTTGTAGCAACAGGCAGCTTTGTTTCCATCCAAAGAAAGCCTAAGAAAGCGTAGTCAATCGAAGCCTTGTTTTTGCTCTATTATCGCTTTTCTTTGTGTAAGAATAAAGAAAAACATAAGAGAATAAATGAACAAAAGAGTGAATATAAGAGTACATACGATATTTTCTTTGTGCAATAATGCTTTTGTGCAATTATGCATGCACAAAATAATGCAGTTATGCAATAATGCAAGCACACAATAAAGAATACATAAACAAAAGAATAAAAGAGTGAATGCGATAATTCAAGAACGCATATAGAAAAAAGAGCAATAATAAAATCAAGAATACATAAATCATTAAAAACAGAAAATTATGCAAGAACAAAAGAATGAACAAAAGTACAAACCTGTTTACGTCGGTTTCGGCTCACTGAAAGGTGGCGTGGGTAAAAGCAGCATTGCCGAAATTTTGGCAAGCTACCTGTATTACGAGAAAAAAATCAATCTGTTTGTCGTTGATTGCGATTTTTCGCAATACAGTTTTTTCAATATGCGGGAAAGAGACAAACAGACCGTTCAAAATGGCAATTCCGCACTGTTGGAGCGAATGAAAAAACATTTTGAGAGTTTTGACAAAAATTCCTATTATATTCTCAAAAGTTCATCTGAAAGAGCTTTGCAAGATGCCGAAAGCTTTTTGGCGAAGCATTCTACCGAAAAGTTCGACTATGTCTTTTTCGATTTGCCCGGCAGAGCTGATGATACGGCATTAGTAGGTTTAACGGTAGATATGGATTACGTAATTTCGCCCATAGAACCCGATCCGCAATCGCTTGTAGCCTGTATGACTTACGCCCTTGCCGTGCGTGATTTAGGTGTTTCACTGACAAGCAGTAAAATCCGTCAGATTTATATGCTTTGGAACAAAATCGACAAACGGGTCAATCCTGCCGTTATCGAGTTTTACGACCAAGAGATAGCTCGTCAGGAGTTGGGTATTCTCGACAGTCGGTTACCCCGCTCATCCCGTTTCAAAAAAGAGTTGACACCCGACAATCGGGACGTGTTCCGTTCCACCTACCTGCCACCCGACAAAAAGCTGCTCGCAGGGAGTAATATCGAAGAACTTGCCGAAGAAATAATTAGAAAACTTACTCTGTAATGTAATAAATCAATCGTAAATCTAAAATCGTAAATTGTAAATCAAGATATGCCTACAATCGAAGAACAACGTAACAAAGCCATTGCCGAACAAATCCGCAAAATGGCAGGAATGGAACCGGAAGAAACATCCCAATCAAACACCGTTATTCCAAAACAGAAAACGGAAAAACCGAAAGAGAAGGCCCAAGAAATAGTTTCACAAATCGTAGATTTTGAAACCTATACGGAAACATTTCTCAATCCCTGCATAATTGAAAATCGTGTGTCTTTTTCGTTGAATAGAGAAACACTCGACGTGTTTCGCCATATCCTGCACGATTTGCGTAGTAAAACCACGCTTTCTGCCTACATAGAAAATGTTTTGCGGGAGCATCTTTCCCGACACAAGGATACCATCGGCAAAGGCATCGAGAAAAACAGACGAAAACCCATTATCCCATAAAACAGAACTACTATGAATGCAATACCCTTACTTATAATTATTATTGTACTGCTGTTAGTGTACATAATAATTTTTGAACACGACAAAAAAGCATCGAGAAACAAGCCGAACATGACTTCCGAAAATGTGCCAAAAGCAGAAAAGCAGATATCCGTTATCGGGAAAACCAAAACATCGTTTCCATCGCAAGAAACGGAAAGAAAGCCTAAGGAAGCCAATGAAAATCGGGTTGTGAAAACAGCTACATTTGCACCCGAAAGTCCAAGCGTGGACGATGAAAACGAGTTTCATCCGATTTCGCCCGAAAATGAAATAGATGAAAGCGTGATTGAAAATGAAGAACTCAACATCCTTTTCGGCGAAGATATTCAAGTTTCCGACGAGAGCCTGACGACAAAAGAAATTCGTCAGATGCAACGAGCCGTCGAACGCAAAACAGTTTCCGAACAAGAGAAAACATCGTTACAAAAGACGGCTCAAAAGCTGCGTGGCAGCGATTTTCTTGAAAAGTTGAAAATGCACGAAGCCATGCAGCAAGAACTCAGCACACAATTGATGCAGATTTTAGCCGGAAACGAAACATCGGAAGTTAAATCCCAAGTTGAAACATCATCGGAAAATTGGATGCAATTTTTATAAAGCCCAAAGTTAACCTTAATCTAAACCTTGAAAACAAGAGACGGAACAAGCCGCGTCAGCCAATCTAAACCTTAAATCTAAGGCTTGTTCCGTACTCTTTTTAACCGACATTTCATAACCTTAAACATTAATATTATGACAAAAAAGAAAATTTATCTTGTATTCACAATGGTGTTACTCTCTGCCGCCAACCTTCTCGCTCAGGGCGACGGCTCTGCCGGAATTAATGAAGCCACTAAAATGATAACCGGTTATTTCGACCCTGCCACCAAATTGATTTATGCCATTGGTGCTGTTGTAGGATTGATAGGCGGAGTAAAAGTGTACGGAAAATTCTCAGCCGGCGATCCCGATACGAGCAAAACGGCAGCATCGTGGTTCGGAGCTTGTGTATTTCTGATTGTGGCAGCTACCATTTTACGTTCATTCTTTTTGTAAAAATGGCGGATTTCGAAATCAACAAAGGTATCGGCAGAACGGTAGAGTTCAAAGGACTGAAATCTCAATACCTGTTTATTTTCGTGGGCGGGTTGTTAGCTGATTTCATCCTTGTCGTTGTCCTTTACATGTTCGGCGTAAGCCAATCACTCTGTTTGGTCTTGGGCGTATCGGGTGCCACCGTGTTGGTGTGGCAAACTTTCGCCATGAACCGCAAATACGGAGAGTACGGCTTAATGAAACGCCGTGCGGTGGGTTATCATCCCCGCTATTTGATTTGTCGTCGTTCGGTGTGCCGTCTTATACAAAAATCTAACCGCAAGAAAGGAGCAACTCGATGAGAAACATCAGCAAGAAAAGCCGATTGGAAGATAAGTTCCCGCTTTTGGCGATTGAAGGCGATTGCATCGTATCGAAAGATGCCGATGTAACCGTTGCCTTCTCGTTGGAACTGCCCGAACTTTTTACCCTTACATCGCCCGAATACGAAATAATGCACGCCACTTGGAACAAAGCCGTGCGTGTATTGCCCGATTACAGCATTTTGCATAAGCAGGATTGGTTTATCAAAGAGAATTACCGTTCCGATTTCGGCAAGGAAAATCTCTCATTTTTGAGCCGTTCGTATGAAAGACATTTCAATGAACGTCCGTTTCTCAACCATTCCGTATTTCTCTATCTGACCAAAACCACCAAACAACGAATGGCACAACAGAGCGATTTCAGCACTTTGTGCAGGGGAACTATTTTACCCAAAGAGATAAAAGACAAAGAGACCATCGGTCGATTTTTGGAAAGCGTGGATCAGTTCGAGCGGATTATTAACGACAGCGGAATAATGCAACTTACCCGTATTTCGGCAGACGATATTTGTGGGACGAATAGAAAAAGGGGACTATTAGACCGCTATTTTACACTAAATGAAGCGGAGCAGGCATCTTTGGCAGATATAAAACTCGGAGCGTCGGAAGTGAAAATAGGCGACAATATACTCTGCCTTCACACGCTTAGCGATACCGATGATTTGCCGACAAATGTCAGCACCGACAGTCGTTATGAAAAACTGTCCACCGACCGCTCGGATTGCCGGCTATCTTTTGCCGCACCCGTGGGATTGTTACTTTCGTGCAACCATATCTACAATCAATATCTGTTTATCGGAGATAGCGATGAAAACTTGCGAAACTTCGAGAAGCAAGCTCGCAATATGCTTTCGTTGGCAAGATATTCTCGTTCCAACCAAATCAATCGGGAGTGGATAGAAGAGTATCTGAACGTGGCACATTCGCAAGGTTTGACTTCCATTAAAGCACACTTCAACGTGTTGGCGTGGAGCGATGACAAAGAAGAACTCAAACAGATAAAAAACGATGTCGGTTCGGCTCTTGCCCTTATGGAATGCCGTCCACGACACAATACCGTAGATGCCGGAACGCTCTATTGGGCGGCAATGCCGGGTAATGCAGGCGATTTCCCCGCCGAAGAGAGTTTCTTTACCTTTATCGAACAGGCACTCTGTTTCTTTACCGGAGAGACCAACTACAAAAGTTCGCCGTCGCCTTTCGGTATTAAAATGGCGGACAGGCTCACGGGAAAACCGCTGCATTTGGATATTTCCGATTTGCCGATGAAAAAAGGCGTTATCACGAATCGAAATAAATTTATTTTAGGACCATCGGGAAGCGGAAAATCCTTTTTTACCAACCACATGGTACGCCAATACTACGAACAAGGTACACACGTACTGCTCGTGGATACGGGAAACTCGTATCAGGGACTTTGCTCGTTGATTAACCGTAAAACAAAAGGAGAAGACGGTATTTATTACACCTATACCGATGAAAATCCTATTTCGTTTAATCCGTTTTATACCGATGACTATGTTTATGACGTGGAAAAACGGGAAAGTATCTCTACGCTTTTGTTAACGCTATGGAAAAGCGAAGACGAAAAGATTTCCAAAACGGAAGCGGGCGAATTGGGTTCTGCCGTGAACGTGTATCTTGACCTTATCCGTGAAAACAGAGAGATTGTGCCCGGATTTAATTCGTTTTACGAATTTCTCAGGGATACTTATCGAAATGATTTGGAAAACAGGGACATCAAAGTAACCAAAGAAGATTTCAATATCGATAATCTTTTGACTACGCTCAAACAGTACTACAAAGGCGGTCGCTACGACTTTCTGCTCAATTCCGATAAAAACATCGACTTGTTATCCAAACGCTTTATAGTGTTTGAGATTGATGCGGTAAAAGACAATAAAGACCTATTTCCGGTGGTAACCATTATCATTATGGAAGTCTTTATCAATAAGATGCGACGCTTGAAAGGCATTCGCAAGATGATACTGATTGAAGAAGCGTGGAAAGCCATTGCATCGGCAAATATGGCTGATTATATCAAGTATCTCTACAAAACCGTCCGCAAATATTTTGGAGAAGCCATTGTGGTAACGCAGGAAGTGGACGATATTATACAAAGTCCTATCGTGAAAGAGAGTATCATCAATAACTCGGACTGTAAAATCCTGTTAGACCAACGCAAGTATGCCAATAAGTTCGACAGCATACAGAACTTGTTGGGTCTGACAGAAAAAGAGAAGTCGCAAATCCTTTCCATTAACATGAACAACGACGGCGGCAGGCTCTATAAAGAAGTGTGGATTGGTTTGGGTGGGACACAATCTGCCGTTTATGCCACCGAAGTTTCCACCGAAGAGTATTTGACCTATACCACCGAAGAGACCGAAAAAATGGAAGTGCTCAATTTAGCGGAAAAACTCGACGGCAACATCGAACAGGCAATCAAACAACTTGCTGAAAAGGCAAGGGAGAAAAGAAATGGAAATAAATCAAATCAATAATCTTTTAATAATTATCATCATGAAAACAAAACTTTCTCTTATTCTATTGGCTTTTGCCCTTTGTTTCGGGACAGCCAACGCCCAATGGGTGGTAACTGACCCGGGTAACTTTGCAGGTAATATCGCTAACTCGGTTAAAGAGATAGCCACGGCAAGTAAAACCGTAAAAAATACCCTGAACGGATTTAAAGAAGTGGAAAAACTCTACAACGACACCAAAAAGTATTACGATGCCCTTAAAAAAGTAAACAACTTAATCGGCGATGCTTACAAAGTTAAGGAAACATTGGTTATGGTGGGCGACATCACGGGAATTTACGTGGATGCTTACAAACGAATGCTTTCCGATACCAACTTTCGTCCAACCGAACTTGCTGCTATGGCATCGGGTTATGCCCGATTGCTTGAATTGAGCGGCGAGTCAATCAAAGAATTGAAAGCAATAGTGCAAAACGGCTCTTTCTCGATGAACGACAAGGAACGTATGGATATGATTAATGCTATCTATGAACAGGTAAAAGAGTACAAAGCAATCACATCCTATTACACTCGCAAAAACATCTCGGTCAGCTACGTTCGTGCCAAGAAAAAAGACGATACTCGTCGTGTACAGGAACTTTACGGTATGGATGAACATAGATTTTGGTAAATAAAAGTAAACAAGTTGACGAGTAAACGAGTCAAAGCGATAGACAAAATGCTGAAAATAAAGATAATCGCATCTTGTTTACTTGTAAACTCATCCACTAAAAACTAATAATATGGATTTTAACAGCCTACACGAGTTGTTACGTACAACGTACAACGAGATGATACCCTTATCATCACAATTGACGGGTGTCGCCAAAGGAATTGCTGGATTGGGTGCGTTGTTTTACATAGCGATGCGAGTATGGGCATCGTTGGCACGTGCCGAACCCATTGACGTGTATCCCTTGCTACGACCTTTTGCATTGGGATTGTGCATCCTGTTTTTCTCGCCGTTGGTTTTGGGAAGTATCAATGCCGTATTAAGTCCGATAGTAAAAGGTACGGAACAGATGGTAAAACAGCAAAACAATGAAGTACAGACATTGAAACAGAAACGAGATGATTTGCAATACGAAGCACTCTTGCGAAATCCCGAAACGGCATATTTGGCAGACCAAGCCAAATGGGACGAGAAAATCGAAGAAATGGGAATCATCGGTGTATCCGATGCAGTTACCATTGCAGGAATGTATGCTGAAAGAGCAGCTTACAATACCAAAAAATGGATGATGGAAAAGGTCTATGAACTGTTGGAACTTTTGTATCAAGCTGCGGGATTAGTCATCGACACGGTTCGAACTTTCTTTTTGATTGTCCTATCTATTTTAGGACCAATTGTATTTGCCATTGGCATGTGGGATGGATTGGGCGGTTCAATAACGGCTTGGTTCAGCAGGTATATTTCCGTCTATTTGTGGTTGCCCGTGAGTAGTATCTTGACTGCTCTTTTGACAAAGATACAGGTGTTAATGCTACAAAAAGACATCGCCATGTTGGAAGACCCTAACTTTATTGCCGACGGAAGCAATTGGTATTACATCGTTTTCTTTCTTATCGGTATCGTGGGTTATTTTACCGTACCCACCATAGCAGGATGGATTATCGAAGCAGGCGGTGGTATGGGCAATTACAGCAAAAACCTGAGTGAACAGGCAAAACATGCCGGAAACAAAGCCGTAACAGGCGGAAAAGCGACGGCTGCGGCAGGCGGTGCAGTGGCAGGAAATGTTGCCGGACGCATTCGCGGAATGCTCAAAAAGAAGTAAAGCCCCCTAAATCCCCCGAAGGGGGACTTTGGGAAAGCCAAATCATTAACCATTTCAAAAAAGGTTCCCCGCCGTTTTCCCCCTTTGGGGGGAATAAAAGGGGCTAATATTATGGAATTCAAATCATTAAAAAACATCGAAACATCCTTTAAGCAGATACGCTTGTACGCATTGATTTTTGTTGTTCTCTGTTTGTGTGTCTGCGGATACGCACTCTATCAATCATACAGTTTTGCCGAGAAACAACGAGAAAAAGTATATGTTTTGGACAACGGAAAATCGTTGATATTGGCACTTTCGCAAAATGCGGAAGCCAATCGTCCGGTAGAAGCAAGGGAACACATAAGACGTTTTCACGAACTCTTTTTTACCGTTGCACCCGACAAAAATGCCATTGAAAGCAATATGAAACGTGCCTTTATGCTTGCCGACAAGTCTGCATACAATTACTATAAAGATTTAATGGAAAAAGGGTATTTCACACGAATAATTTCGGGAAATATCAACCAACGCATCGAAATAGACAGCATCGTGTGCAACTTCGAGAACTATCCTTACAAGGCAAAAACATTTGCTCGGCAATACATTATTCGTCAAAGCAACATCACGGAGCGTTCGCTTATAACCGATTGCGAACTGATTAACTCGGTGCGTTCCGACAATAATCCGCAAGGATTTACTTTGGAACGTTTCGTTGTATTGCAAAATCAAGACATTCAAACCATAAAGCGATGAAACGAGCCTATTTAAAATTGCACTTGTGGCTTAAAGCAGGGTGCGAGCGACTGACTATACGTCAGCGACGAATAATTCTGATAACCGTGTGCAGTATTTATTTTATCAGTTGTATCGGATTGATTATACCGATGTTTATTCCTGAAAAGAAAACCGAAAAAACGGAACAGACCGAAATAATCAAACAAGACGTGCCGGAACTGATAGATACACCGATACTGAAAGACAGTTTGTATCAGACAGAAAATTTTGAACAATCAACTACCTAAAATCAATAACTATGAAAAATGAAAAAGAACAAAGTCAAGAAATCCTTCCACCGGAACAGACCGCTCATTCGACACAAGGAGAACAAGAAAACAGCGGAAAACAAGACAAAACCGACAAAAGAGACATCGTTAAACAATTGTCGCCACAAGATAAAGAGAAACTAAAAAAGGCAATTGTTTTCAGTGCAATGGGTATTCTTTTCGTTCTGTTTATGTGGCTTGTTTTCAAACCGTCATCAGATGAAAAGAAAAAAGCGGAAGAGCAAATCGGATTGAACGACGATATTCCGCAAGCATCCAATCTCGACTTGCCCGACGATAAACTGAAAGCCTATACACTTGGTACAGACGAAGAAAAAGAGAAAAATCAACAAGGAATGATAGGTAGCTTGTATGATTATTTCGACCGTGAAAGCAAAAACAGGAACGAAGCTCTATCGGTATACAAAACCGACAACGACGACCCTATGTTAAAATCGGTCAATCAGTATCAAGAAACTACCCGGATGTTGCAAGCATTTAACGAACCGCCTGCTCACGACCCTGAAAAGGAAGAGTTGTGGCGAGAAGTAACGGAACTTCGTGATAAGCTTATCGAGTTGGAAGAGAGTAAAAATGAAGAAGACGACCACATTGCTTTAATGGAAAAGTCGTATCAGTTGGCTGCCAAATATATGCCGCAAAATCAGCAAACGGTAACAACAAATCCTTTTGAAACTGCCGTTGAGCGAAAAATGGACGAACCGTTGCCTAATGCTCACACCAAAGCGGAAGCCAAAACCAAAGAGCCGATATTTACCGTACTGCCCGAAGTAAAAAACGTGGTTTCGTCACTCTATCAAGAAGTACCGGACAGTGTGTTTATGGCTGAACAATTACAAGAGCGTAATCGCTCTTTCTTTTCCGGGACGGAAAATATCAATGAAGTGTTGGATAAAAACACGCTGAAAGTATCGGTTCATGAAACGATAACCATCAAAGACAGCGAAGCTGTTCGATTACGTCTGTTGGAAACAGCACGAGTAGCCAATCTGCACCTTCCGAAAAACAAAATATTGACTGCCATTGCAAAAATACAAGGTAATCGCTTAACCCTTTCCGTAACAAGCATTGAGCAACAGGGACGAATTATAGCCGTCAATCTCTCTGCGTACGATATGGACGGACAGCAGGGTATCTTTATTCCCAATCACGAAGAGATGAATGCCGTAAAGGAAGTCGTTGCCGGAATGGGACAATCGGCAGGAACGAGTTTTACATTTAATTCATCCGCAGGACAGCAATTGGCTGCCGATGCAGGAAAGGGTGTAATGCAGGGTGCATCGCAATACATTAACAAAAAAATGCGGGAAGTAAAAGTTACACTAAAAAGCGGACATTTGCTCTATCTGACAGACAATAAATAAGTTAATTACAAATCAAAAAAAATAACAACAATGAAAATTAAACAACTATTTTTAGCTACCATTTTATTGGCAGGAAGTTTTCTTGCTAACGCCCAAATCGGCTCGGGCGACTTGTATCAAGGAATGAGCCGTGCTATTCCTAACGGACGAGTAGTTCTGCCTTACGGCTTGCAAATCACGTTCGAGAAAACCGTTCATCTGATTTTTCCCGCTCAAATCCGTTACGTCGATTTGGGAAGCAGTAACATTATTGCAGGAAAAGCGGAAGATGCCGACAACGTACTTCGCGTAAAGGCTGCCGTGCGTGATTTTGAAACGGAAACCAATCTTTCGGTTATTTGTGATGACGGTAGTTTTTACAGTTTCAATGTAAAATATGCGGAAGAGCCGGAACGCCTGAATATCGAGATGCAAGATTTTTTGCATTCGGGTACAAATAATCTACCCACCAACAAAGCCGATATTTATTTCAAGGAGTTGGGTAATCAATCGCCCGTGTTGGTCAAGTTGATTATGAAAACGATTTGGCAAAACGACCGCAGAGAAATCAAGCATATCGGCTCGAAAAAGTTCGGTATTCAGTTTCTATTACGTGGGCTGTACTCGCACAATGGACTGCTGTATTTTCATTTACAAATGAAAAGCCAAAGTGAAATGCCTTATAACATTGATTTTATCACGTTTAAAGTGGTCGATAAAAAAATAGCCAAACGTACTGCCATACAGGAACAAGTTCTACAACCATTGAGAGCCTATAACGATGTTATCCGCATCGGCCGATTGCAAACACAACGTTCGATATTTGCATTGGAACAGTTCACTTTGCCGGATGACAAAGTATTGGAAGTAACGCTTTTTGAGCAGAACGGCGGTCGCCATCAGACATTTATCGTGGAAAACGGAGATTTAATCCGTGCAAAAAACATCGATAACTTAAAACTGAAATTCTGATGAGACGGATACTTCTATTTTTCGTGATGACGGTGGCGATAGTTACTGCATCATACGCCCAACGGCTTATTCCCGGACAACGTGGTTTGCAGTTGTCAGCAGGTGTTCCGACTACGGAAAGCAAGCTGTTTGAAAACGGTAATTATACTTTGGAAATGGCGATGACGATTAACCACAAGCGTGCTAATCAATGGTTGTTCGGATTGGAATATGCGAAAAAACATTTTGCTTATCGTGATATGCAAATCCCTTCCGAAACGGTTGCTTTTGAAAGTGGTTATCTATTCAATCTCTTTTCCGATGCAGGAAAGAATGTATTGCTCAATACCGGAATTACTACCGTTGCAGGTTATGAAACGGTCAATCGAAATGAAAAGCTTTTACCCGACGGTGCGACGCTATTGACACGAGACCGATTTGTTTATGGCGGTGCTTATCACTTGGCATTAGATGTGTTTGTAATCGACAATCTTGTGCTTTTCGTAAAAGGGAAATGCAATGTGTTGTGGGGAAGTGATGTGGAGATGTTCAGACCGCAGATACAAACAGGAATAAGAATAGTGTTTTAGCAATGGTTTATTTAGGTGCTAAGAAAAGACTATGCAAAGATATTCTGCCGATACTCCTTCAAGAGCGAGCAACAGACCAATACTATGTCGAGCCGTTTTGTGGGGGATGTAACGTGATTTGCCACGTTGCAGGCAATCGGATTGCATCGGACATCAATCCCTATCTGATTGCAATGTTTCAGGGACTTACAGAAAACCGCAAGGTGTATCTGCAAATAGACGAAACGCTCTATGATGCCGCATTTAATTCCTTCAAAACAGGTAACGGTAATTTCAGCAATTTTGATTTGGGATGGATAGGTTTTATGGCATCCTATCGGGGAAAGTTCTTTTCCGGTTTTTCGGGAAAAGGCAAAAACGGACAAAAATACGTCAATGAATTTATCCGGAACATACTTAGTCAGATTGAATTGCTCAAAGGAGTAGAGTTTCATTGCTGTGATTATGCCGACTTGAAATTACCCGAAAACTCACTTATCTATTGCGATATACCCTATAAAGGAACAACAGGATACAAAAATGCGGGACAACCTTTCGACTACGAAAAGTTTTACCAATGGTGCTTTCAGAAAAAAAGCGAAGGACATTGTATTTTTATTTCAGAATACAGTATGCCGTCCGAATTTGAATTAGTTTTTGAAAAGCCGACCGTAAACATCATAAACAACAGCAATAAAACAGTTTACGAAAGGCTCTACAAAGCATAGTTTATTACATAATTATCGGGAAATCCCAAAATCAACAAATTATCAATTAAAAAATAACAACATGAAAACAGCAAAATCAACAATATTTATGGCGATGTACTTAATGGGAGTATCACTACTCCTGTTTGCCTGTAACAGCTCTTTGGATATTCAACAGGCTTACGAATTCGATATTCTCACGATGCCGGTGCGTAAAGACATCAAGCAAAACGAAACTGTCGAAGTTAGATGCACTTTAATCGAAACAGGAAACTTTGCCGATAATCGTTATACAATTCGTTATTTCCAAAGTGACGGCTACGGCGAGTTGCGATTAGGAAAAGATGGAGATGTTTTTCTGCCTAATGACCGATATTCATTACCGGATAAAGAGTTCCGATTGTACTATACTTCACACTCAAACGCTAGTCAGCAGTTTGAAGTGGTTGTGGAAGATAGTTTTGGAAATGAAAGGAAGTTGGAGTTTCAGTTTAATGCTAAGGATGAAGAAAAGGGAGTAATATCCCGAGGCGTTTCATATATAAAAAATTAAATAAACAGTTAGAAAGCTCTTGCATGTGATATGTAGGGGCTTTTTGACTAAAATCTGTTTTCCGCAAAGTTCATAATTTTGTTAAAATCCACTCTGTCCCGGCAAATTTCTTTTCCTTCTTTTCTTTGTTTGCCTTTTCCCCAAAGAAAAGAAGCCCCGAAAGTTCACGAAAAACTTTCGGGGCAATCAGAAAAAATGAAAAAATCAAGCCGTCATCCGCTTTCGGATAAGGTGTGCATTCGGCTTTATCTCTCAGATAGGTCTCTATGGTGTTTTTGAAATGTTCTGTTGTTTTCATTTTTCTGAATGTTTGTTGTAGTCTAAAATAGCCGTTTGATTGCAATAGTAGATTGATGATAATTCAAAACACTTTTGATTGAAAAATCAGAAGTAAAAAACTCATCGCCGGAATGCTTTCCGTGTGCAGAGTAAATTGCTGTTCCGTGCTGATAAAACGACAATTTGTAGTTGTTCAAACAGCTTTCGGGTGTAAGGAATGTTTCTTGTTCGTTTTCATCCAATTCTACAAACGACCAATCTTTTCCACCCAATATTTGGTCTATATCGTTTTGGGCGTTTTCTTCTGCACAATAAAAATCAACCGATGTGTCGTAATAGTTTAGCGATATAAATCCGGGTTCATTTTCAACTGACAGAACGGCTTTAAGTCGTTGTGTCATTGTTTCTCGCCAATCTTTTGTGCAATGGATGATAGCGAAGTGGCAGTTGTCCCAATCGCTGTCTGTATCGGCTTTTACCAAAATATAATCAGTGATGTTAAATGCTTTTTTCATATTTGTAAATATTTTATCTGAATTAGAATAATGATGTTAAAATCAATCCTATTACGGCAATAATAACGACCCATTTCAGCACTTTGAAAACGATATAAAGCGTTGCTCGGATGATGAATTTCAGTAGCGTAGATGCCGTTAAAATCATTACAAGCATTATCGTTTCCGGAGTAGCGATAACCGATACAGCGTAAACCGTTCCGATTATCAGAAATAAAGCTACTATCAGCCGTAAAGGGATTGATTTCATTTTAGTTATCTGTTTGAAAGTGATATAAAATTACGTTCTATAATCCGTTCAAAAACGGTGTCGTCGTTGTACTCGTCTTGTGTGATGTCCACACTTCGGGCAGGTCTGTCGTAGAATTCCCATTCGATAAAGTTCCGCAAACTGAATAACTTAACATAGCCGTTTCCTTTCAAATAAGCGGTAATAAAAGCGTATTGGTGTCCCAATTGACAAATCAAATGTTCAGTCTGCTCACACGGCTTATTACCTTCTACAACAGCCATTGTCTGTATTTTTACTTTCACTGTGTTTCGTGTTTTAGTTGCCATTTTGGGTTGATTTTATTGATGTTAATACGTCTTTGATTTCTTGCCAATCCATCCACATTCGTAGGAACTTCGAGAAAGAATTACCATTGTAGTTCTTGGATTGTAATATTCTGTATTCACGAAAGTTACGTGCTTGCGTGATAACAATTCGGTGTGATAGTCGGATAATTTTCATACGGCTTGATGTTCTTTAATAGGTTCATACAAGGCTTCGCCATTACAGAAGTTGGCTATTTTACGGACTTCCGTGTAACCGTAATCATCACGTATTTTATCGAGAATTTTATCGGCTTCAACTTTTTCTAAGGCAAACAGAAATTCGAAAAGTGCATCAAAAGGCTTATAATTTCCCAATTTGGCGTTGTAAACATCTCTCACAAGTTTACGCAATTCACGTTTTTTCGGCTTATAGGTTTTGAAGTCGGCATAAATATCATCGAATATATCGTCTGCATCACGGTTTGAAACATAATTCCTGCATTCGTAAATGCAGTCCAAATACTTGTCATTGGGTGTATAATCAATACAAGCACCCGAATAATAAGCTGCCGTTATTACAATATCAAGCGTGTAAAAGCGGTGTCTATATTCATCTAAGTAATAACTCGGATAGTTCCGGTTACTGCCTTGCACGTATTCAAGATGTTTAGGTACATTCTCAAATGTAAAATCATCGTCTTCCACCACTATACAGCGGTTTTCAAAAGCAAAATTATTGGTACTCATAGCTTTTCTTTTTAAGTTGTTCCACATAATATTTCACTATTTCGCCCACAGGGACAGGGTTTTTACCACAGTTTATGCGGTAATGGGAGGAGGTGTCGCTTCGTTTCCCAAAATTCTTTTCTGTATATATTTCTGACTGTTTCATAACTTCTGACATTTTTTTTGCGTCCAAAGGTCGGAGTATGCCTGTTTCGTTTCGAGGGCTTCAAAAAGGTAGTGGCTTCGGCAAAAAGCAAGGTTTTGGCAAAAAATACGCTCGCCACGAAGTGGAAAGAGGAAGATTTTTTAGCCAAACCCAAAGGGCTTGACCTTGCATTTGACGAAACACGTTTTACCTTTGCCCACAGAACGAAACAATACTCGTCCTTTTGGAAAAAATCGGGAAGAACAAAAATGAAGTCAGATTATAACCGGAAAGTGTGAAAACGAAAAAAGGATAATCTCTTGGTAGAAACTATCCTTTTTATGAAGTAAAAAAATAAGGTTATGCTTTCAGGCTTTTCAGGAGACTGTTTTTTTCGATAACGAGTTGTATCACACCTGTAAGTTCGGTGTAAAGCAGGCTGTATTCCGGCTTTTCATCGAATTTGTCGTCGGGGCTGTATTTAGCAATAGTTGCTTTTACTGTATCATTTTTTAATAGTAATAAGCTTAATTTCTGAGTAAGTTCAGCAGGAACTTCATCGGAAAATTCGTTGTCGAGAATTTGTCCGATAAAAAAGTATTCAGAAAAATGCAATCCTTCAAACAGCACCTCCAAGGCTGTTGCATCAGCTTCATTGGGCGATGCACCCGATAGGAAACTTTCTTCATAAGCCTTTGCCGAAGCATCTGAACGAGCAGTGATAAACCTTTCATCCGATAAGCGATGCGGATGATAATCTTTCAAATAAGTTTCCAATCTTAGTCGGTAGTACGACAATTCTTTTTTTGTTGTTTTCATAATATGGATGTTTTAAGGGTTAATATTCATTGAATCAGTAAATTTATCTAATTTGGAAGATAAAGCCAACATGTCTGCTTCTAACTTTTTGTTCGTTATTCTTGCATAAATTTGAGTTGTCTGTATTCTTTGATGCCCCAGCATTTTAGAAACGGTTTCAATGGGTACACCTTTACTTATGCTCATTGTGGCAAATGTGTGACGAGCGCAATGGTATGTTAAGTTTTTATTTATTTTACACACATCGGCAATTTCTTTTAAATAAGAATTCATTTTTTGATTTGAAAGTATGGGTAATAGCTTTCCGTCTTTTCTAACAGAAGCATATTTTTCTATGATCATTTTAGGAATATCAAGCAAGATAATGTTAGTGGCGATTTTGGTTTTTTGTCTTTTAGTCATAATCCATTGTTTACCATCTAATTCAACTATGTGGTCTTCTGTGAGATTTGCTACATCTATATATGCAAGTCCGGTAAAGCAAGAGAAAATGAAAATATCGCGAACTAAGTCTAATCGTGGTATTTTCAGCTCTTTTTGGATAATTGCATTAATTTCTTCATCGGTTAAAAAATCTCGCTCTACAGATTCTTTACGAAGACGAATTTCTCTGAATGGGTCTTGCATCATAACTCCAATTCTGTGACCTAATAAAGTAACTGTTTTTAAAAATCCTAATATCTTATTAGCGGTGTTGAGTTTACATTTTGCTACTGTTAGTAGGTAAATTTGAAAGTCATATATGACTATAGTTGTCACTTCTGACACTTTTAGATCTGTTCGACTATACTTTGATTTGAGAAAATTCTTAAAATGCCGTTTGCAGTTTTCATATTTTTGCAGTGTCGCTGCTGTTTTTGTTATACCAACTTGACTTCGTATGTCATTGTTGTGCTTTTCAAATAGTGTCAGGATTGTTTCAGTTTGTTCTTTCTTGCCTAAATAATAAGATTTTATCAATTCAAGACTAAGATCATCGGAAAATTCAAGGCGACGAAAAATATTTTGCAATCCAGCTTGAATGTTATCCAACTGTTGATTGGTTTGTAATATTTCCGTTGCACGTCCTTTCACTCTGTTTTTAATGCCATCCCATAGTTTAGGCTCAACAGCAATACCAGTAGAACCAAGAGGAAGTCGTTCATTATTCAAGTAAATACGGATCATTACAGGCGACAGCCCTTCTTTGTTTGTGTAGTTGCTTCTTAAATAGAAGACTGTTCGGAAGATTTTTTTCATTTTACTGTTTTTTTACTGCTTCGGAAGTTTTAGGTAAAAAGAAATAATTTTTTGTAGCCATAAGGCTATTAAAATATCATTGTTTTTTTACTCTTTTTTCTTAAAACTTTCCACTGCAAAGTTCGACATAATTATTTGAAAAACAGTAATTTGATAGTTATCTGTACGACCTCTGAAAGTGCTCATGGCTACATTTTTATTCTTGTTATTTCTACTGTAGCCAAAATGTACCCGACTGTGAGTATTTTAAGATTATTTGAATGCTCTAATAACACTCTAAATAATTAGTGTTGTAAAAAGAAAAGTGTCGTAACTCATTAGAATTACGACACTTAACTATTTGCTTTTGTCTTTTTATTTACTCTTTTCAGAGTACTTCAAAATGATCTTTGCGGAAGCGGCGAGATTCGAACTCGCGGAACAGTTACCCGTTCGGCAGTTTAGCAAACTGCTGGTTTCAGCCACTCACCCACACTTCCTTTTATGACTTTATGAATAAATCGACTGCAAAATTACAAAATTGTTTTCATCTTGTCAAACAAAATCACTGTTTTTATTCGAAAATTACCTACATTTGTGTTGTAGTTATACTAATTGACGCTTATTTATGAAAAAGAAGTCATCACGAAAAAAGATAATTCTCCCGATAATAATATTGACAACGCTCATTCTCTGTGTTGTAGCTTTCTTTGTTTTGAAAAATCTGGTTTTTAAGCCGTTTCAGATTGAAGAGACACAATATTTATATATTGAAGAGGATGATACCGTCGAAAAGATTATTTTAAAACTAAATGATAATGGTTTGCCATCCGAAAAAATATTTCGAATGTTGGCTCAAAGGATGAACTATAACGATAATCAGATTAAAACAGGGAAATACGAAATAAAGCCAAATACAACCATGATACATCTGATTCGTATTTTGCGGACAGGACAGCAGACACCTTTAAATATCACTTTCAATAATATTCGTACCAAAGAAAATCTGGTAGGACGTCTGTCCAATCAACTGATGATTGACAGTATTTCGTTGTTGAACGCGCTCAATAATAAAGAAACAATAGAAAAGCTCGGTTTCGACAGTACTACTATCGTGGCAATGTTTATTCCAAACACTTACGAAGTTTACTGGGATATCAGCGTAGATGGTCTTATGCAACGAATGAAGAAAGAGTATGACAGATTTTGGAATGAAACACGACTTGCACAGGCTAAAGCGTTAGAACTAACTCCAATAGAAGTCTCTACATTGGCATCAATTGTAGAAGAAGAGGCTACTTATGCAGATGAGTATCCGATTGTTGCAGGACTTTATCTGAACAGATTGAAAAAGGGAATGCGACTGGAAGCTGACCCAACGGTAAAATTCGCTGTTGGCGATTTTACTTTGCGTAGAATTTTGTATCGTCATCTAGAGGCAGAGTCGCCATATAACACCTATAAAGTTGAAGGATTGCCACCCGGTCCAATCCGCATGCCTTCTATTAAAGCTATTGATGCAACTCTGCAACCGCAGTCGCACAACTATCTGTTTATGTGCGCTAAAGATGACTTATCGGGAAGGCACAATTTCGCTAAAACACATGCCGAACATTCACGAAACGCGGCACGCTACCAAAGGGCATTAAATAAAATGGGAATTTATCGCTAAAGACAACATTAGCGTTTTCTATAATTATCAAGAACTGTTTTTACACTCTCTTTATCTTTTGCTATCTGTGCTGCGAGCAGTTTTATATTGGCAAATTTCTCATCGGCACGAATAAAATCGATAAATTCTACAGTCAATGATTTGTTGTACAGATCTTCTTCAAAGTCAAAAATATTTACCTCTAAACTTATATTTGAACCATTTTGTAGGGTGGGGCGGGTGCCTATGTACAACATGCCTTCGTGTGTTTTGTTATCGATATGAACCAACACGGCATATACGCCAAATAGTGGTACTACCTTGAATTTTTCCCAAACTTGAACATTGGCAGTTGGAAATCCTATTGTGCGACCAACTTTATAGCCTTGTACAATTTTTCCCGATATCTGATAATTGTAAGTCAACAGTCTGTTTGCCTTTTGAATGTTTCCGGCAAGCAGCAATCGTCTGACTCTCGATGAGCTGACATCTTCGTCATCTATCCGCATTTCAGTAGCTTGTTCAATTTCGATATCTACTTCTTTTCCATATCGGCGATAATCTTCGAAACTCTCTTCACGATTATGTCCGAAACGATGGTCATAACCAATAATAAATGAGTTAACACCAATTTTATCTTTCAATATGGTCGATATAAATTGTTGTGCGGTAAGTCTCGATAACTCTCTTGTGAAAGGTAAGCTAAAGCAGTAATCGATTCCGGTTTTGCCAAGCAACTCCAATTTTTCTTCAAAACCGCATAGCAGTTTGGGCTGATAATCGGATTGCAACACTTTTCGCGGATGAATTGGGAAAGTAATAACTGCAGTAGGATATCCCATAGTAGCCGCCTTTTCTTTGACTTGATTTATAAGATGTTGGTGTCCAATATGCACACCGTCAAAGAAACCGAGCGTGGCTACCAATGGTGGTTTTTCTACTGCCGTTTTATTTGATAAATCGATAACTTGCAAAGTAACTTGTCCTTTTAAATACTAATGCTATACAATAGTTTCTATAATTTGATTTTCAAATTTTTATTTTTCGGTCAATGATTTCACATCATGTTTTCTGAATATTTTTTCAATATTGTCTATAGCGTAGTCAATTTGTTCTTGCGTGTGAGTTGCCATAAGTGAAAACCTGATAAGTGTGTCGTTTGGCGAAACAGCCGGTGGCACAACAGGATTCACAAATATTCCCGTCTCGAAGAGCTCTTTTGTAATCATAAAGGTTTTCCCGTCGTCACGTATATAAAGCGGAATAATGGGTGTGGAAGTTGGTCCAACCTCAAATCCTCTCTCTTTAAACTGATCGATAGTATAATAGGTTAATTCCCAAAGTCTTCTAATTCTTTCGGGTTCCGATTGAATAATCTCTAAAGCCGCCAATGCCGCAGCTGTAGCCGATGGCGTAATACTTGCGCTGAAAATATATGGACGTGCATTGTGTCTGAGATAGTTAATGGTGTGATAATCTCCCGCGATAAATCCGCCCAACGATGCAAGCGATTTACTGAATGTACCCATTATCAAATCCACCTCGTTAAGCATTCCGTAGTGGTCGCAAACACCTTTGCCATTGTATTTTCTACCCAAAACACCTATTCCGTGTGCCTCGTCAACCATGATGTTTGCATGGTATTTACGAGCAAGTCTTACCAATTCTGGAAGGTTAGTCAAATCACCTTCCATGCTGAAAACTCCATCTACAACAATAAGTTTAACTTTTTGAGACGCACATCTTTTAAGCTGTTTCTCAAGTGACTCCATATCATTGTGTCGGAATTTGTATTTTGTTGAAAAAGAGACACGTGTGCCTTCAATTATGGATGCGTGATTTCTTTCGTCCCATAATATATAGTCTTCTCGTCCGGTAAGAGAGCCTAAAACTCCTTCGTTAACTGAAAATCCGGTAGAGAATACAATCGCATCATCTTTACGTAAAAAGTTTGCAATTCTTTTCTCCAACTCGATATGTATATCGAGCGTACCGTTCAGAAAGCGAGAGCCTGCCATTCCCGAACCATATTTTTCTGTAGCTTTTACTGCAGCTTCAATCACCTTTGGATGATTGGTAAGACCAAGATAAGAGTTAGAACCAAACATCAATACTTTTTTGCCGTTTATAACAACTTCTGTGTCTTGGTCACTTTCTATTACTCTGAAATACGGATATATGCCCATCGCTTTATATTTTTGCGGGGCATCGTATTTCATCATTTTATCTTTTAAGAGATTTACCATTGCTTTTATTTTATTATCGGTGATAATGCATTCTTTGAAAGTACAAAGATACTAATATTTTGTTTTAGTTGTATTCGATAAGAAAATTATGATTAGTTTTAAAATTATCTTGTACAATATATAAACAATTTTTCTGGCAATTTGTTATTTCAATTAGGATAAAACTAAATAATAACATTTAAAAATTAAAAATCATGGTAAGCGAAAAATTAGAAAAAGCTATCAATAAACAAATCAATGCCGAATTGTGGTCGGCATATCTCTATCTTTCTATGTCGATGGATTTTGCAAACAAAGGTTTGCCTGGTGTATCTAACTGGTTCAAAATTCAGTTTCAGGAAGAGCAGGATCATGCCCACAAACTTATGAGTTTCCTTATTGCAAAAGGCAACAGAGTTGAACTTGAACCGATTGAAGAAGTACAAACTTCCTGGAAATCTGTTTTAGATGCCTTTGAAGAGACTTTAAAACACGAGAGAGTAGTTACAGCACTAATCAACGATTTGACAGCATTAGCTCAAAGCGAAAACGATTATGCAACCGATAATATGTTGCGTTGGTTCGTAAATGAGCAGGTTGAAGAAGAAGAGAATGCACAAGGAATGATTGATGCTTTGAGATTGATTGGCGATAACGGTTTTGGTCTTTATACTTTCGATAAAGAGTTGGCTCAAAGACAATATACAGCGATGGATACATCGGCAACAGGTGGGGAATAAATCAATTTCGATTTTTTGGTTTTGCACATTGCGGTTAGAACCGCATTGTGCATAAAACAAATTTACGGATATATACAAAATCTTTCGTTATTATAAAATTGTAGAGACGGAGCATGCTCCGTCTCTACTGGTATTCGGATATTGCTATGAAATTAGCAATGTCCGTTTTTTTTATTGTTTAATAAAAAAAGAAACTGCCTCAAAATTTTGAAGCAGCTTCTTCACTTTCACTTACTTATGAAAACAAAAACTATTCTAACACTTTTTCGATAAACTGTTCAACGTCTTTAAAAGCATTTGACATAACTTCTTGCACCACGCCACCTATTTGTGCAGCCATTACAGCTGAGCTCATTCGGGAAACGTAGGTTTTGCCGTCGTCTTTCATATAAACCGAAATTCTGCACGGCATCATGTTTGAATAGATACGAAGAGAGTCGTCAGATAAGAGTTGGTAAGCATAATTCGGCTTGCATACCTCAAATACTTTAACCGAAGAAACTTCATATCCGTTTTTTTTCATTGTTGCTTGCAAATCGTGTGTATGGGCTATAATCCAGCCATTTTCAACTATGACTTCGGCAAGCTTTTCAACCGTTTCATCGAAAGCATATTTACTTTTACTCTCAAAAAACATCTGACTCATAGTCAATCACTATTTCTTAAGTAAAACTTCGTCAATTGCTTGTTTTAAAGCATCTTTTGGTAATGCTCCCTGTGCCATTTGCGGTGCTTCGTCCATAGGAACGAACAACAAAGTAGGAATACTACGGATGCCAAATTCTGCAGCTAATTGTTGCTCTACTTCAGTATTTACTTTGTAGATATATATTTGTCCATCATACTCTTTTGCTAACTCTTCCAAAACTGGTGCAATCATTTTACATGGTCCGCACCAATCTGCGTAAAAATCGATGATTGCAGGTTTGTCACCAAGATATTCCCATTTTTCGGGATTTTTTTCAAAATTTGCCACTTTCTCTAGGAAGTCGGCTCTCGTTAAATTAATTGTTGTTGCCATTTTTTTATTATTTTGTGAATTTATTTCCTTGTTTGAATCGGCATTTGCATCCGATGTTTTGTTATTGCCACATGCTGTAATCGAGAAAAGTATTGCAGCACTGATTAATAGCAGATTGTACTTCATATAATTTGTTTTTTTAAAGATTATTTTTCTATTTCAGTTTTGTCCTTTTCGATATCTTTTTTCTTAAAAATATCTGCAACCAAAAAACCTATAATTGCACCATAAATCATCATTCTGTACGGATTCGATGTGATTGGACATGTTCCTGAGCTACAGCCGATAAAATAGTAATAAAGATATCCGCCTATAGTCCCTAAAATTACTCCCAGAATAACTATCCGATATTTTTTTAGTTTATCTTTCATATATATTATTCTATACAGTTCATTACACATTTCAGTAGCGGTAACACCTGTCTGTTTTTTAGTGAATAAAAACAGTTTTTTCCGCTTTTCCTACAATTGAGAATGTCTTTTGCCCGCAAATCAGTGAGATGATGAGAGAGTAGTGATTGCTCGCATCCTATTTTTTCTCTCAATTCCGAAACCGATTTTTCCGAGCCATCCGACAAGAATATTACCGCTGAAAGCTTTATTTCGTTCGATAACGATTTAAGCAGATAAACGGCATCTTCTAATCTCTCTTTGTCTATTTTTTTGTCTGTAGGAAAACTCATAATCTATAAAAATTACTTCGTATGCATATATGAACATACATTCATCTGTTTTTGTTCACGATAGAATATTTTTTTTATTAATAATTTTGTTTTTGATTGAAAAGGGTGGGGTATGTGGTTGATTATTTGTGTTATGAGCTTTATTGTCTGCCGGGGTAAAATTACAATCCAGAGAGTGGCTTGGAGCCACGTTCTGGCTATCTATGAACGATTTTTTCAAGCTATGCGAAACTAACCGAGCTTTGCGAGAAACTTCTTTATCCTATGTTTCTATGTGGTTAAAAACAATAGTTAGAAATGTCGGGATTGCAAATCCCTCCGACACAGGAATTATTACACTGAAAAAATAAGGAAATAAGGTATTATTACGTGTGTTTACTTATTGCTACTAAGGTTATTTTGTTGAAAATAAGCTCTTTGTTTTATTTATATAAAAGCCTTATTTTTATATTTTCAACCTTAGTAGGATAAAATTAGAATTTAAGGCAACCTTATTAGCTTATTAAATATATGGATAATGCAACCGGAATATTGATTATGTGCAAGGCGGATTATAACCGCAATGCACTCTAAATCACATAACGCATTGCAGCTACCAAATTTTGCATTGTACATAGATATCAATTGCCACGAGTTTTAACTCGTGGAGCTAATGTTTAAAAACCACAAGGCTTTAGCCAAAATTTATCTAAGCTTGGGATAAAGCATATTGTATTATCTTCTAAATACCCACGACTTGAAAGTTTCCGAAAATTATAAGTCAGAGTGTAGCTTGGAGTCGCGCCCTGGTTTATTACCAATGGTAAATATTACAAACATCTTAGACGAGGCATGCCTCGTCTCTACAAATCCTTTATAAAAACAGGGCTGGTTGGTTATTCTACAACTTAAAATAATAGGTCAGTTTTGCTTCAATTACCCTATGTGCAGAGCGTGAAAATTTTTGTATATCGGTCTCTCGTTTATTGTCGAAAATATCGCACAAACCGAAATAATATCTTCCTTCCAAATCGAAACTTCCAATTGGAGTGTTTACTTCCATTCCTAAGCCACCGATAAGTCCGTAATCGAATCGGTGCTCAATCTCTTTGTATTGTGTTCCTTGTGGATTTTGATTAATAAAATTGGTGTTGGCATTTTCTTTATCTCCCAAAAGAAAGCTCACTTGCGGACCAAGATTGATAATAAATCGTGCCTTCTCGCCGAAATAGATATGAGTCATTATTGGAATTTCGAGATAGTTCAGAGTTCTCGAATAAGCCAAATTGGTGCCTGCCTGAAACTCCTCTTGCCATCCTCGTTGAGCGAAATTCACTTCGAGAATCATCCCAAGATGTTTTTGCGAAATATATTTTGCCGAAACACCGGCAGTCATTCCAAAATTAATCTCTTGAAAAACATTTGGCACAAAGTCAACTGACGAGATTAGTGCTCCACAACTTGCGCCGACATACAGTTGGTTCTCAAAATCCTTTTTTTGTGCACTTGCACTTGCGCAAACGATTAGGGATAAGAAAGAGACTAGAATCAGTTTTCTCATAATCTGCTTTTGTTAATTTTGTGTACAACACCGTTCGTGTCGTAATGTATCAAATATAGACCTCTGTTGATAAATCCGCCCCAATTATTTACTCGCTCGAAATGGAATGCAAACTGAATTGTTTTTACATCTACACTTTGGATATTTTGCTCAAAATTGGTTCCGTAGCGATGCAGAGCAGTCATAAAAAACAATCCGGTGTCATATCCCAGCATGCCGTATTTGGGATAAGTATTGATTAAATCGCGATTGTACCATTTTTTGAAATCTGATAGAAATTTTTGCATTTCGGTATCAGCTTCGTCTGCGTAAAAAGCGGAATAGAAATATGTTCCTGTTTTTTTGAATCTGTTGGTTACCGCAGAGCCGAATGTTTGCCACTCCGGATAGCCGAACAGTCTGATTGAATATTCGGGATTGCTCTCTTTTATCGACTGAATGGCGTCGAGTAATCTGCGAATATCAGCAGAGTTTCCTGATGTTGGAACTATAACGTTTTCTCTATTGCTTCGCAACGAACCCATCAATGTTTCGGCATTTGCATTGGCTCCAAATGTTACATCTTTGGCTATGTTTCCACTTTTTCGCAAGTCGGATTTAAGCACAGAGATAAAATCAGCTTTTTCGGTTTTCTCTAAGTTAGCAATAATCACATTTTCATTTTTAAAAATGTTCATAAAAGCATCTGCCGCTTTCGAGTAAAGGTATGATTGCGGTGCATTTACCTGGAAAATAGAGCTATTGTTTTGTACCAACTCATTTCTCGATGATAGTGGAATTACATATTTAATATTGTTTTTCTGAGTGAATCTTGCCAAAACAGAGATTTGATCTTCAGATATTCCGCCGATAATCAGATGCAAATCTTTCATTTCTGATGTGCCTAACAGGCTTTCGAGTTTTCGTGTATCGTTTTTTGCACCAATATCGAAAACAAAAAGTTCTATATTTGCACCCATATTTTTCATACGGTCAACAGCAATCAAAAAACCTTCGTAATACTCTTGCAGGCGAAGGTGTTGGTTATCATCTTCTTCCAAAAATGGCAGTAACAGACCGATTTTTATTACATTTACATTTTTTGCAATACCTCTTTTTATCAACAAATTGTTGGCTTCTATCTCTTTAACTGATGCGTTTTGATCTAAGTTTTCTGCTTTTACGGGAATATGAAGTTCCATACCGATTCTTAATCCGGCATCAAGCATTGGGTTGCTGCGTTTTATCTCTTCAATATCTACATTATATTTACGAGAAATGCTGTATAGAGTTTCGCTGCGTTTTACTTTGTGAACAATGTTTTTCGTCTGTTCTTGATATGAAACATAATTATGGCTTCCTGAAGTGATTGGAATGCGAATAGTTGTTCCGGCACGGAAAGTTTCAACAGATAGTCCCTGGTTTGCAGCAACCAAATCTTCAGGTTTCAGCGAGTAAGTTTTTGAAACTGAGTATAGTGTCTCTTTTGGTGCAATCACGTGATAACGATAGTTTACGTCGTTGCTGCTGCTTGCAGATGTTTGCGGAATTATTATAACTTGCCCAACTTCAATTATTTCTGTGAGTCCGCTATTGTATCTCATTATCTCGGCTACAGTTGTATTGTACATTTGAGAAATGCTGTAAAGCGTTTCACCACGTGCAACCGTGTGTTTAAAAGTGTGGTTTTGGTTGCCGTTTTGTGGCTTACCCGACACGTTTGTGCTTGTAGTGGTCACTTCCGATGTGGGAATGAATATCGACTGTCCAACTTGCAGTCCCTTTGTTACATCGGGATTGTGCTTTATGATTGTTTCCTGCGAAACAGACATATTTCGGGCAACGGAATAAAGACCTTCACCGGGCTGTACTTTATATTCATAAAAAGATTGTCCGTTTCGGGTAACGGTATTGTACGGCTTGTTTTGCGATGAAAGCGACAATGTTGTCAGCACAAAAATAGCGGCTAAAGTCAATATAGTTATGAAGTTAAACCTAATTTTCATTTTATATCTAATCTAATAAGTTTGTACAAAAATATTCTTTGCAAAAATACAAATAATAATTCAAGATAGTCCAATTTTATTTCCATAAAAGCGAACTGTCGCCATAGCTTAAAAATCGGAACTCGTTGTTTAGTGCAAAATCGTAAATATCTCGCCACTTATCGCCTACAAATGCCGATACAAGCAGTAACAGAGTACTTTGCGGTTGATGAAAATTTGTAATTAAAGCGTCAACAAAGTGGAATTTGTATCCGGGAAGAATAATTATTTGTGTTGATGCTAAAATGGTCTCTAACTGATTGTCGTCCATATATTTGACAATTGCTTTTAAAGCATTGTCTGGCGAGATATTATCGTTTTCGTCACTATATGGCTCCCATTGTTTAACAAATAGTTCTTGTTCCGAAATAGAAGGATTTTTAAGAATTTTGCATCCCAGATAGTAGAGACTTTCCACAGTGCGCATCGATGTGGTTCCCACAACAATCAGCACTCCTTTTCTATTTAAAATATCTGTTATTGTCTGCTTTTTTACTGAAATAACTTCGGCGTGCATATGGTGCTCTGCCATTGTATCTGATTTCACAGGTTTAAATGTTCCTGCGCCAACATGCAGAGTTACTTGTGTTTGCGAAATACCTTTTTGTTGCAGAGAATCAATAACTTCGTTAGTGAAATGTAGTCCACCTGTTGGCGCAGCAACAGAGCCTTCCGCTTTCGAGTAAACGGTTTGATAGGTTGTTTCGTCGGACTCTTCCGATGCACGATTCAGATAGGGCGGAATGGGTAATTTGCCCGCAACTTCCAAAATTTCGGAAAATGTAAAACTGTTGTCATTCCACGAAAACTCAACCAATGTACCGTCATCCGTTATCTCCTTTTTTTTAGCAGAGAGTGTTATCTCTTTATCGTTGATTACAATTTTCATCGATAACGGTTCGTTTTTCCAACGTTTGGCATTTCCAATCATGCAGAGCCACGAACAACTATCGGTTTGCATAAAGTTGTCGATATAATTGTCGGGTGAAAATGGCAGTAAACAGAATACTTCGATTGTAGCACCGCTCTCTTTCAAAAAAATCATGCGAGCGTGAATAACACGTGTGTTGTTAAAAACCATCAGACTATTTGTTGGTATGTGGTTGCTCAGATTTTTGAATTTGGAAACGGACAGATTGCCATTTTCAAATAGCAGTAACTTAGACTCGTCCCTTTTTTGAAGTGGATATTTGGCAATTTTTATATCGGGTAAATCATAGCTGTAATCAGCTATACGAATAGATTCGACTTCGTTTTTTTTCATTTTTTCGCAAACTTCATGCTTTTTTAAATGTCTTTTTTGCTGTATTATTCAACAAAATTAAGCAACTTTGTATTTGCAACAAAATTATAGAGCTGATTTAGATGAAAAAATTAGAAATAGGTGATAAAGTGCGTTTTTTGAATACCACAGGTGGTGGTGTAGTGAAAAAGTTTTTGGATAAACAGTTGGTTCTGGTTGAAGATGATATCGGTTTTGACGTACCCGTATTAATATCGGAATGTATTGTTGTTGGTTCTAACGACAAAGTGAAAATTGAAGCAAAATCGGATATAATAGAAGATACTCCGGCGCAAGTTGTAATAGAAAAAAAAGCCGAAGTTCATGAAACTATAGAAGGTGAAAAAATAACTACTTGTCTTGTTTTCTTGCCGATGGACGAGAAAAACATCTCTCAAACTTCGTATGAGTCATACTTTGTAAACGATAGCAACTACTATCTGTTTGTGAACTATATGAGTCGTGAAAACAACGCATGGAAAAGCCGATATCACGGATTGATTGAGCCTAATACTCAGATTTTTATAGAAGAGTTTGATAAGTTGATGCTCAACGAAATAGAAAATATATGTGTGCAATTCGTTGCATTTAAGCATAATAAGAGTTACACTTTTAAAAATCCGGTTTCGGTTGAGCTGACAATAGATACGGTGAAGTTTTATAAATATCACACGTTTACCGAAAATGACTATTTCGATGAAAAGGCTCTTACATATTACATTACAAGAGATAATGTGCCGATGAAAGAGATGCTTATTTCGGCAGGTGATATTGAGCGGGCGATGCAAGAGAAAGAGATGTCGGACCAACGCCCACGAAGACAGAGAGTGATAAAAAAACCTGAAAATAAAATTTTAGAAATTGATTTGCATATAAACGAACTTTTGGACACAACAGCAGGCATGAGCAATAGCGATATGTTGGAATATCAACTGAAAAAGTTCAACGAAGTGATGCAGGAGAATTTGAAAAACAAGAATAAGAAAATTGTTTTTATTCATGGTAAAGGCGACGGCGTATTAAAGAAGGCACTGCTTGATGAGTTGAGATTAAAATATAAAAAATGCTATGTGCAAGACGCTTCATTCAAAGAGTATGGATTTGGCGCAACTATGGTAACTATAAGATAATCACACAACAAAGCGAAAAAAATGAAAAAAATAGTATTTACTGTAATAATTGGATTAATTTTGAGCGGATGTAACATAGTGAACCAAATTGGTGGCGCTATCACTTTTTCGCAATGTGAATATGGTTATAACTCCATATCAAACATATACTTAGCAGGATTAAAACTTGGTGATACTTCAAATATTTCGGTGGCAAATTTGGCTAAAATATCGAGTATTCTTGCTGCTGGAGAGAATCAAAATATCCCGTTTAATATGACTCTGAATGTGGATGTTAGCAATCCGAATCAGAGCACTGCATTTCTCAACTCTATGGATTATGCAATAAATATAAACGATATGGAGTTTGCAGACGGTAAAATAGATATTCCGATTCAGATAGAGCCGGGTGAAACTAAGACGATGCCAATTTCTATCGGTGTAGATTTGACTTACTTGATGAATAGATATTCGAGAGAAAAAGTTTCGGATGAAATGTGTGCTTTTTTCGGTTTAAAACCAGAGCAAACCAAAATTACACTTAAACTTTGGCCCAAATTGGTGGTTGGTAATACTCCAATAAAATCTCCTGCAGCTATACCGGTTGTGTTTACTTTTGGCGGAAAACAATAAGTGTGATGGGTAAAAAAAGTAAGCAAGAGCGACATAAAGCCATTGCCGAGATATTAAGCAGTTACAGTATCGATAGCCAGGATTCGTTGTTGGAAATGCTTTTCGATATGGGTTTTGAGCTTACTCAGGCCACTTTGTCGAGAGATTTCAGAGAGATGATGATTGCAAAAACTCCCGATGCCGCAGGGAACTACTATTATAGACTGCCCGAATCGCAACCTGTTCGTCAGGTTGCAGAAAAATATGGCATTTCAACTCCTTTTTATAAACAGGGAGTAATCTATATTGAGTTTTCCGGACAAATGTGTGTTGTTAAAACTCCGCAAGGTTATGCCAAAGGTGTTGCGCAAGATATCGAAAACAATCTTATTCCTGGCGTGATTGCGACTATCGCAGGGAATGATGTGGTTTTGATGTTATTGCGTGAAAATGCCAGTAAAAGTGAGATAGTTAGGTCTTTAAAGATGCTTTTTTCTTTAAAATAGCGGTATTGAAAGGTTACCTATTATTGATTAAGGATGATTCTGCAAATTCTGAAATCTGCTGTTGGCTTTTAGCCATTGGCTATTGGCTTTGTAGTTGGGCTAATACCACGCGAAAGGATTCGCGCGGGAGCAATTAAAAAGTCTTGATTCTTGGTTCTTGTGTCTAAAGAAATAGAAAACTTAATTCCGCTACAAGAACCATTCAGTATTACAATTTGGTGATTTACTTTTGGTATAGTTTTCTATTTCTTATTGCCTATCGTCAATAACGATTTGTTTAACCATTTGTATCTGTTTGTCATATAGGTGTGTAGAATGTAGATAATCCCACCCGAAAAAACACCAATAATTGAGCCTAGCAAAATATCTTCTGCAAAATGCTGTGAAAGATAAACACGAGAATAGCCAACCAAAATAGCTGTAATGCAGCATGCTACAGCAACCCATTTCTTCTTAACAAGCAGAGCTATGCAAAGCATAAATGCAAATGTAGCAGAAGTGTGTCCCGAAGGGAATCCATTTGTAAGATAAAGCTTTACACCTTCGACCAGTGGAAGCGATATTTCTGGAAAGTTTTCAGAAAAATAGAGACTAGGACGCGGAAAACCGAACAGTAACTTTAGTCCGTTAGTAATTAATACATTAAATATCAAAGTTGCTAACAGATAAAACGATGCGCCAAACTTGTAAAAGAGAAGCAGTCCCACAACTACAAACGGAATATCGCCACCAATTTCGGTAAAATATTTAAAGAAAACATCTAAAAAGCTTGTGTGGAAGCTGTTCATCATCAGATGTAACTCCGCTTTTTCGTAATTGATAACCAAAAACAAAAGTACTATCAAAAAAACTGCATACGGAATAAAGAAAAATTTCAGCGTCTGTCTAATTCTATTCATTAATATGTTCTGTTTTATGTTTGTATTTACAAAAGTACGGCTTTTCTTCGAGTTGTATAGAAGAAAAGCCG